>NZ_KB890024.1:3600000-3900000 GCF_000372965.1 Hoeflea sp. 108 | reverse complement strand
CGCAGATCGGCTACGACAATTTGACCCGGCCGAAGTCCTATCATCTGCGCGAGAAGGTCTGATCTGTGACTGAGACAACCGCCGAAGTCCGCGCTCCAGCCGGCCCCGTGGGCCTTGGCGGATGGCTTATCCTGCCTTTGCTCGGGCTCTTCGCATCGCCGTTGTTCGGCATGGCGCAGATGTCCGCCTATGCCAACATTGCAGAAGCCTGGCCTTACCTCACGGCGGGCCAGGCATCCTTTGTAGTCGCCGAGGTGGCGGTTAACGTCGTTCTCCTCTTTGTCGCTCCGGTCGTGTTGCTCGTCTTCGCCTTCAAGCGGCTGCAGATGTTTCCTGGCTGGTACATCATCTGGATTGCGATCAGTCCGTTGTTTCAGATCGGTGATGCGCTTGTCGCATACTCGATGTTCCCTGAAACATTAGCTGGCGCCGCTTTCGACAAAGAGACGATGCGCGCCATCGTGCGATCGATCATCGGCGCTGCGATATGGATTCCGTACATGATGCGTTCCGAACGCGTGGCCAACACTTTCGTCAACTGACGATTTCGAACCAACCTTCGAGAGACCAGAAAAAATGTCCAAACTCGTTTCCAAGTGGAACTACCCTACCACTGTCCGCTTCGGCGCCGGCCGCATTTCCGAGCTGCCCGAGGTGCTTGCGGCTACCGGCATCAAGAAGCCGCTGTTCGTCACCGATCCGGGCCTCGCCAAGCTGCCGGTCGTGGCTTCCACGCTGAAGGTCCTTGACGACGCCAAGGTGCCCTATGGCGTCTTTTCCGACGTCAAGCCGAACCCGGTCGAAGCGAACCTCACCGCGGGCATTGCGGTGTTCAAGAAGGGCAAGCATGACGGCGTCATCGCCTTTGGTGGCGGCTCGGCGCTCGACCTTGGCAAGCTGATCGCCTTCCAGTCTGGTCAGACGCTTCCCGTCTGGGACTTCGAGGACATCGGCGACTGGTGGACCCGTGCCAATTCCGACGCCATCGCGCCCATCATCGCCGTGCCGACCACTGCCGGTACCGGTTCCGAAGTCGGCCGCGCTGGTGTCATCACCAATGAAGAGACCCACACCAAGAAGGTCATCTTCCATCCCAAGCTTTTGCCGGCGATCGTCATTGCCGATCCCGAGCTGTCGGTCGGAATGCCGTCCTTCATTACCGCCGGTACCGGCATGGATGCCTTCGCCCACTGCCTCGAGGCCTATTGCGCGCCCGGCTACCATCCGATGGCCGACGGCATCGCCGTCGAGGGCATCCGCCTGGTGTTCGAGAACCTGCCCAAGGCCTTTGCCAACGGCAAGGATCTGACCGCCCGCGCCCACATGATGAGCGCTGCCGCCATGGGCGCGGCCGCCTTCCAGAAGGGGCTCGGCGCCATCCACTCGCTGTCGCATCCGATCGGCGCGCTCTACGACACCCATCACGGTATGACCAACGCCGTGTTCATGCCTTACGTGCTCGCCTTCAACCGCGACGCCATCGAGGAGAAGATCGTCCGCCTTTCGGCCTATTGCGGCATCAAGGGCGGCTTCGACGGTTTTGCCAAGGCGGTCATCAAGCTGCGCAAGGAACTGAAGGTGCCGCACGCGCTGCCGGGGCTGATCAAGGGCCTCGACATGGACAAGAAGCGCAAGACCCTGATCGCCGACATGGCGGTGGTCGATCCGACCGCCGGCGGCAACCCGGTCAAGCTCACCAAGAAGGCCGCCCTCGGCTTGCTTGAAAACGCCATCGAGGGGACGGTTTGAGACAAGTGTCGGCTAAGGAACTTCCATCTTATCAACGTCAATAAAAGGGGAGGGGAAGGGCTGGGGAGCCCCGAATTAATTAGCCGGAAAACAACGGCGACGATTGCGACAACCGATTAAAAGTAGTTAACTTTTTTCCACTGCGGGGTACGGCTTCACGTAACCTTCATGTGATTGTCACATGAAGCCGATACCGCATCGCAGACGTCTCAGGGCGTTTAGTTCAACGGAGAGGACAACATGTTCAAGCTTACGGGGAAAGTGCTTTCCCTCACCGCGGCGTCGCTGATGGTGACGACTGCGATCGTTTCCGCGCAGGATCTCGCTGCGCTCGAGGCCGCCGCCAAGGCGGAAGGCCAGCTCACCACCATCGCGCTGCCACATGACTGGTGCGGTTACGGCGCGGTCATCGATGGCTTCAAGAAGAAGTATCCCGAGATCACCGTCAACGAACTGAACCCCGACGCGGGCTCCAGCGACGAGATCGAGGCCATCAAGGCCAACAAGGACAACAAGGGCCCGCAGGCGCCTGACGTCATCGACGTCGGTCTCTCCTATGGTCCGCAGGCCAAGGCCGACGGCCTGATCCAGCCCTACAAGGTATCGACCTGGGATTCGATCCCGGATACCGCCAAGGACGCTGACGGCTTCTGGTATGGCGATTATTACGGCGTGCTGTCGTTCGAAGTGAACAAGGACCTCGTCAAGAACGCCCCGCAGGATTGGGCCGATCTGCTCAAGGACGAGTACAAGAACTCGGTCGCTCTCGCCGGCGATCCGCGCGCTTCCAACCAGGCCATCCAGGGCGTTTACGCTGCCGGCCTCGGCTCGGGTGCCACCGACGCTGCTTCGGCAGCCGAGAAGGGTCTCGCCTTCTTCAAGGAGTTGAACGCTAAGGGCAACTTCGTTCCTGTTATCGGCAAGTCGGCGACGCTGGCTCAGGGCCAGACCCCGATCCTGATCACCTGGGACTATAACGCGCTTGCCGGCCGCGACACCCTCAACGGCAACCCGCCGGTTGAAGTCGTCGTTCCGAAGTCTGGCGTCGTCGCCGGCGTCTACGTGCAGGCGATCAGCGCCTACGCACCGCATCCGAACGCTGCCAAGCTGTGGATGGAGTACCTCTATTCCGACGAAGGTCAGCTCGGCTGGCTGAAGGGCTACTGCCACCCGATCCGCTTCAACGATCTCGCCAAGAACGGCAAGATCCCGCAGGACATGCTCGACAAGCTGCCGCCGGCCGCTGCCTATGAAAAGGCCGTGTTCCCGACGCTTGACGACCAGGCCAAGGCCAAGGAAGCGATCACCAAGCAGTGGGATGCCGTCGTCGGCGCCAACGTCAAGTAATCGTATCTTCTGACAGCGGGCGGCCGCTTGCGGCCGCCCGTATTTTCTCCAGAGCGTCTCGGCCGCCATTGGCATTGCGAAAACGTTCTGACACCTTGTTTCGACGCAGTTCCGGGCGGAAAACCGCCTGTCGGTTGAATTGCTCCAGCGACGGCGCCCCATGACCCAGGCCAGTATGACCACCACGGCTGATGCCGCCCGCTCCGCTCCGCCGGATGCGCGCAGCGGATTCCGCTTGCCGACCCATTGGCTCGGCGTCGCGCCGTTCTTCATCTTCGCCCTGATGTTTCTGATCCTGCCGACGCTCTATCTTGTCATCGGCGCGTTCCAGAACGACCAGGGCCAGTACACGCTCGACAACATCCGCCAGCTGTTCCTCGACGCTTCGATCCGCGATGCCTACTGGGTGTCGATCAAGATCAGCTTCTGGTCGGCCACCATCGGCGCCTTCGTCGGCCTCGCCATGGCGATCGCCATCGTGCGTGGCGGCCTGCCGAGCTGGGTGCGTTCGTCGACCATGACGTTCTCGGGTGTCGCTTCCAATTTCGCCGGCGTGCCGTTGGCCTTCGCGTTCCTGGCGACGCTCGGCCGCCTCGGCCTGGTGACGGTGCTGTTGCGCGGCATCGGCATCGACATCTACGCCATGGGCTTCAACGTGCTGACGTCGTGGGGCCTGATCCTCGTCTACCTGTTTTTCCAGATTCCGCTGATGATCGTCATCATCACGCCGGCCATCGATGGCCTGAAGAAGGAATGGGGCGAGGCGGCCGCAACGCTTGGCGCCACCACATGGCAATACTGGCGCATGGTCGTCATTCCGGTGTTGTGGCCGAGCTTCCTCGGCACGGTCATCCTGCTGTTCGCCAATTCCTTCGGCGCCATTGCCACGGCCTATGCCTTTACCGGCTCGTCGCTCAACATAGTGCCGATCAAGCTTTATGCGCAGATCCGCGGCGACGTGCTGCACAACCCGCATCTCGGCTATGCACTTGCCTTCGGCATGATCGTGGTCACCGGCCTCGCCAACATCTTCTACATCTGGTTCCGTACCCGCTCGGAGAGGTGGCTCAAATGAAGACCTCTCGCTTCTGGGCCTGGCTCGTCTTTATCGTCGGCGCCGCCTATTTCTTCATTCCGCTGATCGCCACCTTCGAGTTCTCGCTGCGCATGCGCCGAGGCGTCTATTCCTTCGACGCCTATCGCGTCGTGCTCGGCGACAGCCGTTTCCAGGAAACATTCGCCTATTCGGTGACGGTGGCGGTGTTCACCATTCTGCTCGGCGTGTTCCTCGTCGTGCCGACCGCCTACTGGATCAGGCTGCGCATGCCGCACCTGAGGCCTATCGTCGAGTTCATCACGCTGCTGCCGCTGGTCATCCCGGCCATCGTCATCGTCTTCGGCTACATCAGGATGTACGGTTCCAACTCGCCTCTGCCGTTCCTCGGCTCGGCACGCGGCACCGATGCGTTGCTGGTCATAGGTTATGCGACGCTGGCGCTGCCCTACATGTACCGGGCCGTCGACACCGGACTGCGTACCATCGATGTGCGCACCCTGACCGAGGCGGCCCAGATCCTCGGCGCAGGCTGGGGCACGATCATCGCGCGTGTCATCCTGCCCAACGTGCTGATCGCCGTGTTGTCGGGGGCCTTCCTGACCTTCGCCATCGTCATCGGCGAGTTCACGCTTGCAAGCCTGCTCAACCGCCCGGCCTTCGGACCTTACCTGCAGAACATCGGCGCCAACCGCGCCTATGAGCCGGCGGCGCTCGCGGTCATCGCCTTTGCCATCACCTGGGGCTGCATGTCGGTGATCCAGATCCTCGCCCGTTTCGCGCCGAAGTCGGCAAACCGCCCGAACTGAACAAGAAGAGCAAAAGCCAATGGCCGATCCCTTTCTTTCCATCCAGAGCGTCAAGAAGTCCTTCGGCAACGTCGCCGTGGTCAAGGATTTCAATCTCGACGTCGGCGCCGGCGAGTTCGTCTCCTTCCTCGGACCGTCGGGCTGCGGCAAGACCACCATGCTGCGCATCGTCGCCGGCTTCGAGGAGCCAAGTGCGGGCAAGGTGCTGATCGGCGGCAAGGACGTCACCGGCCTCAAGCCCAACCAGCGCAACATCGGCATGGTGTTCCAGGCCTATGCGCTGTTCCCCAACCTGACGGTCGCGCAGAACATCGGCTTCGGCCTGAAGGTCGCCGGCGTGCCCAAGGCCGAGGCGCAGGCGCGCATCCAGGAGATGCTCAACATCATCAAGCTGCCCGATTTCGGCGACCGCTACCCTTACCAGCTGTCAGGCGGCCAGCAGCAGCGTATCGCCCTGGCGCGCGCACTCGCACCCAAGCCCAAGCTGCTCCTGCTCGACGAGCCGCTGTCGGCGCTCGACGCCAAGGTGCGCATCTCGCTGCGCGAGGAAATCCGCTCGATCCAGAAGAAGCTCGGCATCACCACCATCTTCGTCACCCACGACCAGGAAGAGGCGCTGTCGATGTCCGACCGCATCGTGGTCATGAACGAGGGTCGCGCCGACCAGACCGGCACGCCGTTCGAGATCTACAACCGTCCCTCGACCAAGTTCGTCGCCAATTTCGTCGGCACCCTCAACGTGCTCGAAGGCACCGTCTCCGATGCCGCGACCGGCAAGGTCCGGATCAACACCGAGGAAGTCGGGCTCCAGGGCAAACTCAACGGCTCCAAGTCGGGCGACACGCTGTCGCTCGCCCTGCGCCCCGAAGCAATCTCGCTCGGCCGTCGTCCCGGCACTGACACCAGCCTTACCGGCCAGATCGCCGACGTGCATTTCCTTGGCTCCGTCATCCGCGTCCGCGTTGGCGTCGGCCAGAACGTCGTCTCGCTCGACACTTTCAACAATTCCTCGACCCCGCCGCCCGTCGTCGGCGAAAAGACCGAGATCAGTTTCTCGTCCGGGGATGTGCTGGTGCTGCACTAAGCTGCGCCATCGGGCCGCCGCGCCCGGAACATCAGCTTTTGCGACAAGGCGGGGATTTCCCCGCCTTGTTTTGTTTGAGAGCAGGCGAGCGCGCCAATGCTGTCTCGGGCCAATCTTCGGCGTTGTGATCCTTCGTACCCCCCTCTGGTCTGCCAGCCATCTCCCTCACAAGGAGGGAGATCACGCCTTCATCCGCGCTTCGCGCAATTGCCCAGGTAGCCAGTCTTCTGGGCTTTTCAGTGCGACTCTCTGCGGCGTGTGGCAGGATGGGCGCATCCGGCGGCGCGACTAATCTCCCTCCTTGTGGGGGAGATGGCTGGCAGGCCAGAGGGGGGCGAAGGATCGCGAGGCCGAAGGAGGTTTGCTTCGTCCGCCTTCAGTCTTCTAACACTCGGGGAGAAGGATGGGACATCACCACCGCAGGCCTTTCCAAATCTCCCGCCGCCCTGTCTACTCCGGCCATGGCCTTCACGCTTCGCCAGCTTCAGTTCTTCGTTGCCGTTGCCGAGCAGGGCACGATCTCGCGTGCGGCGCAGAACCTGTCGATCTCGCAGTCGTCGGTGACCGAGGCGATCAAGGAACTGGAGGGAGATCTCGGCGTCGAGCTGTTCGAGCGCCATCCGCGTGGGCTCAACATCACCCACAAGGGCCACCAGTTCCTGCGCCACGCCACCAAGATCCTGGCCGACGTGTCGGACGCGCGCCGCACCTTCTTCGGCGGACAGGCGGCGACGACGGGCCAGCTCAAGCTCGGCGTCACCTCGCTGGTCGCGGGCTATGTGCTGTCGGACCTGCTGGCCCGCTATCGCCGCGCCCATCCGGCGGTCGAGATTTCGGCCATCGAAGACAATGGCGACTATCTCGAGCACCTTTTGGTCGGCGGCAAGCTCGACGTCGCCGTCATGGTGACCTCCAATTTGCGCGACCGCATGGCGCTGCAATCGGAAATCCTCGAGGTCTCGGCCTATCGCCTGTGGCTGCCGCTCGGCCATCCACTGGCGTCGGCCGAGATCATCGGCGTCGGTGACATCGCCGGCGAGCCGCTGATCATGCTCTCCGTCGACGAGATCGAGGAGAACACCGGCAAGCTGCTTTCTGCCATCGGGGCCAAGCCGCATGTTGCCTTTCGCACCCGTTCGGTCGAGGCAGTGCGCTCGCTTGTGGCGACAGGGGCAGGGGTGGCGCTTTTGCCCGACCTTGTCTACCGGCCCTGGTCGCTGGAAGGCGACCGGATCGAATCCCGCGATGTCTCCGGCTCGCTGCCAGTGGTTCAGGTGGGCATGGTCTGGCGGCGAGGCTCGTCGCTTCCGGCCGCCGCGCGCGACTTCATCGGCGTCGCCCAAGGGCAAAGAACCCTGCGCCAGAAGCTCTGAGCGCACCGGCCCGAATACCGGGATCGATACTTTGCCTTAAGGCGCAAGAGCGCCCGTTGCTCATCCGAATGCACGCGCGTTGCTCTAGGTATCGGAAAAACCGATATCACCCTTCTATCGAATGAATTTGCGAAACCTGCTCATTCGCAGCACCTTTCATATCAGGGCAATACCGCCGATCGAGAGCGGCCCCCTGCAAATGGGAGAATCGACATGAAGTCATTTTTGAAATCCTGCACAGCCATCGCCTTGGCGTGCAGCTTTTCCGGACAGGCCGTCGCGCAGGAGCTGAAGGAAGTCGGCAAGGGCGAAGGCCAGGTCAACATCATCGCCTGGCCGGGCTACATCGAGCGCGGCGAGACCGACAAGAATTACGATTGGGTCAGCGACTTCGAAAAGCAGACGGGCTGCAAGGTCAACGTCAAGACGGCCGCGACATCGGACGAAATGGTGGCGTTGATGAACGAGGGCGGCTTCGACCTCGTCACCGCCTCGGGTGACGCCTCGCTGCGCCTGGTTGCCGGCAAGCGCGTCCAGCCGATCAACACAAGCCTGATCAAGAGCTGGTCGACCGTCGATGACCGTCTCAAGGATGCGCCGTGGTTCACGGTCGAGGGCAAGCACTACGGCGTGCCCTACCAGTGGGGCCCCAACGTGCTGATGTACAACACCAACGTCTTCAAGGAAGCGCCCAAGAGCTGGAACATCGTGTTCGAGCCGATGGACCTGCCAGACGGCAAGCCCAACAAGGGTCGCGTCCAGGCCTATGATGGGCCGATTCACATCGCTGATGCCGCCAACTACCTGATGGCGCACAAGCCGGACCTTGGCATCAAGGACCCCTACGAGCTCAACGAAGACCAGTACAAGGCAGCCCTCGACCTGCTGCGCGTCCAGCGCACACTGGCCGGCCGCTACTGGCACGACGCCATGATCCAGGTCGACGACTTCAAGAATGAAGGCGTTGTCGCCTCAGGCTCGTGGCCGTTCCAGGTCAACCTGCTCAAGTCGGAGAAGCAGCCGATCGCCTCGACCATTCCGGAAGAGGGCGCCACGGGCTGGGCCGACACGACGATGATGCATGTCGAGGCTGCCAATCCGAACTGCGCTTACATGTGGCTCGAGCATTCGCTGAACCCCAAGCTGCAGGGCGATCTCGCGTCCTGGTTCGGCTCGAACCCGGCAGTGCCGGCTGCCTGCAAGGGCAATGCGCTGCTCACCGACGAAGGCTGCAAGACCAACGGCTTCGAGGACTTTGCCAAGATCAAGTTCTGGAAGACGCCGGTGTCGAAATGCGCCACCCAGAACGACCAGTGCGTGCCCTACTACCGCTGGGTGTCGGACTATATCGGCGTGATCGGCGGCCGCTGAGGCCGGCAACGAAACGATGCCCCCCTCGCCAGGCCGCTTGCGGCCAACCCTCTCCCAGCGGGGAGAGGGGGCGGAGGGCACCAACCGACCTGAAACGACCGCCTGACGGCGGCATACAAGCATCGGCGGCCGTGGGGCGGCCGGATGCGCTGCCATGGCATGGGCACATCACCCTGCCGGCATGGCCCAGACTTCGGAAGCTAAAGACGATGACCCCAGCAGTCGCCTTTCAGAAAACCTCCCGCCACTTCGGCGCGGTGCACGCGGTCGATGCTGTCGACCTCGAGATCAAACCCGGCGAGTTCTTTGCCATGCTGGGGCCTTCGGGCTCGGGCAAGACCACCTGCCTCAGGCTGATCGCCGGTTTCGAGCAACCGACCTCGGGCAGCATCTCGATCTTCGGTGAACGCGCCGAGGGTGTGCCGCCCTACCGGCGCAACGTCAACACGGTGTTCCAGGACTACGCGCTGTTCCCGCATCTCAACGTGCTCGACAACGTCGCCTACGGGCTGATGGTCAAGGGCATCGGCAAGGACGAGCGCCACCGCGCTGCTGAAGACGCACTCAAGCTTGTGCAGCTGCCGGGCTATGGCAGCCGCAAGCCGGGGCAGCTGTCGGGCGGCCAGCGGCAGCGCGTGGCGCTGGCGCGCGCGCTGGTCAACAAGCCCAAGGTGCTGTTGCTCGACGAGCCGCTTGGCGCGCTCGACCTCAAGCTGCGCGAGAGCATGCAGGAAGAGCTCAAGGCCTTGCAGAAGGCGCTCGGCATCACCTTCGTCTTCGTCACCCACGACCAGGGCGAGGCGCTGTCGATGGCCGACCGGGTTGCCGTGTTCAACAATGGCCGCATCATGCAGGTCGGCGCACCCGAAGACATCTACCAGCGTCCGGCTTCGCGCTTCGTCGCCGATTTCGTCGGCTCGTCCAACGTGCTGCCGCCCGAATTCGTCCAGCGTTATGCCGGCCAGCATCGCTGGGGCAGCCTGAGGCCGGAACAGATCCGCGTCGGACGCGATGCGACGGGTGACGGCGTCGCTGCACGCATCGTCTCCCGCCATTATCTCGGTGCCGCAACCAAGCTTGCGCTCGACGCCGACGGCCTCAGACTTCATGCGACAGTGCCGTCGGGCACCGCTGTCCCCGAGGACGGCGCCCATGTCGTGCTGACCTTCAACCGCGACCAGCTCCATTTGATGGATGAGCAGGCATGAGCGTCCAGGCTGTTACCGGCTCGACGGGCGCGGCTGCGATCCTGCCCAAGCGCGGCGGCCTTGCCGGGTCGCTGTCGGACCTGTTGTGGCGCCGCCCGGCGCTGCTGCTTTTCCTGATGCTGGCGCCGCCGCTCCTATGGCTCGGTGTCATCTATATCGGTTCGCTACTGGCGCTTTTGGCACAGAGCTTCTTTTCGATCGACGAGTATTCGGGCCTGATCAGCCGCCAGTTCACACTCAAGACCTATGGCGATCTGTTCCAGGCGGCGAATGTCGACATCATCGTCCGCACCGTGACGATGGCCGCGGTCGTGACGCTGGCTTCTGCCATCGTCGCATTTCCCATCGCCTACTATGCGGCACGTTATGCCCGCGGCACGTGGAAAGCGCTGTTCTATCTCGCAGTCATGCTGCCCTTGTGGTCGAGCTACCTGGTCAAGATCTATGCGTGGAAGCTGATCCTGGCCAAGGAAGGCATCCTCACCTGGCTGTTCGCCAAGCTGCATCTCTCATGGCTGCTCGACAGCTGGCTGTCGCTGCCGGTCGTCGGCGGCAACTCCTTGTCGGTGTCGTTCACCGGTACTTTCATCGTCTTCGTCTATGTCTGGCTGCCGTTCATGATCCTGCCGATCCAGGCCGCACTGGAGCGCGTGCCGGGCAATCTGGTCGAGGCATCGTCCGATCTCGGCGCTTCGCCCGGGCAGACATTCCGCAACGTGCTGTTTCCGCTGGCGCTGCCCGGCATTGTCGCAGGCTCGATCTTCACCTTCTCGCTGACGCTCGGCGACTACATCATCCCGCAGATCATCGGTACATCGAGACTGTTCATCGGCCAGGCCGTCTATGCCCAGCAGGGAACTGCCGGCAACATCCCGCTCGCCGCGGCCTTCACCGTCGTGCCCATCGTCATCATGGGGTTTTATCTGTGGGGTGCCAAACGCATGGGAGCTTTCGATGCGCTCTGACCGTTCCCAATCGGCCCCGCGCGGACTGAAGATCGCGGCTGCCGCAGGGCTTGCCTTCCTGCATCTGCCGATCCTGCTGATCTTCGTCTATGCCTTTACGACCGAGGAGAAGAGCTACCAGTGGCCGCCGCCCGGTTTCACCACGCAGTGGTTTGCGGTGACGTGGGGCCGGCCGGATGTCTGGCAGGCGCTGGGACTGTCGGTGCAGGTCGCGGCGATCTCTACGGCAATTGCGCTCGTGCTCGGCACACTCTGCGCTGCCGCCGTCAGCCAGACCCGTTTCTTCGGCCGCGAGGCGATCTCGCTGTTGGTCATCCTGCCCATCGCGTTGCCCGGCATCATTACCGGCATCGCATTGCGCTCGGCGTTCAGCCTGGCGGAGATCCCGTTCTCATTCTGGACAATCGTGCTGGGACACGCGACCTTCTGCGTCGTGGTCGTCTACAACAATGCGGTGGCGCGGTTCCGCCGTACCTCGGGTTCGCTGCTCGAGGCGTCGATGGATCTCGGCGCCGACGGTTTCCAGACGTTCCGATATGTGATCCTGCCCAATATCGGCACGGCACTTCTCGCCGGCGGCATGCTCGCCTTTGCGCTGTCGTTCGACGAGGTCATCGTCACCACTTTCACTGCCGGGCAGCAGCAGACGCTGCCGATCTGGATGCTCGAGGAGTTGGTGCGCCCGCGCCAGCGCCCGGTCACCAATGTGGTTGCCATGGTCGTGGTTCTCGCGACCCTGCTGCCCATCCTTGCCGCCTATTACCTGACCCGCGAAGGCGACCAGATCGCCGGGGCGGGGAAATAAGATCGAAAGGGAGAAATCATGGACACCCAGATGCTCATCGGCTCGAAGTTCGAGCGGGGGACCGAGACGGAAGAAGCGATCCTCAATCCGCGCACCGGCGAGACGATCCTCAGCCTGCCGGAAGCTTCGCCTGTTCAGATCGAAACGGCCGTGACGGCAGCCCAGAGAGCGTTCGCGAGCTGGTCGAAGACGACGCCGGCGCAGCGCTCGGGCTATCTGCTCAAGATCGCCGATCGCATCGAGGCCGAGGCGGCCGAGTTCGCCCGCCTCGAGGCGCTCAACTGCGGCAAGCCGATCAATGCCGTTCTCAACGACGAGATTCCTGCCATCGTCGACTGCTACCGCTTTTTTGCCGGCGCAGTGCGTTCGATGCCAGGGTTGGTGGCGGGCGAGTACCTGCCCGGCCACACCTCGATGATCCGACGCGATCCGGTCGGCATCGTCGCCTCCATCGCGCCGTGGAACTATCCGCTGATGATGATGGCGTGGAAGCTGGCGCCCGCGATTGCCGGCGGCAACACGGTTGTCTTCAAGCCTTCGGAGCAGACGCCACTGACGGCGCTGAAGCTGGCAAAGATCCTCGCCGATGTGTTGCCGGAGGGCGTGGTCAATGTCGTGCTCGGCCGTGGCGAGAGCGTCGGCAACACGCTGATCAACCATCAGGCGGTCAGCATGATCTCGATCACCGGCGACGTCGCCACCGGCAAGAAGGTGCTGCAAGCGGCGGCAAAGTCGGTCAAGCGCACACATCTCGAACTCGGCGGTAAGGCGCCGGTCATCGTCTTCGACGATGCCGACATCGACGCCGTGGTCAGTGGCCTGCGCGCCTTCGGCTACTACAATGCCGGCCAGGACTGCACGGCAGCCTGCCGCATCTATGCCGGCAAGAAGGTCTACGACAAGCTTGTCGCCGACCTGTCGTCGGCGGTGTCGACCATTCGCTTCGGCCAGGCCGACGACACCGAAAACGAGATCGGGCCGCTCATCTCAAGGCGCCAGCGGGACCGCGTCGCCTCCTTCGTCGAGCGCGCTTCGGAACTCAAGCACATCGAGATCACGACAGGCGGCAAACCGGGCGAGGGCGGTGGCTTCTATTACCAGCCGACGGTCGTTGCCGGTGCGCTGCAGGAGGACGAGATCGTGCGCCGTGAAGTGTTCGGCCCGGTGGTGTCGGTGACGCGCTTCTCCGACGTCGACGAGGCGGTCAACTGGGCCAATGACAGCGACTACGGCCTGGCGTCTTCGGTGTGGACCAAGGACATCTCGCGCGGCATGTCGACGGCGGCGCGGCTGCAATATGGCTGCACCTGGATCAATACCCACTTCATGCTGACCAACGAGATGCCACATGGCGGCCTCAAGCAGTCCGGCTACGGCAAGGACATGTCGGTCTACGCGCTGGAGGACTATACCGCCGTGCGCCACGTGATGATCGCGCATGGGTAGATCTCTTCTCCCCGTTTACGGAGAAGATGCCGGTAGGCAGATGAGGGGCTGAGCCAAGCCGATAGATCGAAACGCTGCCCCTCAACCGGCCCTTCGGGCCACCTTCTCCCCGTGAACGGGGAGAAGGAAAAAGGGAGGAAAAGGCATGCATCGCCGTCAGTTTCTCGCATCCGCAACCTTTGCTGCATTGATCGCCACGGTCCCGGCCATCGGCCCGGCGTTGGCGCAGGACACGCCGCAGGCCGTCGTCGGGGCCTATCTCGCCGCGTGGAATGCGCACGACTCGGCCAAGGCGGCCGAGCATTTTGCCGACAACGTCGTCTATTACGACGCTTCGGTCGGCAAACCGGTCGAAGGCAAGGACGCCGCCAAGGCGGGCGTCATCGACAATTTCCTCAAAGCCGTGCCCGACGCCGTCTGGCAGATGAAGGGCAACCCCGTGGTGCAGGATGACCGTGTGTCGTTCGAATGGGAGTTTTCCGGCACCAACACCGGTGACTGGGCCGACGGCACCAAGGCCACCGGCAAGAAGTTCTCTTTCACCGGGGCTTCGATGTTCTCGATCAAGGACGGCAAGATCGCCAGCCAGAGCGACTATTACGACGCGCTCGGTTTCTACAAGCAGCTCGGGCTGATGTAGCCGGTCAGGCGAAGCCGTACTGCGTCATCAGCGCCGCCATGCGCTCGACGGCCAGGTTCGGCTTGTCCAGAACGTTGGCCTGGTCGGCGAGGCGGAAAATGTCGGCGTAGTGCAGGGCACCACGGGCGGACTGCATGCCTGCCGGCATGGTGAAATGGCTCTGGTGGCCGTTGAGCCAGGCGAGGAAGACGACGCCGGCCTTGTAGTATTGCGTCGGCGCCTCGAAGATTTTTCGCGACAGCGGCACCGTCGGCTCGATTGTGCTGCGGAAGGTGGCGAGATCGTTGCTGGCCAGGGCTGACAGCGCCTTGGAGGCTTGCGGGGCGACGGCGTCGAAGATGCCAAGCAAGGCATGGCTGTGGCGCGTGCCGTCGCCTTCGATCAGGGCGGCATAGTTGAAGTCGTCGCCGGTGAAGCAGATCACGTCCTGGGGCAGCCGGTGGCGCAGTTCAACCTCATAGGCCTGGTCGAGCAGCGAGATCTTGATGCCTTCGACCTTGTCCTTGTGGTCGGCGATGATCGAAAGCACCGTCTCCAGTGTGTCCTCGAAACGCTCGCCACCCCAGTAGCCTCTCAACTCGGGATCGAACATGTCGCCCAGCCAATGCAGTACGACCTTGTCCTTGGCCTGGCCGAGAATGCGGCCATAAACCTTGCGATAGTCGTCGCGGGATTGGGCGACATGGGCGAGTGCGCGGCTCGCCATCATGATGGCGCGACCACCGTGCTTTTCGATGAAGCCGAGTTGCTCCTCATAGGCCGAGATCACGTCGTCAAGCGTGCGGGCGTCGCGCTTGTCGAGTTGATCGGTGCCGGCGCCGCAGGCGAGGTCGGCGCCCGCTACCGTGCGCGCTTCGGCCAGCGAACGGCGGATCAGCTCCTGCGCCCCGGCCCAGTCGAGCCCCATGCCGCGCTGCGAAGTGTCCATCGCCTCGGCGATGCGGAAACCGAGCGACCAGAGATGATGTCTGAAAGCCATGGTGGCATCCCAGTCGATGACAGGGCTGTTCCAGGGCGTGGCATCCGCCCACGGGTCGGAGACGACATGGGCCGCGGCATAGGCGATGCGGCTGAATGTGGGGCGCGTTGCCGGCCTATCTGTCGGCGTGCCTGACAGGGCGTAGGTCTCGACGGTCCGGTCCGCCTGTGGAAGTTTCACCTGCCTGGCCATGGGTTCCTCCCCTGATCGGCTGCATCTCGTAATTTAGAACGTTCCAAATTTCAAGTTGGTTTTTGGCCGATCAGCGAGTGAGCGGCTCCGGATGGTCCAAGAGTTGTGCCTGCGCGCTGCTGAAAGCGCCTGAAAACGTAGTAAATCGTTTGAATATGTCAATTGTACACAATTCTGGCACCAGGCTCGCTGGGTTTTCTCTCTGGCAGGTCGCCTGGAAATGGCTGCCCCCGCCGTCTTGCTTGCTTGACAATTTGGAACGTTCCAATTATTGGACTCGCAAAACGGGCCGGAGATGCCCGCTTACGAGCCCTTCTGGGAGGATGGCGTTGAAGCAGTCGAAGGTGACAGTTGTCGATGTTGCGCGCGCTGCCGGCGTGTCGAAGTCGACCGTGTCGCTGGTGCTGCAAGGCAGTTCGCTGGTCAACGAGGCGACCCGCGCCAAGGTGGGCGCTGTCATTCGCGAACTCGGTTATGTCTACAACCGAAGTGCTGCCAATCTGCGCCAGTCGAAATCCAAGATCGTCGGCATCGTCGTCAACGACCTGACCAACAGCTTCTTTGCTGAGCTGGCCGTTGGCATGGACATGGTGGTGCAGTCGGCCGGCTATATCCAGTTCATGGCCAATTCAGCCGAGAATCCCGACCGCCAGGCCGAGGTGATCGCCTCGATGCGCGAGCATGGCATGGCCGGGCTGATCCTGTCGCCGGCGCGAGGGACGACGTCAGCCGATCTCAGGCCGCTGGTCGACAGCGGCATTCCCGTGGTGCTGGTGGCGCGCAACGTGCCGGGGCTCAAGGTATCCTCCGTCGTGTCGGACGGGCATGCAGGGGCGGCGGCGGCCGTGCGCCACCTGATCGAGCTGGGTCATCGGCGCATCGCCTTCCTTGGCGGCTTCAACGACACGGCCGTATTCGACGAACGCATGCGCGGTTTTCGCGACGCGCTGGTGGAGGCGGGACTGGATGCCTCGGACGAGCTGGTGATCAGCTCGGCGCCGTCGCGCGCAGGCGGTGTGGCGGCGGTCGAGCGGCTGTTGTCTATGGCCGACCGGCCGACGGCGGCGCTCTGCTTCAATGATGCGGTAGCCTTCGGTGCCTGCGACGGGCTGCGCAGCGCCCGCATCGAACCGGGCGTCGATTTCGGCGTCATCGGCTTCGACGACGTGATCGAGGCAAAAACGGCGGTGCCGGCGCTGACCACGGTTTCGGTCGATCCGCAGGGCATGGGCCGGCGGGCAGCACAGTTGCTGCTCAAGCAGATCAATTCGGGTGATTTCGAGCCAGAGGCGCTGGTCGCTTCGGTGCGGCTGGTGGTGCGCGAAAGCTGCGGCGCGGCACGGCGGACAAAGCGAGAGGCGATGACGGCATGACGCGCTGGGGTCTGATCGGGGCGAGCACCATCGCCAGGGAATGGGTCATCGGCGCGATCCGTGCGACCGGCGGCGAGGTCGTGTCTGTCATGAGCACCAATGCCGAACGCGGCCGGGCCTATGCCCAGGCGAACGGTATCGCGAAGTCGGTGACGTCGCTGGACGACATCGTCGGCGATGCCGGTGTCGATGCCGTCTACATTTCGACCACCAACGAACTGCATCTGGAGCAGGCGATTGCAGCGGCCAGGGCCGGCAAGCATGTGCTGTGCGAGAAGCCGCTGGCGCTGACGCTCGACGATGCACTGGCAATGGTGAAGGCCGCGCGTGACGCTGGCGTCGTTTTTGCGACCAACCACCATCTGCGCAATGCGGCGAGCCACCGGGCGATGCGCGATGCGATCGCTGCGGGCCGTATCGGCAAGCCGCTGGCGGCGCGGGTGTTCCACGCCGTCTACCTGCCGCCGCATCTGCAGGGCTGGCGGCTCGACAAGCCGCAGGCCGGTGGTGGTGTGATCCTCGACATCACTGTGCATGACGCCGACACTTTGCGCTTCGTGCTCAATGACGATCCGGTGGAGGCCGTGGCCTTCAGCCAGACTGGCGGCATGGGACAGGCGGGGCTGGAAGACGCCGTGATGGGTGTGCTGCGCTTCAAGTCGGGCGTGATCGCCCAGTTCCACGATGCGTTCACCACCAGGTTTGCAGAGACGGGTTTCGAGGTACATGGCACCGAGGGTTCGCTCATCGCGCGCAACGTCATGACCCAGAAGCCGGTCGGTTCCGTCGTGCTGCGCAACGCTGAGGGCGAGCAGGAACTCAAGCTCGACCAGCGCAATCTCTACGAGGCGGGTTTGCAGTCGTTCCACGACGCCATATCAGGCAAGGGCAAACCGTCGGCGACGGGCGAGGATGGCGTGTGGTCGCTGGCGACAGGGCTTGCAGTGGTCAAGTCGGCCGCGACCGGCAAGGCAGTTGCCATCGAGGCGAGGCTCTGACCATGGGCAAGCACATCACCGCAGCCCAGGCTGCTGCATTGATCTCCGACGGTGCCGTCGTCTCGGTGTCGTCGTCGAGCGGGCTCGGCTGTCCCGATCTGATGCTGAGGGCGATCGGCGAGCGCTTCGACGCGACGGGACATCCGCGCGACCTGACCACCCTGCACCCCATTGCCGCCGGCGACATGAGCGGCATCAAGGGTGTCGACTACATTGCGAAGAAGGGCCTGCTCAAGAAGATCATCGGCGGCTCCTATCCGTCGGGGCCGTCGAGCGCCGAGCCGCCGCTGATCTGGCAGATGATCGGCAATGAGGAGGTGGCGGCCTACAATGTTCCCTCGGGCATCATGTTCGACATGCATCGCGAGGCAGCGGCCAAGCGGCCGGGCGTGATGACCAAGGTCGGGCTCGATACCTTCGTCGATCCCGAGCGGCAGGGCTGCGCCATGAATGCGCGTGCCGCGGCCGAACCGTTGGTCAGGAAGGTCAGCTTCGAGGGCGAGGACTGGCTGTTCTTCCCCGCGATCAAGCCTCAGGTGGCGATCATCCGGGCGACGACGGCGGACGAGCGCGGCAACCTGACCTACGAGCATGAGGGCGCCTATCTCGGCGGGCTCGACCAGGCGCTGGCCGCCCGCAACAATGGCGGCATCGTCATTGCCCAGGTGAAGCGCATCACCAAGGACGGCTCGCTGCGACCGCATGACGTGCGCGTGCCGGGCATGCTGGTCGACTACATCGTCGTCGACCCAGAGCAGAAGCAAACGACGCAGACGGCCTACGACCCGGCGATCTCGGGTGAGATCATGCGGCCGCTCGACAGTTTCCGCGTGCCCGAGTTCAACATCCAGAAGGTGATCGCGCGCCGCGTGGCGCAGGAGCTGGAGGCGGGCAGCGCGGTCAATCTCGGCTTCGGCATATCGGCCAACGTGCCGCGCATCCTGCTGGAAGAGGGGCTGCATGGCGAGGTCACCTGGGTGATCGAGCAGGGGGCTGTTGGCGGCGTGCCGCTGCTCGACTTTGCCTTCGGCTGTGCGTCGAACGCCGACGCCTTCATGCCGTCGCCCTACCAGTTCACCTATTTCCAGGGCGCGGGCTTCGACGCCTCGCTGCTGTCCTTCCTCGAGATCGACCGCAGCGGCTCGGTTAACGTCTCCAAGCTCAGCTTCCGGTCGCATGTGACGGCGGGAGCGGGCGGTTTCGTCGACATCACTGCCCGGGCGAAGAAGATCGTCTTCTCGGGCATGTTCAATGCGGGCGCCAAGCTCGATATCGCTGGCGGCAAGCTGGTCATCGACAAGGAAGGCAAGCTCAAGAAGCTGGTCAACGAGGTCGAGCATGTCACCTTCTCGGGCCGGCGCGGCGTCGAGCAGGGCCAGGACATCACCTATGTCACCGAACGCTGCGTGATGAAGCTGACGCCTCAAGGCATCGTGCTGACCGAGATCGCGCCGGGGGTGGAACTGCAGGCGCATATCCTTGATCAGTCGGAGTTTCCGCTGATCGTCTCGGATAAGCTCAAGCTGATGGATTCTTCTCTGTTTGCAGAGGCGCCGATCGGGCTGAAACTTCCGCGCAAGGCCGAGCGCAGGCTGGAGGTCGTCAATGGCTGACCAGCGTATCAGGGTCGAGTTCGACGGGCCTGTCGCAATCATCACGGCGGCCCGACCGGACAAGCTCAACGCATTTGACATCGACATGCTGAAGGCGCTGTCCCAGGCTTGCGACGAGGTCGAGGCCAATGCCGACATCCGGGTCACGATCCTCACAGGCGAGGGCAAGGCGTTTTCGGCCGGCGGCGACATCAAGGCCTGGGGCGGCATGACGCCCAGCGAGTTCGGTCATGCCTGGGTGCGCTTCGGCCATCGCGTGTTCGAAAGGCTGGCAACGCTGCGTATGCCGCTGATCGCCGCCATTAACGGCCATGCACTGGGCGGCGGGCTGGAGCTGGCGATCGCAGCCGACATCCGTATCGCCGAACGCCATGTGAAGATCGGTCTGCCCGAGACCGGGCTCGGCATGGTGCCGGGCTGGTCGGGCACGCAGCGGCTGGTGCGGCGGACCAGTGCTCAGGTGGTGCGGCGCATGGCGCTCGGTGGCGAGGTGTTTTCCGCCGACGAGGCTGTAGCCCTCGGACTTGTCGATCATGTGGTCGAGACCGGCGGGGCGGTGGCCGCGGCGCGCGACTATGCGGTACGGATCGCGGCGCGGGGCCCTGCGGCAGTCGAGGTTGCAAAACTGATGATCGCCACTGCCAATGGCGAAGACAATGGCACCGCTGTCGAGGCGCTGGGCTCTATCCTCGTCGCCAAGACCGGCGACCTCAAGGAGGGGCTCGCCGCCTTTAGCGAGAAGCGTGCCGCCAAGTTTGCAGGAGAATGGTGATGACGGTTCTGATGCGTCCCAAGCCGCTCGACGGATTCAAGGTCCGCGAGTTCAAGATGCTGATCGACGGTAAATGGACCGCCGGCACTGAAGCCAAGACGATCGAGCGCGCCAGCCCCGGCCACGGCACGGTGGTGAGCCGTTATCAGGCCGCGACCGCTGTCGACGCGAACCGGGCGATTGCCTCGGCCCGCAAGGCGTTCGACGACGGCCACTGGCCGCGCATGACCGGCGCCGAGCGCTCGCGCATCCTGCTGCGCGCCGCCGACATCATCGACGAGCGTGCCGACGAGCTCGCTTTCCTCGACTGTATCGAGTCAGGCAAGCCGATCTCGCAGGCCAAGGGCGAACTCAGCGGCGCTTCGGACATCTGGCGCTATGCTGCGGCACTTGCCCGCGACCTGCATGGCGAGAGCTACAACACGCTGGGCGACGGTACGCTGGGCGTGGTGCTACGCGAGGCGATCGGCGTGGTGTCGATCATCACGCCATGGAATTTCCCGTTCCTGATCGTCAGCCAGAAACTGCCCTTTGCGCTGGCTGCCGGCTGCACGGCAGTGGTCAAGCCGTCGGAACTGACGTCAGGTTCGACGCTGGTGCTGGGCGAAATCCTGGAGACGGCAGGCGTTCCCGCGGGCGTGGTCAACATCATCGTCGGCACCGGCCCCGAGGCGGGCGCGCCGCTGACCAGCCATCCTGACATCGACATGGTGTCGTTCACCGGGTCGACCGGCATCGGCCGGCTGACCATGGCCAACGCTGCGCAGACGCTGAAGAAGGTCTCGCTGGAGCTTGGTGGCAAGAACCCGCAGATCGTGTTTCCCGACGCCAATCTCGACGATTTCATCGATGCGGCCGTCTTTGGCGCCTACTTCAATGCCGGCGAGTGCTGCAATGCCGGCTCGCGCCTGATCGTGCATCGCGACATCGCCGACGAGGTGACCGGCCGGATTGCTGCGCTGTCGGCCAAGGTCAAGGTCGGCGATCCGCTCGATCCTGCGACGCAGGTTGGTGCTATCATCACCCCGCAGCATCTTGCGAAGATCGTTACTTACGTGAAAGGTGCGAGCGACAATGGCGCTGACGTCGCCATCGGCGGGTCTGCCGCCGATCTCGGCCTTGGCCAGTTCATGGAGCCGACGATCCTGTCGTCGGTCGCCCCCGACATGGCGGTGGCGAGGGAGGAGGTGTTCGGACCGGTGCTTTCGGTGCTTGCCTTCGAGACTGCCGACGAGGCGATCCGCATCGCCAACGCGATCGACTATGGCCTGTCGGCCGGCGTGTGGAGCCGCGACTTCGACACCTGCCTTACCGTCGGCCGCAAGGTCCGCGCGGGCACCATCTGGATGAATACCTTCATGGACGGCGCTTCGGAACTGCCCTTCGGCGGCTATCGCCAGTCGGGCATCGGGCGCGAACTCGGACGCCATGCGGTGGAGGACTACACCGAGACCAAGACGCTCAACATGCATATCGGAGCGCGGACGGGCCACTGGATGCCGAAGGAGGCACGGGGCTGAAGCGATCGGAGGAATTCCCAGAGGCGGGGCCGAAGGGAAATGTGTCACGCAATCAGGCGTGAGGAACTTGCAACCCGGGAGGAACTGGAATGCGTAAGTTTTTGATGAGTACGGCAGCGATCGCGACACTGTTCGTGGCGCCGATGCCGCTGGCACACGCTGCCGAGAGCGTCGAGGTGCTTCATTGGTGGACGTCGGGCGGCGAGGCTGCCGCTCTCGACGTTCTCAAGAAGAACCTCGAGAGCCAGGGCGTTACCTGGAAAGACATGCCGGTGGCCGGCGGTGGCGGTGAAGCCGCGATGACGGCGCTGCGCGCCCGCGTTACCGCAGGCGATCCGCCCACGGCCGTGCAGGCGCTTGGCTTCGACATCACTGACTGGGCCAAGCAGGGCGTTGTGGGCGATCTCGGCGAAGTGGCCGACAAGGAAGGCTGGGACAAGGTCGTTCCGGTGGCCCTGCAGAACTTCGCCAAGCATGACGGAAAGTGGATCGCCGCTCCTGTGAACGTGCACTCGACCAACTGGGTGTGGATCAACAAGAAGGCGCTCGACGCTGCCGGCGGCAAGGCTCCCGAGACCTGGGACGAACTCGTCGCCGTGCTCGACAAGATGAAGGCCAACGGCATCACCCCGCTCGGCCATGGCGGCCAGGCCTGGCAGGATGCCACCATCTTCGACGCCGTCGTGCTGTCGCTCGGCACCGATTTCTACAAGTCGTCCATGATCGACCTCGACCCGGCAGCGTTGGGTTCGGACAAGATGGTCGAAGCCTTCGACCGCATGGCCAAGCTGAAGAGCTATGTCGACAAGGACTTCTCGGGCCGCGACTGGAACCTGGCCTCTGCCATGGTCATCGAAGGCAAGGCCGGCATGCAGATGATGGGTGACTGGGCCAAGGGCGAGTTCCTGAAGGCCGGCCAGAAGCCGGGCACCGACTTCGTCTGCATCCGCTTCCCCGGCACGCAGGGGGCGGTCACCTTCAACTCGGACATGTTCATGATGTTCAAGGTCGGCGACGACAAGAAGGCGGCGCAGATGAAGATGGCCGCGGACATCGAGGATCCAGCCTTCCAGTCGTCGTTCAACGTGGTCAAGGGGTCGGTGCCGGCGCGCACCGATGTGCCTGACACCGCCTTCGACGATTGCGGCAAGAAGGGCATCAAGGACCTGGCCGAAGCCAACACCAGCGGCAAGCTGTTCGGCTCGATGGCGCATGGCTATGCGGCTCCGGCCGCGGTCAAGAACGCGCTTTATGACGTCGTGACCCGCCACTTCAACGGCGAGCTCGACTCGAAGGCAGCCGCTGCCGCGCTGGTCGAGGCGGTCGCAGCCGCCAAGGGCTGAGCGATAGCTCCATAGCTTACGTGCCCCGGCTTTGGCCGGGGCACCCAACCGTCGACATCAACCAGAGGCTGGAACAATGGCAGACCTCACGACGACCGCTGTGCCGCGCACGGCGACGGAAACGCGCGCCACGCTGCAGGAGTGGCTGCCGAAACTCGTGCTTGCGCCGAGCTTCGCAGTCATCCTGATCTTCGTCTATGGCTTCATCATCTTCACGGCCTTCCTGTCGTTTTCCGGTTCGAAGCTGTTGCCCGATTTCTCGACCTGGGTCGGCTTCAACAACTATGTGCGCCTGTTCAATCATCCGAACTGGATCGTCGCGCTGAAGAACCTAGCGATCTTCTCGGTTCTCTACATCGTCATCTGCAGTGCGATCGGGCTGGCGCTGGCCATCTTCCTCGACCAGAAGATTCGCGGCGAGGGTGTTCTCAGGCCGATCTATCTCTACCCGATGGCGCTGTCCTTCATCGTCACCGGCGTTGCCTGGAAATGGTTCCTCGATCCCGGCATCGGCCTCGAACACGTGATGCAGTCCTGGGGGTGGGAAAGCTTCTCGTTCCGCTGGATCAAGGAAGGTCCGATGGCGATCTACACCATCGTCATCGCAGCCGTCTGGCAGTCGTCAGGCTTCGTCATGGCTATGTTCCTCGCCGGCCTGCGCGGCGTCGACAACGAGATCATCAAGGCAGCCCAGATCGACGGCGCCTCGACCATGACCATCTACCGCCGGATCATCATTCCGCTGATGCGGCCGGTGTTCCTGTCGGCCTTCGTGGTGCTCGCACACCTGGCCATCAAGTCCTACGACCTTGTGGTGGCGATGACCGACGGCGGCCCCGGCACCGCGACCTGGACGCCCGCGCTATTCATGCAGAAATTCACCTTCGGCCGCAACGAAATGGGCATGGGCGCGGCCTCGGCGATCATCATGATGATGATGATCTTCACGATCATCGTGCCCTATCTCTACTCGGAACTGGGGAAGAAGAAATGAGCGCCGCTTCCCAGGACGTTGCCACCCGCAACGGCATCTTCGCCCGAGCTCTCATCTATGTCGTGCTGATCCTGTTTGCGGTCTACTACCTGCTGCCGCTCTACGTGATGATCGTCAATTCGCTGAAGCCACTGGACGAGATCCGCCAGGGCAACATGCTGGCACTGCCGCAACAGTGGACGATCGCACCTTGGCTGTCGGCCTGGTCGACGGCACAGATCGGCGTCTCGCCGACGGGTCTCAAGCCCTATTTCCTCAACTCGGTCATGATGGTCGTTCCTGCCGTCGCCATCTCGACGATGCTTGGTGCGCTCAACGGCTATGTGCTGACCAAATGGCGCTTCAAGGGCGACAACATCGTTTTCGGCATGATGCTGCTCGCCTGCTTCATTCCGTTCCAGATCGTGCTGATACCGTCGGCCCGCATTCTCGGCATGACCGGGCTTGCCGGCACCATCAGCGGGCTGGTGCTGATCCACGCCATCTACGGCCTCGGCTTCACCACGCTGTTCTTCCGCAACTACTATGAGGCGTTCCCGACCGAACTGGTGCGTGCGGCGCAGATCGACGGCGCCAGCTTCTTCCAGATCTTCCGACGCATCCTTTTGCCGTCGTCAGGGCCGATCATCGTCGTCACCGTCATCTGGCAGTTCACCAACATCTGGAACGACTTCCTGTTCGGCTCGTCCTTCTCGGGCTTCAACTCCATTCCAATCACGGTGGCGCTGAACAACCTGGTCAATTCGTCGACCGGCGTGAAGGAATACAACGTCCATTTTGCCGGGGCGATCTTGGCCGCCCTGCCCACCCTCATCGTCTACATCGTCTCCGGACGCTATTTCGTGCGCGGCCTGATGGCCGGCGCGGTCAAGGGGTAAGCCCATGTCGTTCCTCAAGATCAGCAATCTCTACAAGAACTACGGTCAGGTGGAGATCCTCAAGGACATCAACATCGAGATCGACAAGGGCGGCTTCCTGGTGCTGGTCGGCCCGTCCGGTTGCGGCAAGTCGACATTGCTCAACACCATTGCCGGACTTGAGCCGATCACCTCTGGCGATATCGCCATCAACGGCAAGTCTGTGGCCGGGCTGCATCCGTCCAAGCGCGACATTGCCATGGTGTTCCAGTCCTACGCGCTCTACCCGAACATGACTGTGGCCGGAAACATCGCTTTCGGCATGGAAATCCGGGGCGTGCCCAAGGACGAGCGCGACAAGGCGATCAAGCAGGTGGCCGACATCCTGCAGATCGGGCATCTGCTCGACCGCAAGCCGAGCCAGCTCTCCGGCGGCCAGCGCCAGCGTGTCGCGATGGGACGGGCGCTGGTGCGCAATCCGCAGGTGTTCCTGTTCGACGAGCCGCTGTCCAACCTCGACGCCAAGCTGCGCGTCGACATGCGCACCGAGATCAAGCGGCTGCACCAGCGCATGAAGACGACCATCGTCTACGTCACCCACGACCAGATCGAGGCGATGACGCTGGCCTCGAAGATCGCGGTGCTGAAGGACGGCTTGCTGCAGCAATTCGGCACGCCGGCCGAAATCTACAACAGCCCGGCCAACATGTTCGTTGCCGACTTCATGGGCTCGCCGGCGATGAACCTGTTGTCGGCGCGTCTGGAAGGCGGCGAGGGAGGGCTCAACGTGGTGCTCGAGCGGCCGAGCGAGAAGCCGCTGGCGCTGCCGATCAGAACGGCCAATGGCGCGCTTGGGGCCTATTCGGGCAAGGAGGTCATCTTCGGCGTGCGACCCGAGGCGCTGACCGACCCTGACGGCGCCGACCGCAACGCCAAGTCGCTGGCCGAGGGAGAATGCCTGATCGAGGTGGTGGAGCCAGCCGGTTCCGACACCTTCGCCGTCACCAAGCTCGGCGGCAAGGAAGTGGTGGCGCGGCTGCGCGCCGATGCTGCAATCCATGCCGGTCAGAAGACGAAGCTCGCCTTCAACCTGGACAAGGCGGTGTTCTTCGACCCCAAGAGCCAGCTGCGCATCGCCTGACATGTCCGGACAGCCTGACATCGTCATCATCGGCTCAGGCGTAGGCGGCGCAACCATCGCCGCCGGCCTTGCCGCGACCGGCGCGGAAATCCTCATTCTCGAGGCCGGCGGCCATATCGCAGACCGACCGGAGAACCGCGACCAACGCGCCATCTTCCAGCGCGGGCACTTTCGGCCCGACGAGACCTGGTACGAGGCTGACGGTACCGGCTTCAACCCGGGCAACTATTACAATGTCGGCGGCAATTCAAAGTTCTACGGCGCGGTGCTGACGCGCTATCGCCGCGAGGATTTTGCCGAGATGCAGCATCTCGACGGCGTGTCGCCGGCATGGCCGTTCGCCTATGACGAGTTGGAGGCCTGGTACGGGAAGGCGGAACAGCTTTACCAGGTGCGCGGGGTGCTGGGCGAGGACCCGACGGAGCCACGGCATTCGAGCGGTTATGCCCATGCGCCTGTCGCCGACGAACCCGCGATAGCGGGCGTGCGCGCCAGGCTCAGGGCCAAGGGCGTGCAGCCTTATTCGCTGCCACTTGGCGTCGACATCGAACGTTGGCTGGCCAAGGGCAAGACGCCATGGGATGCGCATCCAAACAGTTTCGACGGCAAGATGGATGCGGAGACGACCGCGCTGGCGGCAGCGCTCAAGCATAAGAACGTCAAGCTGCAGATCGACACGCGTGTGACGCGACTGGAAGCGGCGGCAGACGGGCGGATCGTTGCTGTCCACTACCTGCACAATGGCGAGACCGCCGTGCTGCGGCCGAAGCTGGTGATCCTGTCGGCGGGCGCCGTGCAGTCGGCGGCGCTCCTGCTGCGCTCGGCCAATGATGCCAATCCGACTGGGCTCGCCAACCGCTCCGACCAGGTCGGCCGCAACTTCATGAACCACAACTCGACGGCGGTGATCGCCATGAGCCCCTGGTTCCGCAACGATTCGGTCTATCAGAAGACTTTTGGCTTCAATGATTTTTACCTTTCCGACGGTGAGGGCGGGCCGCCGCTGGGCAATGTGCAACTGCTCGGGCGCATTTCGGGCACCATCCTGAAAGGTGCTATGCCTGCCGTGCCGGAGTGGTTGCTGAACCGCGTCACCGCGCATTCGATCGATTTCTACGCCATGAGCGAAGACCTGCCGTCGCCGGAAAGCCGCGTCATGGTCGACGGCGAGCGCATCGTGCTGAAATGGGTGCGCAGCAATTGGGAGGCGCATGAGCGGCTGGTGGCCAAGCTCAAGCAGGTGCTGCGCAGCGCGGGTTTTCCCGTCGTGGTCTCCCGCGCCTTCGACAAGCGCACGCCGTCACATCAATGCGGCACGGTGCGCATGGGCACCGACCCCGCCCAGGCGCCGCTCGACGTCTTCTGCCGTGCCTTCGACCACCCCAACCTGTTTGTCGTTGATGCGAGCTTCCTGCCGACATCGGCGGCGGTCAATCCGGCGCTGACGATTGCGGCGCAGGCTTTGCGCGTCGCCGACCATATTGCGAGGAAGGATCTGGCGGCATGAGCACCCAGGCGAAACCCGTGGCGCTGGTGACCGGCGCGCGCCGCGGCATCGGGCTTGCCGTGGCGAGGGCGCTGGCCGAGGCAGGCTTCGATCTTGCCATCACCGACCGTGAAGAGGACCAGACCGCGGCCGAGGCCGTGTCGGGCCTCGAAAAGCATGGCGCCAAGGTGCTATTTGTCGCCTCCGACCTTGCCGAGATCGAGGGCCATGCGGCTACGGTCGAGACGATCGTCGATCACTTCGGCCGGCTCGACTGCCTCGTCAACAATGCCGGCATCGCGTCAAAAGTGCGCGGCGATTTCCTTGAGCTCACGTCAGAGAATTTCGACGTGATCATGGCGGTCAACCTGCGCGGCACGGTGTTCTTTACCCAGTCTGTGCTGCGGGCGATGCTCGCCATGCCGCAGCCGGGCCAGCGCCGCTCGATCATCAACATCACCTCGATCTCGGCCGAGATGACCTCGCCCGAAAGGCTCGACTACTGCATGTCGAAGGCAGGGCTTGCAGCCTTCACTCAAGGGCTGACGCTTCGGTTGGCAGGTTCCGGCATCGACGTGTTCGAGATACGTCCCGGCATCATCCGTTCGGACATGACGGCCAAGGTTTCGGAAAAATATGACCGGCTGATCGCCGACGGGCTGGTGCCGGCGGGGCGCTGGGGCGAGCCGGACGACATCGGACGTATCGCTGCGGCGCTGGCAACCGGCAGCTTCGGCTTCGCCACCGGCAGCATCATCAAGGCCGACGGGGCATTGTCCGTCGCGCGTCTGTGAGAGTTCCTGACATGATCTACGACTACATCATCACTGGTGCGGGTCCCGCCGGCTGTGTGCTTGCCAACCGGCTGAGCGAAGACGCGGACGTGCGCGTTCTGCTGCTCGAAGCCGGCGGCGGCGACTGGAACCCGTTGTTCCACATGCCGGCAGGCTTTGCCAAAATGACCAAGGGCGTGGCCAGCTGGGGCTGGGAGACGGTGCCGCAGAAGCACATGAAGAACCGGGTTTTGCGCTACACCCAGGCCAAGGTGGTCGGCGGCGGCTCCAGCATCAACGCCCAGCTCTACACCCGCGGCAACGCCGTCGACTACGATCTCTGGGCCAGCGAGGATGGCTGCACCGGCTGGGATTATCGCTCGGTGCTGCCCTATTTCAAGCGCTGCGAGGACAACCAACGCTTTGCCGACGACTATCACTCCTATGGCGGGCCGCTGGGCGTATCGATGCCGTCGGCGGCTCTGCCGATCTGCGATGCCTATATCCGTGCCGGCCAGGAACTCGGCATTCCTTACAATCACGATTTCAACGGCCGCCAGCAGGCCGGCGTCGGCTTCTATCAGCTGACCCAGCGCAACAAGCGTCGCTCTTCGGCCTCGATGGCCTATCTCAGCCCGATCAAGGACCGGCGCAATTTGACGGTTCGCCTGGGCGCGCGGGTGACGCGCGTCGTGGTCGAAAAGGGCAGGGCCGTTGGTGTCGAGATTGCCGGCGGCAATGGTCCCGAAATGATCCGTGCAGACCGCGAAGTGCTGGTGTCGTCGGGCGCCATCGGCTCGCCCAAGCTGCTGCTTCAGTCCGGCATCGGTCCGGCCAATCATCTGAAGAGCATTGGCATTCCAGTCGTCCACGACCTCAAGGGCGTCGGCGAGAACATGCAGGATCATCTCGACCTGTTCGTCATCTCCGAGTGCACCGGAGATCACACCTACGACAACGTCGCCAAGCTGCACCGCACGCTGTGGGCCGGGTTGCAATATGTGCTGTTCCGCACCGGGCCAGTGACGTCGAGCCTGTTTGAGACAGGCGGCTTCTGGTACGCCGATCCAGACGCGCGTTCGCCCGACATCCAGTTCCACCTCGGTTTGGGCTCGGGTATCGAGGCTGGCGTCGCCCGGCTCAAGAATGCCGGCGTGACGCTCAATTCCGCCTATCTGCATCCGCGCTCGCGCGGCACGGTGCGGCTGGCTTCAAGCGATCCGGCGGCAGCCCCGCTGATCGACCCCAACTACTGGGCCGATCCGCACGACCGCAAGATGTCGATCGAAGGGCTCAGGATCGCGCGCGAGATCATGCAGCAGGCGGCCCTGAAACCCTTCGTGCTGGCCGAGCGGCTGCCCGGGCCGGACAAGGTGACCGAGGAACAGCTGTTCGACTATGGCTGCGCCAATGCCAAGACCGACCATCACCCCGTCGGCACCTGCAGGATGGGCACTGACGACATGGCCGTCGTCGACCTCGAGCTGAAGGTTCACGGCATCGAAGGCTTACGTGTCTGCGACAGTTCGGTGATGCCGCGGGTGCCGTCATGCAACACCAACGGCCCGACAATAATGGTTGGCGAAAAAGGCGCCGACATCATCCGCAACCGCGATCCACTGCCGGCCACGATTTTCGCCCATGAGCGCAACGATGCGCGGCCACGGGCGCGGGCGGACGTGCGGTAGCAGCACCGAGGTCAAGGACCCGAGACCGGTGCTGCTGCCTACATCCTAGCCCGAGCGTGACATGCCTTTGTCCCGCAGGGCCCGCGCGCGAGCTTTGCGGGCCTTGCGATGCTCGTTGTAGGGGACCTCGACCATCCCGCATTGCAGGCAGTCGATGTACTTGCCGCAATTGGTTTCCCAGCATTGGACGTCATGCGTCCAACTAAGGGCAATCCGTTCGAGATGCTGGGTCTGGGATCCCTTGAGAAGGATCAGTTCGTCGGGCCGGGAAGTCGCCCTGACGTAGTCCGATGCCTCCTTTGGAAGAAGGAAGTCGATGAACTTGCCGTTTTTCCTGTCTTCCTCGGAAGGGCGGGCACGATGGCCATTCTCGCCGACGAAGATGAACTGGTCCGCGCATTGGTAGGCAAGGTCGTATGCGAGTGCAGCGCCCTTCCTCGGGCCGCCGGTGTAGTCGGAAATGAAGCCGATTACCGCGCGCTTGTTGGCGGGCTGGCTCTTGCTGAGAATGGCGATGGCGGCTGGAATGCTGTCATTGGGAGCCTTCACCGTATCGACGATGAAGGTAGGGCCTCCGTTGGTCGCGAGAATGCCGCAGCGGTTCCACGGGACAGCGAAGCTGGCAATGCGAGATATCGCCAAATCTGGTGCCACGCCGAGTTCGACAGCGGTGGCGAATGCGGCCAGGGTCGCGATCCAGAACTCTTCACCCACGAAAGCCGTCTGCAGCTCGAAGCTTCCTTCGCTGCAGGATACGGTCACCTTGAGGAGCCGCGGGAATGAAGCTTCGGCAGAGTCCAGCCTGTAGTCAGCGGTGTCCGACCGGCCAAAGGTGACGATGCGGGCCGCCGTACGCTTTGCCATTGCCATGACATGCGGGTCGTCCGCATTGAGGATTGCAAGACCCGCAGGTTGCAAGGCCGAGACAAGTTCTCCCTTTTCCTGAGCCACGGCTTCCTTGCCGCGAAACGCCGAATAATGCTCCAGGCCGACTTTGGTGACGATGGCGACCTCGGGGCGGAGGAGGCGAGCCATCGGCCGTATGGATCCTTTGATGGTAGCGCCAACCTCTGCGACGGCGTAGTCCGCTAGCGATGGCGTGCTGCACAGCGTCCTCGCCAGTTGCGGGATCGTGTTCTCGTAGACCTGCGCGTGGACGCTGCCCTGACCTTCCAGAATGTGGGTAAGAAGAGCAGTGGTCGTCGACTTGGCCGAACTGCCCGTTATGCCGATGTGCAGCGCCTTGGACCGGCTACGCCTCAGTTGCGCCAGCTTCAGGCGAAGGCAATTGCCGAGGCGGATCGTGAGTGCGCGTGGCCCATGCTTTCGGCGAAAAGACCGTGTGGCATTTCTCAAGGCCTTGTACATCAATCCCGTGCTCCAACGGAGGCCGGATCGCCGCTGCGTACCCGCAATTTGCATTGCGCGGTCATTGTGCCGTTTTCTTTCTCCTAATCGCTCTCAATCGCTTGCGCGCCATCGACGCATAGATGCGCCTGCGATATTCGAGCATGTTGGAGAAGGTCGAGCTGAATTGATAAGCGCCGGTCGTTTCTCCGAACATCTGGTGCGCATATACCTTGCCGGTCCCCGTGTATTTTCTCCCGATGAAATGCTCGGGTATGAGGACGTGAGAAGGCCAGATGACGATATCCGGCCGATGTGTTTCGATCAGCTCGGCAATGAACAGATTGCCCGTCGTTCTCCACGGCTGATCCAATTCGGCAGGAGGTGTGCTCTCCAGGATGGATAGGATCAGATTGAGGAATGGGTGGCCTGGTGCAGCCGCCACAATCGGAGCTACCAGCTGGCCGCGCAGGAACTCATTTTCATAGACGGTATAGAGCGTTCCGTCGTCGTCAAACAGTTCATCGACCGGATGGACGCAAATGCTGTCCGCGCCGGCCATGTAGCCGCCTTCGGAGTAAAGAATTTCGAAGCGCAGCAGGTCCGCTGCACCTGCATAAGAGCCGCGCTTCATGTACTCGTCGATCTGGGCGCGCGTCCTGAAGTTGCCCTTGCGGAGGAAGTCGTTGTCGTAGAGCGTGTAGTCCCAGTCTGGGTGACGGTCGATCCAGCTTTGCATCCACTGCGACGGCTGCTGCTTCGGACCTATCCAGATATGGCCGAGCTTCTTGGGGATTTTCATGAAACGTGAATCTCCATGGGTCCAAGGCAGGAAACACCTACGCATGGCCGCTCAGCAGAGATGGAGGCAGCAACCAGAAGGCAAAGGAGCTCGTTGATGGAACTTTGTGGCGTGTGACGCGAGGCTCGTCAATCGAAAGGACTGCGTGAATCTTCGCACATCGACGTTTGAAACGGTCGTTGGATGTCGAACCATGGCACATGGGGCTCTTCCCCTTTGCACCCCCAGCCCTCGAGCGCGCGGCAGGCGATGTCAGCGCAGGCGGCGGTATGCTTGAGGTCCGAACATCATTGCGGATGTCCATCGCCAGCGGGCAGCGGGGTGGAAGGTGCAGGAATAAGACCGGCTCATTTGCCGACGGCGGGGGAGTTGGGGCGATCCCGGCAACATTGGCGGCATATGACAGCACTGGCTACAGGCAGCTTCGGCCTCGCCACCGGCAGGATCATCAAGGCCGACAGCGCATTGTCTGTCGCGCGTCTCTGAAAGTTTCGAAATGAGCTACGTCGACGCCATCACGGGGTAGGTCGCGCAGGCAGGTAGGGGTAGGCGAGCAGGACGCGGACGTGGGCTGGGCGCTGCATGGCGATCGGCAGGCTGCAAAAGGCTGCAATTGAAAGGCCCTGGATACGGGCGTATCCAGGGCCTGAAGATCTGTTCGAGGGGACCCGCTTACGGGTTCATAAGAACTTCCGTCACCTTGGTGTTGTCGTTCTTGTCCGTCTGAATCGAGACCTTGGCGCCAACCTTGACTTCCGGCGGAATCGCGACGTCTGCGCCTACGGTGAAGCTGGTGCCGTCTTCCAGGGTGATGACGCGGGCTTCCTTGTTGTATTCCTTCACGACGCCGTCGGCGGCGAAGGCAGGGAACGACATCATGCCAGCAACGGCCAAGGCGAGAACAAATTTCTTCATGATCCTGCTCCTTTGATGCTTAAGCAACTTCCCTAGTTTCACGCATGGGAGCTGTCCCCCAGCAGCGCCTAAACACGCGATCAGCGAATTGGTTCCGCACCCAGGCTCACATTAGAGGTGACTCAACTGTCGCAACGCGGCAAGAAATGCCCTGAACATAGGCAAGAGCGTCCCAACATTTACCCGTCATGTGGAAATCGGCGCCATCGAACCAACCCGTGCCGGTGTTGGCATCAACGGCTTCCGTCGCACTAGCGTTGCCGTATCTTGTCGTAGCGCTTGATCAGGCGGTCGCGCTTGAGCTTCGACAGGCGCTGGATCCAGAAGATGCCGTCGAGCTGGTCGATCTCGTGCTGGTGGCAGACAGCAAGGAAGCCTTCGGCCTTCTCGGTCAGTTCTCTGCCATGGAGATCCTGATAGGCGATCTCGACAGCGGCATGGCGCTCGATCTCGTCGGTGACGCCTGGCATCGAAACGCTGCCTTCGGTGTGGCGGATCTTTTCCTGCGAAGTCCAGACGATCTGCGGGTTGACGTAGATACGCACCTGCTTCGGCTCGAGTTCGAGCACCACCAGCCGACTGGCCACGCCGATATGAGGCGCGGTGATGCCGACGCCCGGGGCGGCCCGCATGGTGTCGAGCAGGTCGTCGGCGAGCATGCGCAGTTCCGCGTCGAACGTCGTTACCGGAGCGGCGATGGCCTGCAAACGCGGATCGAGAAAATGGACGATCGGCCTGATGGTCATCTGAACGCCCATGCAACAATATCAGAGAAAGAAAACAGGTCAGTCATCGCCCGATCGTGTTTCCTCAAGATAGGCGATCAGCGCGCGCCCGGCGCCGAGCACGTGGTCGCGCGTAAGCTCTGCCGCCTTTTCGGCATTGCCCTCGACGCAGGCGTCCAGGATCGCCTGATGCTCCCTGCGGGCTCGAGCCATGCCGTCGGTGAGCGTCAGCTGCGCCCGGAGATAGCGGTCGATGCGATCCAGCGAAGCGCGCACGATCTGGAGATAATAGGGCCGGCGGGCGGCCTCGTAGAGGCTATAGTGGAAGTTGCGGTTGATCTCGCCCCATCTGGCCGAGTTCGGCTCACGGCCGAACTCCTCGCAGTGGCGGCCGGCGAGAGCAAGCGTGCTGCGGTCCATGTTGGGCACGGCAAGGCGGATCACCTCGGCCTCGACCAGTGCGCGGAACTCGAAGATCTCGGCGATTTCCTCGATCGACAGGCCGGCCACGACAGCGCCCTTGTAGCGCTGGGTGGTGATCAGGCCGTTCTGCTCGAGCCGCGACAATGCCTCGCGCACAGGGATGCGACTGGTGTTGAACATCGAGGCGATCTGGTCCTGCCTGAGGTTTTCGCCCTCGGCGAGGTCGCCCTCGATGATCGCCTTGCGCAGCGCCTCATAGACGATATCGGCCGCTGATGCTGCCTGCCTGATATCGACGGTTTCCAGTTTCATGACATTACCCGCTCGCGACCGGGCGCATCGCCCGACTGCGCAAGGTGATAGGTCGAATGGCGGCCGCGGGCAACATCAGGCCGTTGCTCCAACGCCTGGCGTCAATTCTCGGGAAGGATGCGGGTGGTGCCGACCCAGAGTTCGCGCGCCGGTCCAGGTCCGACATTCCTGGCCCGATGGGGCAGGGAGGAGGGGAAGTGCAGCGTGTCGCCGGCTTTGAGCAGATACTCCTTGCCGTCGATCTCGTAGAGCATCTCGCCCTCGATCAGGTAGAGGAAGTCCTCGCCCTGGTGAGTGGTGAGCTCCGAGGCATAGCCTGAGGGCATCAGCGTGATACAGCCGTTGAGGGCGGCACCGGGAAAGCCGCGCTCGATGATCTCGTAAACACGCTCCTTGGTCTCGACATTGTAGCCGTGACGCTCGCCGGCGTGGGAGACCATCGAATGCGCATGCTCGGGCGGCTGCGACAGGAAGGTGTCGACGCTGGTCCCGAGTGCGGTGGCGACCTTGTAGAGCGAGATTAGTGACGGCGTCGAAATCCCGCGCTCGATCTGGCTGATGAAGCCTTCGGTGAGGCCGGCCTCGACAGCCACCTGCTTCATGGTCTTGCCTATGGCCTTGCGCCGCGTCCTCAGCATTTCGCCGATCGAAGCGGCAGCCGATGCCTCGGGCTCCGGCAGGCTTGCCGTCGGGCTGTCCGCCAGATCGCTTTCGAGGGGCATTGCTGTCTTTCCGCTTGACTTCATAATTTCGATGAACTTTAGTCCAGCTAAAGTCGATTGCGCAAGCGGGTTTACCCCGAACCGCCGACTGAAGGGGAAATAAACAATGCCCTCGGGGCGGCCCGGACGCAAAGAAAAAGCGTCCGAAAAAATTGGATAAAATATCCAAACTGCGCACCGAGACGAATTGCCGGCATAGCCCGGTGGGGCCAAACAGGAGGAGAAACACATGAAACATATGTTGCCGATGCTGCTCGGCGCCGCGCTCGGACTGGCGGCCACCTCGGCGATGGCGCTCGATCGCGGCGGCGCCGTGACCTTCGCCCGCTATGACGACTCGCAGATCATCGACCCTGTCTGGGCCGACCGCAATCCGGACCTGTGGCTGATCACCAGCCTCTACGAGACGCTGCTGCGCAACGGTCCCGACGGCTCGATCGTGCCTGGATTGGCCGAAACCTACGAGGTTGCTGCCGACGGCAAGTCGATCTCGCTCAAGCTGCGCGACGGCCTGAAATTCTCCGACGGCTCGCCGATGTCGGGCGACGACGTGGTGTTCTCGCTCGACCGTGCCCGCAACCCCGACGGTCCCTGGGCCGGCCTGCTCGGCTCGGTCGAGAAGGTGACGGCTGACGGCGGCAAGGTGACGCTGTCGCTAAAGCAGCCTGACCCCACGATCCCCTCGATTCTCGCCACCTTCAACACCGGCATCGTTTCCAAGGCCGCATTCGAAAAGGCAGCTGGGGCCAACGACCAGGAAAAGGCCAAGGCCTATTTCGAGAACAATCCGGTCACCTCGGGCCCCTTCACCATGAAGAGCCGCCAGGCCGGCACCGGCATGAGCTTTGCCAAGAATCCGAACTACTGGCGCCAGGGCGAAGACGGCAAGGCGCTGCCCTATCTCGACGAGGTCGACTTCGTCGTCATCCCCGATGACGCCACCCGCATCCTCAAGCTGCAGGCCGGCGAAGTCGATGTCGCCGAGTTCATTCCCTTCGCCCGCGTCGGCGAGCTGCGCAACGACGCCAAGCTGAAGATGGAGCTGTTCCCGTCGACCCGCATCATCTACGCGCCGATCAACACCCGCGAAACGCTGAAGGACGGGTCGAAGAACCCGCTCGCCGACGTCAAGGTGCGCCAGGCGCTGAACTACGCCACCGACAAGAGCATGCTGCTCAAGCTGGTGACCTTCGACACCGGCAAACCGATGACCTCGCTGATGTCGGCGGCCACGCAACTGCATTACGGCCCCGAGCCGCTCTACCCCTATAATCCCGAAAAGGCCAAGCAGCTTCTGGCCGAGGCCGGGGTCGATGGCGGGCTGAACATCAAGTTCACCACGCTTGCCGGCAGTGCCGACGACGCCACGCTGTTCACCGCGCTGCAGCAGATGTGGTCGCCGCTCGGCGTCAACCTGGCCGTCGAGCAGGTCGACAACCCGACCCGCGGCGCCAAGAACCGCTCGGGCGAGTTCGACATTCACACCTATGGCTGGGCCAACGACGTCAACGACCCAGCCCAGGTCACCGGCTGGCTCGGCTACTACAAGCAGCGCCAGGCCGTCGGCACCGGCTGGAACAACGACGAGTTCAACAAGCTGTTCGAGGCTTCGAACTCGGAGGTCGATCCGGCCAAGCGCAAGGAAGAATACAAGCGCATGCAGGAGATCTACGCCGAGAACGCGCCGCTGCTGTTCCTCTATGAGACGCCCTTTGCGGTTGCCGTGTCGAAGTCAGTCGAGGGCTACGTGCAGACGCCGCTCGGCGCCAACGACTTCGCCGAGACCTGGCGCGCCAAGTAACCCAAGCGTGACCGCTACGCGCCGGGCGGGTGACCCCGTCCGGCGCGCCTTTCTCGAAGGCCAGGCCTATGCCCTCTTTGTCCTATCTTCTGGCGCGGCTGCTGCAGATCATCCCGACCTTCCTTCTGGTCATGGTCTTCATCTTCCTGCTCGTGCGCCTGCTTCCCGGCGATCCCGCCATCGCCATGGCCGATGCCAAGGCGACCGACGCGCAGATCGAGCAGATCCGCCACAATCTCGGCCTCGACCAGCCGCTGCCGATGCAGTTCGTGGTTTTCGTCAAGAACACCCTGACGGGCGATCTCGGCCGCTCGATCATGATGAAGGCGCCCGTGACCGAGGTGATCCTGAGCCGGCTGCCGACCACGGTGTTCCTGTCGCTCTATGCGGTTGCGCTCGCCATCCTGCTGGCCGGGCCGCTGGCGTTCCTCGCGGCGTCGCGGGTCAACAGTGCCACCGATGTCGCCATCCGCAGCGTCTTCCAGGTCGGGCTGTCGATGCCGGTGTTCTACATCGGGCTTCTGCTGCTCACCGTGCTTGCCGCGCAGCTGCGCTGGTTTCCGGTCGGCGGCTATGGCGAGAGCTTCCTCGACAATCTCCATCACCTGATGCTGCCGGCACTCAGCATTGCGCTCTACACGTCGGCGATCATTCTCCGGAATCTCCGGGCGTCGCTGATCGAGGTGCTCGACGCCGACTATGTGCAGTTTGCCCGCGCCAAGGGGCTGTCACCGCGCATCATCATGACAAGGCACGTGCTGCGCAACGCGCTGGTGTCGACCATCACGCTGCTCGGCCTGTCCATCGGCAACTTGATGAGCGGCACGCTGGTCACCGAGACTGTCTTTGCCATCCCAGGCGTCGGCCGGCTGATGCTCGAGGCGATCTTCGCCCGCGACTATCCGCTGATCCAGGGGCTGACGCTGACTTTCGCCGTGCTCGTCTCCGTCGTCTTCCTGTTGACCGACGTGGTGCAGTCCTGGCTCGACCCGAGGCTTCGCCAGTCATGAGCGCCGTTGTCCATTCCCGCCCGCGTCCGGGCCGCCTCGGTGCCTTCCTGCGCCGCGCCTTCGCACGGCCGGCTTTCGTCGTGGGCTTCGCCATCATCGCGGCATCGATCGTGCTCGCCCTGTTTCCTCAGCTATTCGCGCCCTACGATCCTCTCGCCTTCGACATGAATGCCATGCAGCAGGGACCAAGCCTGGCGCACCCGTTCGGCACCGACAATTTCGGTCGCGACGTGCTTTCTCGCGTCATCTGGGCCTATCGCGTGGACATGCAGATGGCCTTCCTGGCCACCATTTTCGCATTGCTGATCGGCGTCACCGTCGGCGCCTTCGTCGGCTATTATGGCGGCCTCGCCGACACCATTTTCGGCCGCTGCGTCGACGCTGTCATCACCTTCCCGTTCCTGGTGCTGGTCATCGCTATCGTCGCCGTGCTCGGGCCAGGACTGGTCAACATGTACATCGCCATCACGGCGGTAAACTGGGTCTATTACGCCCGGCTGACGCGTGCCGAGATCATGACGCAGAAGTCGAGCGACTATGCCGCCGCGGGCAGGGTGCTCGGCTATTCCGACCGGCGGATCATCTTCCGCCACCTGCTGCCCAACGCCAGCTCGCCTATCATTGTCTATTGGATGACCGACATGGCGCTCGCCATCCTGCTCGGCTCGTCGCTCGGCTATCTCGGCCTCGGCGCCCAGCCGCCGGCTGCAGAGTGGGGCGTTCTCATCTCGGAGGGACGCAACTTCCTGCTCACTGCATGGTGGATGAGCCTGATGCCCGGTATCGCCATCGTGCTGACCGGCCTCGGCTTCAGCCTGCTCGGCGATGCACTCGCCGACCTGCTCCGGCCGAAGGGGCGCTGACATGACCAAGACTGAAACAGTCCTCGAAGTGCACGGCCTCAGGACCGAATTCGGTTCGCGCGAGCGGCCGCTTGTTGCGGTGGATGGCGTCTCCTTCGACGTCAAGGCCGGCGAAATCTTAGGCCTCGTCGGCGAGTCCGGCTCGGGCAAGAGCATCACGCTGCGCTCGATCCTCGGCATTGTCAGGCCGCGCGGCCGAGTCGCCGGCGAGATCCTGTGGAAGGGCAGGGATCTTGTACCGCTCGACGAAGCGGAGATGCGCAAGGTGCGCGGCCGCGAGATCGCGATGATCTTCCAGGAGCCGATGTCGTCGCTCAACCCGCTCCTGACGGTGGGCCTGCAGATTTCGGAGAACCTCGCGGCGCACACCACTCTCGATGCAGCAGCACGCACAGCGAGAGCGGTCGAGCTGCTCGACATGGTCGGTATTCCCGCCGCGCGCAGCCGGCTCGGCGATTATCCGCATGAATTCTCGGGCGGCATGCGCCAGCGTGTGATGATCGCCATCGCACTTGCCTCCAATCCGTCGCTGCTGTTGGCCGACGAGCCGACGACCGCGCTCGACGTCACCATCCAGGACCAGATCCTGCGCCTGATCCAGTCCCTCAGCCGCGACCTCGGCATGGCCGTCATCCTCGTCACTCACGACATGGGCGTGGTGGCGCAGACCTGCGACCGCGTGGCGGTGATGTATGGCGGGCGGCTCTGCGAGATGGGGCCGACGACTGACGTGATCGGCGACGCCCGCCATCCCTATTCACTTGGGCTGCTGCGCTCGATCCCGCGCAACGTTGCACCGCGCACGCCGCTCTATTCGATCCCCGGCGCGCCGCCGTCGCTCAACGCCCTGCCATCAGGTTGCGCCTTCACGGTGCGCTGCCCGGTGGCCGGAACCGAATGTCCCGATGTCCGTCCGCAGCTGAAATCGGCGGGGCCAGCGCGGATGGTGGCCTGCCACCGGCTGGCCGACGCGCTGGCACATTTCAGCCCGCAGGAGGCGGCGCAATGACCGTGGTCAACCCAACCGTCGAACCGCTGCTTTCCATCCGGGACCTTTCGATGCGGTTCGAAAAGCCGCGCTCGCTGTCCGACACCATCGCCCGCCGGCCACGGCAGGTGGTTTCGGCGCTGAACGGCGTCGACCTCGACGTGATGTCGGCCGAGACGCTCGGCATCGTCGGTGAATCCGGTTGTGGCAAGTCGACCCTGGCACGCTGCATCGCCGGCCTGCACCGGCCGTCGGGGGGCGACATCCTGTTCGAGGGTGAAAGTGTGGTTGGCCTGACAGGCCCGAAGCGTCGCGCCTTCAACAAGCGCGTCCAGATGATGTTCCAGGATCCTTACACCTCACTCAACCCGCGAATGACCGTGCGCGACACGCTGCGCGAGGCGCTCACGGTGCATCGCATGCGCGAGGGGCAGGCGATCGACAGGCGCATCGATGAACTGCTCGACCTCGTGCGCCTGCCCGAGGGCGCGGCGGACAAGTTCCCGCACGAATTCTCCGGCGGCCAGCGCCAGCGCATCGGCATCGCTCGGGCGCTTGCGCTCGAACCTGTCTGCCTCGTCGCCGACGAGCTGGTCTCGGCGCTCGACGTCTCGGTCCAGGCGCAGGTGGTGAACCTGCTGCTGGAGTTGCAGGATACTCTCGGGCTCACCGTGCTGTTCGTCGCCCATGACCTCAGGCTGGTGCGCCATGTCTCGCACCGCGTCGCGGTGATTTATCTCGGTGCCATCGTTGAGATCGGGCCCTCGGAAGCGCTGTTCTCGCGGCCGCTGCATCCCTATTCCAAGGCGCTGCTGGCGGCGGCCCCTTCGCTCGACCCGACCGAGCGGAACAGGGCGCCGGCACTGTCGGGTGAATTGCCGAGCCCGCTCGACATTCCCAAGGGGTGCCCGTTCCACGTCCGCTGCCCGCATGCCGCCGAACGCTGCCGCATCGACAAGCCTGTCCTGCGCCCTATGGGCGCGGGCATGGCAGCCTGCCATTTTGCCGAAACCATCACAGCCGCGTAACGCGCCGACCACCAGGACATCCAAGATGACATCGACCGAAAGGCAGGAGCAATCCCGCCGCATAGAGGCGCTTCGCCGGGAAATCGCCGCGCAGGGGCTCGACGGCTATGTCGTGCCGCGCTTCGACGAGCACCAGAGCGAATATTGCGCGCCGCATGATTGCCGGCTTGCCCATGTCACCGGCTTCACCGGTTCGGCCGGCGTGGCGATCGTCATGCGCGACCGCGCCGCGATCTTCGTCGACGGGCGCTACCAGGTGCAGGTGCGCGAGGAGATCGATCTCGACAGCTTCGCCATCGAGCATTTCTACGACGCGCCGCTCAAGGACTGGCTGCGCAAGAACCTGCGCAAGGGCGAACGCGTCGGCTTCAACCCGATGCTGCTGCCCTCGACCTGGGACCGGGATTGCGGCCAGGCGGCCGAGTCCGCCGGCGGAGCTTGGGTTGCGATTTCAGGCGATCTCGTCGACACGATCTGGACGAAGCAGCCGGAGAAGCCGCTCGGCCCGGTTATGGCCTTCGGCCGCGACTATGCGGGTGAAAGTGTCGCTGACAAGAAGCGCCGCATCGCCGCGCTGGTCGCGGCCCAGGGCGCCGACTTCCTGGTCGAGGCGCAGCCCGACAACATTTCCTGGCTGCTCAACGTGCGCGGCCGCGACGTGGCCTTCAACCCGATGCCGCATTCCTTCCTGATCATCGACAAGGCCGGTCGCACCGAGTGGCTGGTCGACCATCGCAAACTGCCGAACGATCTCTCCGGCTTCGAACTCGACGGCGTCGAGATGGCTGAGCCGGCACGCCTGCTCGAACGCGTCGCGGCCTTTGCGAAAGGACAGACAGCGCTTGTCGATCCGGGTTTCGCGCCGTCGGCGGTGGCCCACGCGGCACGCGATGGGGGCGGGGAGGTCAAGCTCGCCCGCAGTCCGGTGACGCTTGCCAAGATGGAGAAGAACCCCATCGAGTTGCAGGGCTTCCGCGACTGCCACCGCCAGGACGGCGCTGCCTGGGTGCGTTTCCTTGCGTGGCTCGACCGTTATGGCGCAACGCGCGCGGCACAAGGCATGCCGGTGACCGAACTCGAAGCCGAGGAGCGCATCCTCGCGTATCGCCGCGACAACAGGCTGTTCGTCGAGCCGAGCTTCCGCACCATCTCCGCCTCGGCGGGCCATGCCGCCATGTGCCACTACAATGCGACAGCCGTGAGCAACGCCGCGATCACGCCCGAGGGAGTCTACCTGCTCGATTCCGGCGGGCAATATCTGACCGGCACCACCGACGCCACCCGCACCACGGCCCTTGCGCCCGTCAGCGACGAGATCCGCCGCGCCTACACGGCGGTGCTCAAGGGGCTGATCTCGATGCTGACGCTGAAATTCCCAGCTGGCACCTTCGGCCATCACGTCGATGCCTTTGCGCGACGTCCCCTGTGGGACCTCGGCCTCGACTACGACCATGGCACCGGCCATGGCGTCGGCCATTTCCTGTCAGTGCACGAGCAGCCGCAGCGCTTCGACCGGCGGGTCAACGAGATCGAGCTCAAGGCCGGCATGGTGACGACCATCGAACCCGGCTACTACAAAGCAGGCGAATACGGCATCCGCCTGGAAAATCAGGTCGAGGTGGTCGATGCCGGCGGTGACTTCCTGAGCTTCCGCTCGCTGACGCTCGTGCCCATCGATTTGCGCCTCGCCGACATTTCCCTGCTGTCTCCCGGCGAGACCGCCTGGCTCGACAGCTACCACGCAACGGTTCGCACGGCCCTGAGAGGCCAGCTTGCCGGCGACGATCTCGACTGGCTGGAGCGCATGTGCGCGCCCTGCGGGACGAGGGACTGAGATGCACTGGAAAAAGCTGGTACCGGCAGGTAATTCCTGTCGCCGGTGTCAGCTTGGCCGAGCGGTAAGCTCAAGCCCGGCCCGGCCCCTGTGACGGCTGAAGCTCGACGAGCGGCGTGTCTCGCGCCAGGCCTTGAGCACCGTCTCGACATTGGCATCCGTGCCGTCAGTCGTGTTCAGTTCCAGGTCATAAGTCTTGCCGGCATGGATCGTTTCGTGGTCGCGTCTGGCGCTGCCGAGCGGCCGGTCGCCGCGTGCCGCTTCGCGCTCGATCAGCAGGTCGAGCGGGCAATGCACGGCGACGAAGAACACGTCGTGGCGCTCTAAGGAGCTGGAAAGCACTTCGAGCCACCCCTCCGTATCCAGAATGTGCTCGAGGATCAGGTTGTTGCCGGCGTCGGCATAAGCGGCAAGCGACGCGTGGAACCCGTCGAAGAACGCCTTTCTGGCATCGGCCCAGACGAAGTCCCCATTGCGGAAACGGCCCAGCGGAAGAACGCCTGAGTCGCGCAGATGATCGATCGAGATATGCCAGAACGGCTTTTCGATGCGGGCCTGCAAAGCCCGCGCGATGGTGGATTTTCCGCTGCTCGATGCGCCGTGCAGGAAAATGATCTCTGCCATTGTGTTGCCTTCCGCTTGCCGTGCGGCGCGGTTGTCTTGCGTGCACGTGTCAGTGGTATGACGGCGTCATCCGCAGGCTTGCGACCCCACCGTCAGGCGAGATCGCTGCATCAGCGGGCACTGGGAAACGCAGCCGCAGGAGCACGGTCCGATTCAATTGCGGACATGACAAAAGCGCCTGCGGAGGTTTGTCGAACCTGCCGGGCGCTTGGCATCTTTGCATCTAAGTGCTTGATTTGGATGGTGGGCGTGACAGGGATTGAACCTGTGACCCCTGCAATGTCAATGCAGTGCTCTCCCGCTGAGCTACACGCCCATCCGATGGGGCGGATACACCATTTTTGATCCGGCGCGTCAATAGCGTGTTTGACGGAAATTTGCGCCTTTGTTCAAAACCCCGGTAGACGCTGGGGAAGATGGCGCTGCGCCGCACGCGGCACAGGGTGCGAAAGGGCGATACGGCGCCGGCAAAGCAAGAATCGCCCCGCGCAGGGAGCGAATCTCTTTTCTCGAGTGCAGCCTCAGGCGGCGTGCAGCATCTTTTCGACCTCGTTGACGAGATCGCGCAGGTGGAACGGCTTCGACAGCACCTTGGCGTCGCGCGGTGCCTTCGAATCGGGATTGAGCGCCACTGCGGCAAAGCCGGTGATGAACATCACCTTGAGATCTGGATCGATCTCGGTGGCGCGGCGCGCCAGCTCGATGCCGTCCATTTCCGGCATGACGATGTCGGTCAGGAGCAGCGAAAAGGGTTCCTCGCGCAGCCGCTCGTAAGCGCTTGCGCCATTGTCGAAATCGCTCACCTGGTAGCCGGCGCGTTCCAGCGCCTTGACCAGGAAGCGACGCATGTCGTCGTCGTCTTCTGCCAGAAGAATGCGTGCCATCAGTATCCCGTCCGAATCAGCGGTCGAAGCCGCCCCCCAGCAGGGGCTTCGTTAACCATCTTCTATATGAGTCCGGGACGGTAAACATCAAGTGAATGCCGCCCGCAATGGCTGACACCGCGGCACGGGCCGGGCTTTGCGATGCCGCCGCGCAACGCTGGACACGAACTCACGCAGGTGGCAATTTCATTCAATGAACAAGCGTCGCCCGCAGGTCGTTCAGGCAAGATGACCCCAGCCGAAGATTTCTCGGTGCTGCCCCCGTTCGAGGTCCGGACGAGCGCCGAGCAGCGTGTGCCATTCGTGTTCAATTCGCCGCATAGCGGCCGCTGCTATCCCGAACGCTTCCTTGCCATGTCCAAGCTCGATTCCATGGCGATCCGGCGGTCCGAGGATTGTTATGTCGACGAGCTGTTCGGTGCTGCCGTAACTCTCGGCGCGCCGATGCTGACGGCGCATTTCCCCCGTGCCTATCTCGACGTGAACCGCGAGCCGTGGGAACTCGACCCCCGAATGTTCGCCGAGCCGGTGCCGCCATTCGCCAACATCCGCTCGGCGCGTGTCGCCGGGGGGCTCGGCACGGTGCCAAAGCTGGTGGGCGAGGGGCTCGACATCTATTCTGGCCGGTTGCCGCTGTCGGAGGCGGTGGGGCGCATCGAATGCGTCTACAAACCCTATCACGAGGCGCTGAAGCGGCTTGTGACGCGCACCCATGCGCGCTTCGGCTATGCCGTCCTGGTCGATTGTCACTCGATGCCGGCTTCGATCCGCATCGGCGAAAGCGGCATGCGGCCCGACTTCATCGTCGGCGACCGCTTCGGCACCTCGGCCACATCGGCCCTTTCGCAATGCGCGATCAGCCTGCTTGCAGCGATGGGTTATTCCGTGGCGCACAACAGGCCCTATGCCGGGGGCTTCATCACCGAGCATTACGGGCGGCCGGCGCGCAACCTGCATGCGCTGCAGATCGAGATCAATCGCGGCCTCTACATGGATGAGCGCACGCTGCAGAAATCCCAGGGGTTCGATGCGCTGGCAAACGATCTGGCGCGGTTTTCCGCCGATCTGATGGCCTTGCCGGACCATCATTTCCTCGACCTGCCATTGGCTGCCGAATAGGCTGCAGCGGAATAGGTAAGCCGCTGAACCCGCTAAAAAAAAGACCGCTCCGGAGAGCGGTCGAAGTCTAGGGAGGAAACGCCCAAGGAGGGCATGGACAGGACAAATCCTGTCCGACTTCGAGATTATTGTGCGGTGCACAAAAGTCAAGGCGCTTCGGGCTTTTTTAATTCATGGTGATGTGGCTATTGCCGACGCGGTGCTGGGCGTGTCATCCACGCAACAGCAAGACATGCGTCAGGCATTGGGGGTGAATGATGGTCGAAGCCGAGTTCATGCGACGGATCGCACGTGCCGCAGCAGCCGAGACGCTGCCGCGCTTTCGCCGCCTGTCGGCGGTGGAAAACAAGCTCGCCAGCGGTTTCGATCCGGTCACCGAGGCCGACCAGGAGGCAGAACGCGCCATCCGTGCGCTGATCAACGCTGAATTCCCCGATCATGGCATCCTCGGTGAGGAGCATGGCAGCGAAAACACCGGCAACAGCCATGTCTGGGTGATCGACCCGATCGACGGCACCCGTGCCTTCATTTCCGGCCTGCCTGTCTGGGGCACGCTGGTGGGGCTGACGGTGGACGGCGATGCGGTTGCAGGTATCATGTCCCAGCCCTTCACCGGTGAGCTGTTTTATGCCGACGGCAAGGGATCGCATTATGAGGGGCCGGGCGGGCCGCGCGCGCTTTCGGTGCGCAAGACGACGTCGCTTGCGGACGCAACGATGTTCACCACCACGCCGTCGCTGTTCAAGGGCGAGATGCGCAAGCGTTACGACGTGCTCGAGAGCAAAGTGCGGTTGGCGCGCTACGGCACCGATTGCTACGCCTTCGCCATGGTGGCCGCCGGGCAGGTCGACATCGTCGTCGATCCGGGCCTCAAGCCTTATGACATCGTGGCCCTGATCCCGATCATCGAGCAGGCCGGCGGCATCGTCACCACCTTCGACGGCGGGCCAGCGGAGAATGGCGGCGACATCATCGCGGCGGCGACGCCTGAGTTGCACAAGGCGGCGATGGCGGTGCTGGCAGGCTGAGCCGGCTGCGGCCGGGGTGCGGCCGGCTGCGGGCTTTCAGTCGTTGTCGTCGTCTACCAGTGCCGGCGTTCCAGGGATGAAGGCCTCGAAGGCGGCGATCAGCTGCTCGCGATAGATGTCGGCTTCCTGCAGTATCTCGTGGCGGGAGCCGTCGATGGTGAGCAGCGACGCGGCCCGCGTGTTGCGGGCATAAGCCTCGATATCCCTTGTCGCCACCACCTCGTCGGCCCCGGCAGTGACGATCAGCATCGGCACCTTGAGGGCTGCGATGAAGGCTGGATCGCGCACCGTTTCCGACGCTTTGGCCGCAGCGCGCAGCCAGGCGACCGTGGGGCCGCCGACTGAAAGCGTCGGATAGGTCTCATAGAGCAGGATGTTGCGGCGGTAGCGGCGCTCGTCGCTGGTCAGCTTGTTGATCGCAAAGGGCGTGCCCTCGCGCGGCCTTGGCCCCCAGGCGGCGTAGAGGCGTCCCAGGCCCAGCCAGCAGAGCAAGGTCGTGATGCGCTTGATGGCTTTCATCGACAGGGGCGCGCCAACCACCGACATGAACGGGGCGACGAGCACCATACGCTGGACGCGGTTGGCCATGACGGGTGCCGCAAGCAGGGCGATCAATGCGCCGCTCGAATGGGCGAGCACGAAAAACGGGCCGCGGCAGTCGGGCAGGACGATTTGCTCGAAGAAGGCCTCGAGGTCGCGGACGTAGTGGTCGAAACTCTTGACGTAGCCACGATGGCCATCGCGCAGCAGCCGCTCGGAAGCACCCTGGCCGCGCCAGTCGAACGTCGCCACGGCATGCCCGCGCACCGTGAGATCGCGGACAGTCTCGAAATATTTCTCGATGCACTCGTTGCGGCCGTTGAGCAGGATCACCGTGCCCTTGAAGGGCTGGTTGGTCGCCGGGAACAGGGCGTAGCGCAGGCGCTTGCCGTCATGGGCGGTGAAGTCGCCGGTCTTGGCGCGTTCGGGAACCGGATTGCCGGGGATTTCGTGGAACAGGTCCGTCATCAGGCGCTTCGGAACTCGCTGCCGGGGATCAGGCTACAACTGAGGGTGATAGAAAGGGTGGCTGCGAAAATCAAAGGAATTCCGACGCGGGCGGGCATCCAGTTCACAGTGTGGGAGCGTCCGAAAGGATGCGCGGCGCTGTGACGGTGGCCGCAAACTATGAGGCCGGAGGCAACTTGCGGTTTGCCTCCGGCCTCTGTCGATCCGGGAGGAAGGGACGTTACAACCCGGTTCGGCCTTATGGGCGGGGCTCTCGGCGCCGCCCTTGTCTGAACTTGGGTGCACTCTAAGCCGCCCGGCCTGAACGGATGCCGAAGGGGCGGTTCATTTTCGGTTCATAAATGGCCGCCGGAAAACCTCTGGTCGCAACGTCTTGAAATGGCTTTGGGGCACCCCCAAATGTCTCCTGCGGCGCCCAATACGGGGCCGCTGACCACCGCCGGGACGCCAGAAAGGGTGCCGGCACGGGTCATACGCAAACTTTGTTGCTCACTGGAGAACACCATGCGTCAAGTCGATTTTTCCCCGCTCTATCGCTCAACCGTTGGTTTCGATCGCCTGTTCGGCATGCTCGACGGCCTCAGCCAGCCCGAAGGCGGCACCAGCTATCCACCCTACAACATCGAGCGCACCGGCGAGGATGCCTACCGCATCAGCATGGCGGTTGCCGGCTTCTCGGAAACCGACATTTCGATCGAAGCCCATCGCAACGTGCTGACGGTCAAGGGCGAGCGTGGCACTGAAGGTGCCGGCGAAGGCTCGGAGCTGCTTTATCGCGGCATCGCCTCGCGTGCCTTCGAGCGCCGCTTCCAGCTTGCCGACCATGTCGAGGTCGTAGGCGCCAATCTCAAGAACGGCCTGTTGCACATCGACCTGAAGCGCAACATTCCCGAAGAGCACAAGCCCCGCAAGATCGAGATCACTGCCGCGGCCGCCAAGGCCAAGCAGATCGAGACCAATACGGTCAACTAAAGCAGACAGCTCCTCCCAAGGAGAAAAGGCGGCGCCCTCGGGTGCCGCCTTTTTCATATTGTCAGGAGCGGAGAAGATCGCCGAAGCGGCTGACGTCTTCGGCCGACGTGGCAAAGGACGTGACGAAGCGATAGAGCGCCTCGTTTTCCTGGACCTTGCCGGCAAGCGACGCCGGCACGTGCCATTCATAGAAGACCGCGCCGGCAGCCTGGGCCTTCTTGGCTACGTCCTTGTTGATGATGGCGAAGACCTCGTTGGCCTCGGGCTGCCAGCCGAGGCGGGCGACGGGCGAGCTTTCGATCGTCTCCGCCAGCCTGGCCGACATGGCATTGGCGTGGCGGGCCGTCTCCAGCCACAGCCCGTCTTCGAAATAGGCCTCGAACTGGGCCGAGATGAAACGCGCCTTGGAGAACAGCTGGGCCGAGCGCTTGCGCAGGAAGTGCATGTCCTTGGCGCGGTCGAGGTCGAACATGACGATCGCTTCCGCGCACCAGCAGCCGTTCTTGGTGCCGCCGAAGGAGACGATGTCGACGCCGCGCTTCCAGGTCATCTCGGCAGGCGTGGCGTCGAGCGACACCAGTGCATTGGCAAAGCGCGCGCCGTCCATGTGCAGCGGCAGGCCGTGGCGCTTGGCGACGGCCGACACCTCGGAAATCTGGTCGAGGCCGTAGACGGTGCCGACCTCGGTCGCCTGGGTGATCGAGATCGCGGTTGCGCGGCCGCCATGGATGTTCTCCCAGGCGAAACGGCTGACGGCGCGGTCGAGATTGGCGGTGTCGATGCGCCCGAGCGGGCCATCGACGGCATGAAGGCGCGAGCCTGATCCAAGGAACTCCGGCGCGCCGCATTCGTCCTCGATGATGTGAGCCTCGCGATGGCCGAAGGCGATACCGCCCGGCTTACCGTAGACGGCGAGCGACAGCGAGTTGGCGGCCGTGCCTGTGGCGACGAAGAAGACGGCGACCTCGCGCTCGAAGACCTGGCCGAAGCGCTCATAGACGGCGCGATCGAGATCGCCGTCGCCATAGGCGCGGCTGAAGCCCGCTGTGCTGGCCTGCAGGCGCGCGGCCACCTTCGGATGGGCGCCGGCCCAATTGTCTGATGCGAAGATCATGTTTTCCGTCCGTAACGTGGCTGTGGGAGACTGCTCTGAGCTAGAGCGGATTTGCATTTTTGTATCAAGTGCATGGCGGTGAAATCGTTTATGGCAGGCGAAAACCGGATTTGACCGTCTGTTCAAAAATTACGCAGCGCATGCCTTTGTTGTAATTTTCTGTCTTTCGGAGTGCGGAAAATTCGTGAATCGGTCTTGTGCGTATTCAAGAATTCTGTCATACGAAATTTAGGACAGCAGTGCTGTCTTATTTATCTGCTCAAAGCGGAACGGATTTGGCGTATGATGACGCTGCGTCCGTCTGCCGCCGTGAGCAGGGGTCGGTGACCGGGGCGGAGCTTGTCCGTTACGCCTGACCCGACTGGCGGTTCGGTGCCGGCCAAAGGCGCTGCGCCGCATGCATATCGAAGCATATCTGAAGGTGAGCGGACTGGCACGTAGCCGTCCCAAAGCGAACTGCCCGGAACGGGCCGGAATGGAGAAGAGACGATGACGGAGTTGACGCCATCTGTGACGACGGGTTTTGCACCGGCCGCGCAGACGAAAGCGGCCAACAATAAAACCGATCATCTCCGAACCACCACCGGCTATGCAGCGCATGGCCTTTACGATCCTCGCAACGAACATGACGCCTGCGGCGTCGGCTTCATCGCCCAGATGAAGGGTGTGAAGTCGCACCAGATCGTCAAGGACGGGCTGTTCATGCTCGAAAACCTGACGCATCGCGGTGCCGTGGGTGCAGATCCGCTCGTCGGTGACGGCGCCGGCGTGCTGGTGCAGATCCCCGACACCTTCTTCCGCGAGGAAATGGCCAAGCAGGGCATCGCCCTGCCTGAGGCCGGCCAGTACGGCGTCGGCCACTGGTTCATGCCGCAGGACGCGGCAATGCGCGACCATATCGACGACATCATCCGCGAGTCGGCTCAGTCTGAGGGGTTGCCGCTGATCGGCTTCCGCGACGTGCCCGTCGACAACGCCTCGCTGTCGAAGGCGCCCGAGATCGTCGCCGCCGAGCCTTACCACCGCCAGGTGTTCATCGGCCGTACTCCCGACATCGAGGATGACGAGGAATACGAGGCCCGTCTCTATCTGCTGCGCAAGGTGATCTCCGGCCGCATCTACGCCGAGAACAACAACAAGGACATCGGCGCCTATTGCGTGTCGCTGTCGGCGCGCACCGTCGTCTACAAGGGCATGTTCCTGGCCAACCAGGTCGGTGCCTATTACAAGGACCTCAGCGATCCGCGCTTCGAGACGGCGTTGATCCTCGTCCACCAGCGCTTCTCGACCAACACCTTCCCGTCGTGGAAGCTGGCGCATCCGTACCGCATGGTCGCCCACAACGGCGAAATCAACACGGTGCGCGGCAACAACAACTGGATGGCGGCACGCCAGGCCTCGGTCGACTCGGAGCTGTTCGGCAACAACATCTCCAAGCTGTGGCCGATCTCCTATGAGGGGCAGTCGGATACGGCGTGCTTCGACAACGCGCTCGAGTTCCTGTTCCAGGGCGGCTACAAGCTGGCGCATGCCATGATGATGCTGATCCCGGAAGCCTGGGCCGGCAACAAGTCGATGGATGCCGACCGCAAGGCCTTCTACGAATACCACGCAGCGCTGATGGAGCCGTGGGACGGCCCGGCCGCGGTGTGCTTCACCGACGGCCGCCAGATCGGCGCCACGCTTGACCGCAACGGCCTGCGTCCGGCCCGCTACATCGTCACCGACGACGACCGGGTGATCCTGGCGTCGGAGGCCGGCGTGCTGCCGGTCGACGAGAAGAGCATCGTCAAGAAGTGGCGCCTGCAGCCCGGCAAGATGCTGCTGATCGACCTGGCCAAGGGCCGCATCATCTCGGACGACGAAATCAAGTCCGAGATCGCCAACAGGCATCCCTACAAGAAGTGGCTGGCCAACACCCAGCTGATTCTCGAGGAGCTGAAGCCGGTTGAGCCGCGTGCTCTGCGCAAGGACGTGTCGCTGCTCGATCGCCAGCAGGCCTTCGGCTACACGCAGGAAGACACCAAGCTGCTGATGTCGCCGATGGCGACGACCGGCCAGGAAGCCGTCGGCTCGATGGGCACCGACACGCCGATCTCGGCGATGTCGGACAAGTCGAAGCTGCTTTACACCTACTTCAAGCAGAACTTTGCCCAGGTCACCAACCCGCCGATCGATCCGATCCGCGAGGAGCTGGTGATGAGCCTGGTGTCGTTCATCGGCCCACGGCCGAACATCCTCGATCTCGTAGGCACCTCCAGGCGCAAGCGCCTCGAAGTGCGCCAGCCGATCCTCACCAACGCCGACCTGGAGAAGATCCGCTCCATCGGCCACACCGAGGAAAGCTTCGACACCAAGACGATCGATGTCACCTACGCGGCCACGGAAGGTGCTGCCGGCATGCAGGGCGCCATCGAGCGCCTGTGCGAGCGCGCCGAGGCAGCGGTTGCCGGCCGCTACAACATCATCATCCTGTCCGACCGCCAGCTCGGCCCGGACCGGATTGCCATCCCGTCGCTGCTGGCGACGGCCGCCGTGCATCACCATCTGGTCCGCAAGGGCCTGCGCACGTCGGTTGGACTGGTGGTCGAATCGGGTGAGCCGCGCGAGGTGCATCATTTCTGCTGCCTCGCCGGCTACGGCGCGGAGGCGATCAACCCGTATCTGGCTTTCGACACGCTGACCGACATGCACAAGCGGGGCGATTTCCCGCCTGAGGTGGACGGCTCGGAAGTCGTCGGCCGCTACATCAAGTCGATCGGCAAGGGCATCCTCAAGGTCATGTCCAAGATGGGCATCTCGACCTACCAGTCCTATTGCGGCGCCCAGATCTTCGACGCCATCGGTCTGAAGACCGACTTCGTCGAGAAGTACTTCACCGGCACCGCGACCAACATCGAGGGCGTCGGCCTGGACGAGGTCTCGGGCGAGACGGTGGAGCGCCATACGTCGGCCTTCGGCGAGGATCCGGTGCTGCGCAACGCGCTCGACGTCGGTGGCGAGTATATGTACCGCATGCGCGGCGAAGCCCATATGTGGACGCCAGACGCGGTCGCCTCGCTGCAGCATGCCGTGCGCCAGGGTTCGTGGTCGACCTTCAAGGAGTTCTCGGCCCAGATCGACAGCGAAACGGCACGTGCCCAGCAGATCCGCGGCATGTTCCACATCAAGTCGGCGGAAGAGAGCGGCCGCAAGCCGGTCGCGCTCGACGACGTGATGCCGGCAGCCGAGATCGTCAAGCGCTTCTCGACGGGTGCCATGTCCTTCGGCTCGATCAGCCGTGAGGCGCACACGACGCTGGCCGTTGCCATGAACAAGATCGGCGGCAAGTCGAACACCGGCGAGGGCGGTGAGGAGCCGGACCGCTACCTGCCGCTGCCCGACGGTTCGGTGAACCCCGAGCGTTCGGCGATCAAGCAGGTGGCTTCAGGCCGCTTCGGCGTGACGACGGAATATCTCGTCAACTCCGACATGATGCAGATCAAGGTGGCGCAGGGGGCCAAGCCCGGCGAGGGCGGCCAGCTGCCCGGCCACAAGGTCGACGCGACGATCGCCAAGACCCGTCACTCGACCCAAGGCGTGGGCCTGATTTCGCCGCCGCCGCACCATGACATCTACTCGATCGAAGATCTGGCGCAGCTGATCTACGACCTGAAGAACGTCAACCCGGCAGCCGACGTGTCGGTCAAGCTGGTGTCGGAAGTGGGCGTCGGAACGGTTGCGGCTGGTGTCGCCAAGGCGCGCGCCGATCACATCACGATCTCAGGCTATGATGGCGGCACCGGCGCTTCGCCGCTGACCTCGCTCAAGCATGCCGGCAGCCCGTGGGAAATGGGCCTCGCCGAGACGCATCAGACGCTCGTGCTGAATGGCCTGCGTTCGCGCGTCGCGCTCCAGGTCGACGGTGGCCTGCGCACCGGCCGCGACGTCGTCATCGGCGCACTGCTGGGCGCCGACGAGTTCGGCTTCTCGACCGCGCCGCTCATCGCGGCGGGCTGCATCATGATGCGCAAATGCCATCTCAACACCTGCCCGGTCGGCGTCGCCACCCAGGATCCGGTGCTGCGCAAGCGCTTCAAGGGTACGCCCGAGCACGTCATCAACTACTTCTTCTACGTGGCGGAAGAGGTGCGCGAGCTTCTGGCCAAGATGGGCTACACCCATCTCGACCAGATCATCGGCGACGCGGACCTCCTGGAAAAGCGCGAGCTGATCAACCACTGGAAGTCGCGTGGCCTGGACTTCTCCAGGGTGTTCTACAAGCCGGATGCGCCTGCTTCGGCGACACACTGGACCGAGCGCCAGAAGCATCCGATCGACGATGTGCTCGACCGCAAGCTGATCGCCGAAGCGAAGTCAGCACTCGAAGCTCGCCAGCCGGTGAAGATCGAGGCTTCGATCCGCAACGTCGACCGCTCTGCCGGTGCGATGCTGTCGGGCGAAGTCGCCAAGCGCTTCAAGCACAAGGGCCTGCGTGAGGACACGATCTCGGTGAAGCTGACCGGCACTGCCGGCCAGTCCTTCGGGGCATTCCTGGCGCGCGGCATCTCGTTCGAGCTGGTCGGCGACGGCAACGACTATGTCGGCAAGGGCCTGTCAGGCGGCCGCATCGTCATCCGTCCGCCTGAGGATGCCAAGATCGTCGCCGAGGACTCGATCATCGTCGGCAACACCGTGCTCTACGGTGCGACCGAGGGCGAGTGCTACTTCCGCGGCGTGGCCGGCGAGCGTTTCGCAGTCCGCAACTCGGGCGCCGTCACTGTCGTCGAAGGTGTGGGCGACCATGGCTGCGAGTATATGACGGGCGGCGTGGTGGTGGTTATCGGCAAGACCGGTCGCAACTTTGCGGCGGGTATGTCGGGCGGCGTCGCCTATGTGCTCGACGAGGAAGGCGATTTCGCCGAGCGCTGCAACATGGCGATGGTCGAGCTCGAGCCGGTCCCCGAAGAGGACGACATGCTGGAGAAGCTGCACCATCACGGCGGCGACATCGCCCACAAGGGCCGCGTCGACGTGTCGGGCGACATGACCCGCCATGACGAGGAGCGCCTGGTGCAGCTGATCTCGAACCACATGCACTACACCGGTTCGACCCGCGCCAAACAGATCCTCGACGACTGGGCGAGCTACCGACCTAAATTCCGCAAGGTCATGCCGGTGGAGTACCGCCGCGCGCTGATCGAGATGGAGCGCATGCGGATGAACGTCGCGGCGGAATAGCCGCGGCCGTCCGGCCGGCGCGGCGCCCAAGACGGGCGCCCGCCATCGCATGCTTCATTTGAAGTGGTGGAATTCTACGCCCGCGCCGAGACGCTGGGCATGACTGACGAGAGCTACGATGGGCAAGGTTACAGGTTTTCTCGAGATCGACCGGCAGGTCCACAAGTACCAGCCGGCTTCCGATCGCATCCGGCATTTCCGCGAGTTCACGCTGCCGATGTCGGACAAGGAAGTGGAAAAGCAGGCGGCGCGCTGCATGGATTGCGGCATTCCGTTCTGCCACGGCCCGACGGGCTGCCCGGTCCACAACCAGATCCCCGACTGGAACGATCTGGTCTACAATGGCGACTGGACAAACGCGATCCGCAACCTCCATTCGACCAACAACTTCCCCGAATTCACCGGCCGCATCTGCCCCGCGCCTTGCGAGGAAGCCTGCACGCTGAACCTCGAGGACATTCCGGTCGCCATCAAGACCGTCGAGCAGGCGATTGCCGACAAGGCCTATGAGACCGGCTACATCAGGCCTTATCCGCCGGAAAAGAAGACCGGCAGACGCGTCGCCGTCATCGGCTCCGGGCCGACGGGCATGGCAGCCGCCCAGCAACTCGGCCGCGCCGGCCACGAAGTCCATGTCTATGAGCGCGAGAGCCGGCCCGGTGGCCTGCTGCGCTTCGGCATCCCCGACTTCAAGATGGAAAAGCACTATATCGACCGCCGCGTCGAGCAGATGGCGGGCGAGGGCGTGACCTTCCATTGCGGCGTCAATGTCGGCGTCGACAAGAAGGTCGAGGAGATGCTCGCCGAATTCGATGCCGTGCTCTATTGCGGCGGCTCCGAGGCACCGCGCCCGGCCGGCATTCCCGGCGACGACCTCAAGGGCGTGCATGACGCGATGCCTTACCTCGTCCAGCAGAACAAGCGCGTCGGCGGGGAAGACATCCAGTCGGTCGCCTGGCCGTCCGAACCCATCGTTGCCGGTGGCCTGCATGTCGTGGTCGTCGGCGGCGGCGACACGGCGTCCGACTGCGTTGGCACGGCGTTCCGCCAGGGTGCTGTGCGCGTCACTCAGCTCGACATCCGCCCGCAGCCGCCGGAAAAGGAGCACAAGCTGTCCGTGTGGCCCTACTGGGCGACCAAGATGCGCACCTCGTCGTCGCAGGCAGAGGGCGCGCAGCGCGAGTTTCAGGTGGCGACGCTCGAGTTCATCGGCGAAGACGGCCAGCTGACCGGCGTGAAGTGCTGCGAGGTCGATGAGAAGCGCAAGCCGATCCCCGGAACGGATTTTGTCATCCGCGCCGATCTCGCCTTCATCGCCATCGGCTTTGCCGGCCCGATATCAGGCGGCGTGGTGAAGGAACTCGACGGCAAGCTCGAGATCAAAACCGACAGCCGCCGCTCGTCCAACGTCGTGGCCAATGACCGCGACTACAAGACCAACATCGACAAGCTCTATGTCGCCGGCGACGTGCGCCGCGGCCAGTCGCTGGTGGTCTGGGCGATCCGCGAAGGCCGCCAGGCAGCCCACGCCATCGACGAAGCCCTGATGGGCTCAACGGTGCTGCCGCGCTGAACCGCGACAATCTCCAAACACAAAAGGCGCCGAAAGGCGCCTTTTTCGTCTCCGAGGGATTTTCGGCTATCGCTTGATGGCGGTGGTGGTCTCGGTGCTCGCTGAAGCCGGCACCTTCTTGGGCGGCCAGGAGAAATCGTCGATGCGGCCGACCGGAGCCTTCGGCGCGATGCCTTCGATGACGAGCTTTTCGCCGGGCGAGTTGGGCTCGCTTTTGACGGTCGCGGCCTGCGCGCCCATCAGTTCGGTACCACCATCGAGCTCTGGATCGCCGAGCGAGACGGGTACGGTGCGGTCGATGTTTTCAGGCACCTTGAGCTCGCCTGGCGATGCCTGGGGCAGGCCGGCCGGCACAACGGCTTCATTGATGCCTGGGGTGATGCCGAGGATCTTATCCAGCGGCTTTTCGGCATAGAAGGCGAGCTTGCGCTTGCCCGCCTTGGTGACGTTGATGCCGTCGTCGGAGCGCAGGCGCACGGGCTGGCCGTTCATGTCGGGGCCGGAAGTGACGAAGGCACCGCTTTCATCGACGAAGCCGTCCCAGACATCGACGAATTCGCTGTTCGCGGCTTCTGTCGCGGCGCGGTAGACGTCGTTGAAGGCGAGCATGTCGGTGCTCATCTTGGACGATTTGAAGGCAGGCATGCCGACCCAGAGGAAGGGCACCTTGGTGTCGGACAGCGCCTTGGCCAGCGTCTCGGCGCGGCTGGTGTACTCCTTCATCCAGGCGGTGCTCATCGGCGGTTCTCTGTTGTCGCCGACACGCATCTGCTGACGGTCGTTGGAGCCGAGCATGACCACAACGACGGCAGGCTTCTCCTGCTCGATCAGTATCTTCGCCTGCTCGGGCCAGTTGTAATAGTCGTCACGCACCAGACCCGACGAACCGCTCGTCTTGTCGATGACGCGGACCTTGGCGTTCTCGCCAAAAACGGTGGTCAGGCCCTCGGCGATGCCGGCGCCGAGAAAATCGCCGATGACGAGGATGGTGCGGGCGTCCGCCGCCTTCTCGACGACAGGCACAGCCGGCTGTGCCGGCTTGGCCGGCGCACCGGCAAGCCCTTCCTGGGGCTTGCGCGGCGCTTTGCGGACCTTCTTGGGCGGCGCGGCCTGAGGCTCTTCGAAGATGTAGGGATCGACGCGCGGCTCACGGCGCGGCATGAACAGGTCGCGCAGCGACCAGCGCCGCAAGATGCCGTCCTGTGCGAAGGCGGGGGTAGGGGCTGCGACAGGGATGGCGGTCATGGCGACCGCCACCGCAAGCAGTGGCATCGTCAGGCGCAGAACGGCTTTTTTCGAGCGACGCGACGATGCCAAACGCAACCTCCGGTGGCTATTTCTTTCGCAGCCATTTGAGCACTTCCATGCTCGGATGGCCGTCCTCCGTCAAGCCCAGCTGTGCCTGAAACGCCTTGATTGCGGAGCGCGAGCCCTCGCCGATCTTGCCGTCGGCCTTGCCGTCATAATAGCCGTGAGCCGACAGGCGCTTCTGCAACTCCTGCTTCTCTTCGAAGCTGAGCTTGGTGAAGGGCCGTTTCCAGTCCTGGACAAGACCACCATAGCCGGCGATTTCGTCGGCAAGAAGGCCCACGGCCAGCGCGTATTTGTCGGCGTTGTTGTAGCGCTTGATGACCTGGAAGTTCTTGGTCATCAGGAAGGCGGGACCGCCGCGGCCGTCGGGCACCTTGAGGGTGGCGACATCGGAGCCGCGCTTAAAGGCCTTGCCGTTGGCGCGCTCGACGCCGAGTTCCGCCCACTTGTCGAGCGTCATCGAGCCCGACGGGAACTTTCGGCCCTCGGGCAGCACGACCTCGTAGCCCCAGGTCTTACCGCCTTGCCAGCCGTTCTTCTTGAGCAGATTGGCAGCGGTGGCTAGCGCATCCGGCACCGAGTTCCAGATGTCGCGCTTGCCGTTGCCGTCGGCGTCGACTGCGTAGGCCTGGTAGCTGGTCGGGATGAACTGGGTGTGGCCCATCGCGCCGGCCCACGAGCCCATCAGATGGCTCTCGTCAATGTCGCCACGCTGCAGGATCTTCAGCGCCGCGATCAACTGGGTGCGGGCATATTTCGAGCGGCGCTCGTCGCCATAGGCAAGGGTCGCCAGCGAGCGCACGACATTGCGCATCACCTTGTCGTTCTTGAGAATCTCGCCGTAGTTCGATTCCATCGACCAGATGGCGAGCAGCACGTAGCGGTCGACGCCGTAGCTGGCCTCGATGCGGTCGAGCCACGGCTTCCACTTGCGCGCCATGGCGCGGCCGACCTCGATGGACTGGTCGTGGACGCGGTTGTCGAAATAGTCCCACACGGGTGCGGTGAATTCGGGCTGGAAGCGCGCTTTTTCAAGCACTTCCAGGTCGGCCGAGGTGACGCCTCGGAACGCACGGTTATAGGTCGACGCTGAAATGCCGTTGTCGGCGGCGACGGCGCGGAAGCCAGCGACCCAGCGTTCGAAGCCGGCCTCGGCCGAAGCCTTGCCCGCAGGCAGCAGCAGCGCGAGCGACAGGCCGGCGATCGTGGCAAATCCTGCCAGGCTTCTGGCGGTCTTGCGAAGGGGCATTCTTTCCTCCTGGAAGAGTTCGGAAAGTCGATTCATCGCCGATGCCGGTTATCAATCAGTTTACCATAGTCCCCCTGGGGACCTAAAAGCCGTGGGTCGGATTGTCCCCCGAAGGCCCAACACAATCAAGATCGCGTGATCTCGGCCTTGCTCGTGCCACCCCATTGTGCCAACGCGTTCAGTATTCTTCAATTCAGGCATGAGAATGTTGTGCCTGATATCGATTTTTCTCTTTCGGACGACCGCGCAATGAAAAGAGTTCGCAAGGCAGTATTTCCCGTCGCAGGCCTGGGCACCCGCTTTCTGCCGGCCACCAAGTCTATCCCCAAGGAGATGCTGACGGTCGTCGACCGTCCCGTCATCCAGTATGTCGTCGACGAGGCCCGCGAGGCGGGCATCGAGCACTTCATCTTCGTCACCGGCCGCAACAAAGCGGTCATCGAAGATCACTTCGACGTCCAGTTCGAGCTCTACGATACGCTTGCCCAGCGCGGCAAAAGTGATCAGCTGGAGCGGCTGCAGAAGCTGCAGCCGGCCCCGGGCCAGACGTCGTTCACCCGCCAGCAGGTGCCGCTCGGCCTCGGCCATGCTGTATGGTGCGCGCGTGAACTGGTCGGCGACGAGCCTTTCGCGCTTCTCCTTCCCGACATGATCATGCAGTCGGAAAAGAGCTGCATGCGCGAGATGGTCGAGCTTTATGCCGAGACCGGCAACAACATCATCGCCGTGCAGGAATGCGACCCGGCCGAGACGCACAAATATGGCATCGTCGGCAAGGGAAAGGCCGTTCATACCGGTTTTGCCATCGACGGCATGGTCGAGAAGCCGAAGCAGGGAACGGCACCGTCGAACCTGTTCATCAACGGCCGCTACATCCTGCAGCCGCAGATCTTCGAACTGCTTGCCAAGCAGGAGCGCGGCGCCGGCGACGAGATCCAGCTGACCGATGCCATGCTGAAGCTCGAGAAGTCGCAGCCCTTTTATGGCTATCACTATCGCGGCCGGACCTTCGACTGCGGCTCGCCGGAAGGTTTTGTCGAGGCCAATGTGGCATTTGCCCTGGCGCGCTCTGACATCAGCGGCCGCATGGCCGAAGTGATCGAAGGGCTTCTGGGCGAGGTGAAACCCAGCCGCTGAGCCCCGTCAATGTCGCCCGCGCGTCATTTTCGGGCGCGCGGCGCGGTGGCCAAGGGCCCGCAAGGCCTGTAGAACACTCCCGCCAGGTGCCCGCTCATGCGGGAGAATCGGGAACACGGTGAAACTCCGTGGCGTGCCCAGCGCTGTAAGAGGGACCGTATCGGCAAAAGCCACTGTCCGGCAGGATGGGAAGGTGCTGAAAGCGGGATGAACTCGAAGCCAGAAGACCGGCCCGGCAGAGATGGTCCACCGCATGGACAGGCGGGCGGACGCCGTTTCTATCGCAAGGGGACACGCGATGCCGGCCGCCCATGTTCAAACCGCCTGCGGCTCGTTCGATGCCGCGGCGCAGGACGCCGTCTACAAGGCCATCTTCACCCGCCGCGACGTGCGCAGCCATTTCCTGCCCGATCCGATAGACGACGTGGTCATGGCGCGCCTTTTGATGGCGGCGCATCACGCGCCATCGGTCGGCTTCATGCAGCCATGGAACTTCATCATCATCCGCGATGCCAAGCGCCGGGCGCTGGTGCGCGACCTGTTTTTCGCGGCGCGCGGGCAGGAGCTGCCGCATATTGTCGAGGAGAAGCAGGCACTCTATCGCAAGCTCAAGCTCGAAGGCATCTGCGAGGCGCCGCTCAACCTGGTCGTGACCTGCGATCGGGCACGCTCGGCCAACTCGCCGCTGGGGCGCTGGCACAATCCGGAAATGGATCTCTACAGCACTGTTTGCGCGGTGCAGAACCTCTGGCTGGCGGCGCGTGCCGAAGGCATCGGCATCGGCTGGGTCAGTATCCTCGACCGTGACGCACTGAAGGCATTGCTGGCGATCCCCGAACATGTCGTGCCGGTGGCCTATCTCTGCGTTGGCCGCGTCAGCGAATTCGCCGCGCGCCCAGATCTCGAGCGCCATGGCTGGGGCAACCGGCTGCCGTTGGCCGAGCTTGTCATGAGCGAAGTGTTTGCCGGCGAGGGGGAGCAGGGGGTGAAGGAGGCGGTGGCAGGATTGGGATGAGCGGGGCGGCGGGCGTTCTTGCGCTGCCGGGTGCTCGTTTTGGGGGCTCGCAGCTCCGGCCGTTCTGGACCGTCCCGACAACTTTGCCGGTCACGGCATGGATCCGCGACACTCTCCACTTGCTACGTCGAGGATGACGAATTGCGGGATGTGCAGGCGACACCAGTCGAAGCCGGCACGCTGAGACCCTAGCGCTGAACTTTCACGCCGACGAAGACGCTGTTGGTGGTGCTGTCGCGGTTGGAGAGCGTGCTGCTGAAGGTCTCGTGGCGCAGGCGTCCGGTGAGGCCGGTGTAGCGGTTGAGCCACCAGGTGAGGCCCGCCTCGGCACTGAGGGACAGATCATGGTCGGTCGAACCGGCGTAGTCGCGCCAGCCGATGCCGGCGGCGGCGAAGCCGGTGAGGTTGGCGCGCATCTGGCGCTCGACGCCGAGACGCGCCGCATAGAGTACTGAGCCGCTTTCGCCTGCCGACGTCGAACCTTCCAGCGAGGTGGTGCCGTTGAGGGTGACGATGGTGCCGCGCATCGGCGACCACCGGAGATCTGCGGCGACGGAGGCGGCGGAGATGCTGCCCAGCCTGTCGTCGTCAAAGGTCTGGCCGACCCAGCCGGCGGAAATCTCGCCGCCGAATTTCTCGCCCATGTCGATCTCGACGCCGGCAAGGGCGGCAAACTGATTTGCCGAACGCTCGAAGCCGGCGGTGTCGAACCTCAGGTCGTAGATGCGACGGCCGAACTGGATTTCGCCGAACGGGGTCAGCGCCGGCGACACCTCGTAGCCGATGCGCAGCCTGCCATTGTAGAGGGTCGAGTTCCTGTCCTTCTGCGACAGCGTGCCGCCACCCGACAGAGCGGCGTCGCCATAGCTTTCCTTGACGGCTTCGCCCGATATGCCGAAGCGCAACTTGCCGACATCCTTTTCCAGGCCGAGCGAGCCGCTGAAGGTTTGCAGGGTGGGGCGCTCGGCGGTGCCGATGATGACGACGGGCGAGGTCGCCGATTCCGGGCGGACATTGTAGCCGAGGCGGGCAAGTGCGCGCATGTCTTCGGCAAGATCGAGCTGGAGGCGGCCGTCGATGCCGCCGGTGACGTCCTTGACCTCCTGCCCGGACACCGACTTGCGGAAGTTGCCATAGGCATCGACGGTGGCCGAATGGCTGTCCCAGTCGGACGCCGCATTCAGGCGGAGCGTGGTTTCAGACAGGATCGCCGACTTTCCATCCGAACTCGAATCGGCGTTGGAGGTCGCGGTGACGCCCTGTTCCAGGCTTGGCTTGAGCACGAAGGTGCCGAAGCGGATGCCCGTCGGGTCGTAGGGATTGAGCTCGGGCTGCGGCTTGCGGCCTTCGATCGCTGCCTGGCGCGCGGATTCGGGGCCGTTGTCCTCGCGGCCCTCGAAATCCACCGTCTGCTGGCGCACGGTGCCGGTGGTGGTTTCATCCTGCTCGGGGGCAGGGGCCTTCTTCGGCGCGTTCGCCGGCTGCTGCCGGCCGGCGAGCTGCTCGCGCCGCGCCTTGGCCCGGTCGCGTGCCGTTGTCGGCGGCAGCGCCTGCAAGGGGCCCGCGTCGTTGGCGAAGGCATCGTCGGCATTTGGCGGTTCACTGAACAGGCTGGCCGAGGCGTTGGCCGGCTTGTCGGGCACCGCGCCGGGACTGGCCGGCTGGTAGTCCTCGGCCTGGTTCTGCGTGTCGGCGTCCGTTGCCTGGTCCTGCGATGCGTCAGCGGGACGCTTGCGCTTCAGAGGCTTGCCCTGGTCGTCGGTGACCGCGCCGCGCAGCCCGGCATCCTGGGCGTGGACCGGCCCGGCGCACAGCACCGCTGCCACACTTGCCGTTGCCAGCAAGGCGCAGATGCGCGCACCCAAGAGGTGCCCCCTATGCTCCGGCCTGACCCGTGCCATCGTACCCACTGCTTCGCCGGCGCGAACTGCGCCGTGCTTAGCAACTGGTAAATGGCCATGGTTAATGGAGTGTTGAACTGGCCCGCCCGGAAGGGAGGCCGAGGGGCAATATTGATGGACAGCCGGCGTATGACGCGCTAACGCATGCGCCATGCACGCTGGATCGCTGAAAAAAGAGCCGGACCCGCAGGCGTCGATCGCCTCGGCACTTCGTACCATCACCACCGAGCAGGCCGGTATCGCCGCACTCGTGGCGGCGCTCGAAGGCCCGCTGGGTGAGCCTTTCGCGCGCGCCGTGTCGGTGCTCGGCCAGCTCAACGGCCGCGCCATCATCACCGGCGTCGGCAAGAGCGGACATATCGGCAAGAAGATCGCCGCCACCTTCGCCTCGACCGGCACGCCGTCCTACTTTGTCCATCCCGCCGAGGCCATACATGGCGATCTCGGCATGATCACCCGCGACGACGCCATTGTTGCCATTTCGTGGTCAGGCGAAACCGCCGAGCTAAAGGGCATCGTCGGCTATTCCAGGCGCTTCTCCATTCCGCTGATCGCCATCACCGCCGGCGACGCATCGGCGCTCGCCAGGCAGGCAGATGTCGTGCTGTCGCTGCCGCGGTCGCCCGAGGCCTGCCCGCATGGCCTTGCGCCGACAACCTCGACGCTGCTGCAGCTCGCCATCGGCGATGCGCTCGCCGTGGCTCTGCTCGAGGCACGCGGCTTTACCGCCGATCATTTCCGCACCTTCCATCCCGGCGGCCAGCTGGGCGCCAGCCTGATGCCGGTGGGCGAACTGATGCACACCGGCGACCGCATGCCGGTCGTCACGGTCGGCACCAAGATGCCGGAAGCGGTGAGGATGCTGTCGCAGAAGCGCTTCGGCTGCGTCTGCGTCATCGATGCAGAGGGCAAGCTCGCCGGTATCGTTACCGATGGCGACCTTTCCCGCAATCTCGACCGCAACCTGGCTGAAACCCGGGTCGAGGAGATCATGACGACGCGGCCAAAGACGGTGCCCCGCCAGATGTTGGCGGGCGCGGCGATCGCCATGCTCAACGAGAACAATATCGGCGCGCTGATCGTGGTCGAGGGCGACCGCCCGGTCGGCCTCGTGCATTTCCACGATCTGCTCCGGATCGGCGCAGCCTAGCTTCCTCGATCCCGGGATATCCCGTTTGGCCTAGACCAAGGTCAGGCTAATCTGACTTCTTGCAAATGAGAACGCCCGGCACCCTCGTGGTTCGACAAGCTCGCCATGAGGGCCGTTGGGGCGGTTTCGACCAATTCGGTTCAGGCCTCGAACGGGCTCAGACCGGCTCCACCACCAGTTCCAGATCGGTGTCACCGGCGGCGACGACGCGCACCTGGGTGCCGACAGGCAGGTCGGGGCCGGAGACGCGCCATGTGGTGTCGCCGAGCTTGATGCGGCCACGGCCTTCCCGGATCGCCTCGGTCAGCGTCGCGGTGCGGCCGACCATCTGGGCGCCACGCTGGTTGAGAAGCGGCTGGTCGCTTCTTTCGGAGCTGTTGTTGGTGATGCGCTTGCCGAGATAGGCCGATGCCAGCGACAGGACGACGAAGGTAAGAACCTGGGCGTGCCAGGTCCAGGACGCCCAGTCCCACAGCTGTAGCGACAGCGCACCGACCAGCAGCGCGGCGATGCCGATCCACAGCAGGAAGACGCCGGGGGCAAAGATCTCCAGCGTCAGCAGTACGAAGCCGAGCAGCATCCAGACCCAGGGGCCGAGCTCGGTGATGAAACGCACGATCATCTGCGGTTCCTCGCTGTCGCGCCGCTCAGTTCTGCTCGGGCGGAATGCGCGGGGTGCGGGCTTGCGACTGCCGCTGCGCGCCGGCCGTGCCTTCGCTCCTGAAAACCTCCTTGGCGATTTCGCCGATGCCGCCCAGCGTGCCGATCAGCGATGACGCTTCCATGGGCATCAGCACCACCTTGCTGTTGCCGGCGGAGCCGATCTTGGCCAGCGCCTCGGTGTATTTCTGGGCGACGAAGTAGTTGATCGCCTGGACATCGCCCTTGGCGATGGCCTCGGACACGACCTGGGTGGCGCGCGCTTCGGCCTCGGCGGCGCGCTCACGCGCCTCGGCGTCGCGGAAGGCGGCTTCGCGGCGGCCTTCGGCTTCCAGCACCTGTGCTGCCTTCAGGCCCTCGGCTTCGAGGATCTGGGCGCGCTTGTTGCGTTCGGCCATCATCTGACGAGCCATCGACTCGACCAGGTTGGCCGGCGGGTTGATGTCCTTGATCTCGACACGGGTGACCTTGATGCCCCACGGGTGCGCCGCCTCGTCGACCACGCGCAGCAGCCGCTCGTTGATGGCATCGCGGTTCGACAGAAGCTCGTCGAGGTCCATCGAGCCCATGACCGTGCGGATGTTGGTCATGGTCAGGTTGAGGATGGCGTTCTGCAGGCCGGCGACCTGATAGGCCGCCTGCGGAGCGTTCAGCACCTGGTAGAAGGCGACGCCGTCGACCGCCACGATGGCGTTGTCGCGGGTGATGACTTCCTGCGTGGGAACGTCGAGAACCTGCTCCATCATGTTCATCCTGGCGCCGATGCTATCGACAAAGGGGATGATCAGGTTGAGGCCGGGGGTAAGCGTCCTGGTGTAACGGCCGAAGCGCTCGACAGTGTAGTTGAAGCCCTGCGGAACGGTCTTGATGCCCTTGAACAGGACAAAGATCGCGAAGATGGCAATGGCCGGAACAACCAGATCGTAACCACTGAAATCCATTCGGCTCTCCCCACGCGTTCGCCGCGCGCAAGTCTTTGACGCGGCTCGATGCCGAAAGACTTAAGCGGCTTTCAGCATCGTTACAATGACATGGGGCCTGAATGTCGGGGGCAAATGTTCTGGAGGACAGTCAGGGCCGGCGGCAGCCCCGACGGGCAGAGATCAGACCCAGCCCATCAGTTCGCGACGGGTGATCGCCTCGATCACCGCCATGCCCTCGGGGCTGTCGTTGAGGCAGGGGATGTGAGAGAAATTCTTGCCGCCGGCATGGTGGAAGATCTCGGCGTTCTCGCCGGCGATCTCCTCAAGTGTCTCGATGCAGTCGGCCGAGAATCCGGGATTGACGATGGCGATCGACTTGACGCCCTCCTTGGCCAGCCGCTCGACGGTCTTGTCGGTGTAGGGCTGCAGCCATTCCTGTGCACCGAAGCGCGACTGGAAAGTGGTCATCAGCTTCTTGTCGTCCATGCCGAGCCGTTCGCGCAGAAGCCTTGTCGTCTTGACGCAATGGCAGTGATAGGGGTCGCCGCGCTCGAAATAGGGTTTCGGGATGCCGTGGTAGGAGGCGAGGATCACCTCCGGCTCGAAGTCGAGTTTGGCCAGATGCTGTTCGATCGAGCGGGCCAGCGCCTCGATATAGACCGGCTCGTCGTAATAGGCTGGAACCGTGCGGATCGACGGCATGGCGCGGATTTCCATCAGCGCGCGGAACAGCTGGTCGCTGGCGGTCGCGGTCGTCGTTGCCGAGAATTGCGGGTAGAGCGGGAACATGACGATGCGGTCGCAGCCCTGGGCGATCAGCTTCTGGACCACGCTCTTGGTCGAGGGATTGCCGTAGCGCATGCCCCAGTCGACGATGACGTCGGGCAGGTCGCGCAGGGCTTCGGCCAGCTTCTCGCCCTGGGCGCGGGTATAGGTGCGCAGCGGAGATTCGTCGCGCTCGGTGTTCCAGATCTTCTTGTAGTTCTCGCCCGACTTCTTTGGCCGCGTGTTGAGCACGATGCCGTAGAGGATCGGATACCACAGCGCCTTGGGCATCTCGATGACGCGCGGGTCGGAGAGGAATTCGCGCAGATAGCGCCACATCGACTTGCTGTCGGTGCCATCAGGCGTGCCGAGATTGACCAGGAGAACGCCGACCTTGCCCTTTTTCACCTGGGGATGGCCGCCGGGAAACGGGCCGAGCGCCTTGGCGGATTTTTCGTCGATGGTGGTGGTCAGGTTCATTCGGTGTCTCCGTACTGCGGGATACCTAATTGAATGGGGCGGCCGTTCAATGTCGCGTCTGGCCGCACCCTGAGGTAGCGAATAGGGAATAGCGAATAGTGAGTAGAGAAGGCAGCCCCAATAGGCTCGGGCGCCCCACGGGTCGCGCTGGCCCTATTCGCTATTCCCTATACCCCAAATGAAAAAACCCGCCCGGCGTGCCGGGCGGGCTTGTCAGGTCGGGTTTGACCTATCAGTTGGCGGCCGGGATTTCCAGCGTGCCGCCGATGTGCAGGTCCTTGGCCTTGGCTTCCGGATTGGCTTCGGCGATCGCCTTCCACTTGGTCGGGTTGCCGAGATACTTCTTGGCCAGGTCCCAGAAGGTGTCGCCGGCGGCGATGGTGTGCTTCTGGGCAGCGGCGGCGGCCGGAGCGGTCGCAGCCGGTGCGGCTTCAGCAGGCTTCGGAGCTTCGGCAGCGGGTGCTGCCGGAGTTGCAGGGGCGGGAGCTGCTTCGGCGGGCTTTGCCGGCTCGGCAGCCGGCGCAGGCGTATTGGTGGCGATTTCGACGATGCGGCCGTCGAGCTTCGGCGTGAACGGACGGTTCTTGCCGAGATAGTCGGCGACAACCTGTTCAAGGCTCGGACCGTAGTCATAGGCATTGGTGGCGTTCGAGGCGAACAGCTTGTAGCCGTCGCCGCCCTGGCGGACGTAGTTGTTGGTCGCCACCGTGTAGACCTTGGCTTCGTCGATCGGCTTCCAGGCGCCGCCGTCCATCACCTCGACCGACTTGACGCGGCCGGCATTGGCCGCGACCGACTTGTCGAACGAATACTTCAGGCCGGCGACCTGCGGGAACTTGCCCTTGCCTTCCTCGATCTCGCTGACGCCGGCCTCGAGCGAGGCGACGATATCCTTGCCGGACAGCTGGAAGGTGGCGAGCGTGTTCTGGAAGGGCAGCACCGTCAGCACTTCACCCATGGTGACGACGCCCTGGTCGATGGAGGCACGAATGCCGCCGCCGTTCTGGAAGACGATGGTGACACCCTGGTCCTTGACGCGGTCGAGGATGGCGTCGGAGATCAGATTGCCCATGGTGCATTCGCGGGCGCGGCAGTTTTCACGGCTGCCGTCGATGAGCGCAGTGGTCTCGGAGACCTCCTTGTTCTTCAGCTCCTCGATCGGGGCGCCGAGCTCCTTGATGCGGGCGAGCACGGCTTCATCCGGCTTGATCGAGTTGTCGAGATAGATCGGGTCGCCCTTGGCTTCCTTGACGACGCCGTTGTCATCGAAGGTGACGGTGAACTCGCCGAGATACTTGGAATAGGACGCCGCCTGGGTAACCGGGACCTTGTAGCCCTCGGGGTTGTCGATCATCGTCGGGTAAGGGCCTTCGGCTTTCGCGTCGGTGTTCGACAGAAGCGAGTGCGAATGGCCGCCGACGACAACGTCGACGCCTGGGATCTTGGCGATCATCTCCTTGTCGCGCGGATAACCGACATGGGTCAGAGCGATGATCTTGTTGACGCCTGCGGCCTTCAGCTTCTCGACTTCGGCGGTGATGTTCTTGACGTCGTCCTCGATGGCGATGTTGGGGCCGGGCGAGGCGACTTCAGGCGTGTCGTTGGTCACGGCGCCGACGATGCCGATCTTCTGGCCGCCGACCTCGAGCACGATCGACGGCTTGATGCGGTCGCCGACCTTGGACTGGGCGTTCGGATGGACGTTGGCCGAGAGCACCGGGAACTGGATCTTCTCGAGGAAGGGCACCAGCGCGTCCTCGCCGTCGTCGAACTCGTGGTTGCCCACGGTCATGGCGTCGAACTTCATCTGGTTGAGGAACTCGGCTTCGACCGCGCCCTTGTAGGTGGTGTAGAACAGCGAGCCCTGGAAGTTGTCGCCGCCGTTGAGCAGCAGCACGTTCTGGCCTTCCAGCTTCTTGCGCTGGTCGGCAATCGCGGTCACCAGGCGCGCCGCACCGCCAATGCACTCGCCCTTGCCCTCTTCCTCGGCCGAGCAGGTCGATTCGAACTTGTTGTTGCTTTCGATCCGGCTATGCCAGTCGTTGAAGTGAAGAATCGTCAAAGTATAGTCGGCGAATGACGGCGCGACGGAATATCCGAAGGCCGATGCCGACAAAGCCGCAATGGCAGCCAATCTCTTCATAATGAATTCTCCCGAATGACCCCCGCGAGGCATTTACCGCCTTCGCTTGACCGGAATGTTACACATTCCTTGGGGCCATGTTCACATTCCGAATTTTCGGATGCAAGGGAGAATCTGAGGCCGAAAGCCGGCTTACTTAACGCCTGCGAAACGACATTTCCGTGGCTCTGGGTGCCGCGCGCGGGTTCGTTCGATCGTGTGCGGCGCCCACTTGCGCAGGCGCCGGCAGGATCAGACGCGACGGGTCAGGGTGAACTGCTGGTTGGTCGAGCTGGTGCAGTTCAGCTGGTTGGCCGAGATCAGCAGGCAGTTGAAGCTGATCGGCGACTGGCGGATCAGCGAGGTGCCGTTGATCTGGACCGAGTTGGCGCCGGTCATGACATAGGTGCCGTCGGACAGTTTCTGCCCGGTGTCGGTGGCGACAGTCTGGAACGCGCCGGCCTGGAAGGTCGAAAGACCGGTGCCCTTGGCATCGAGCCAGGCGCCTTCAACGCCGCTCTGCGCCCGCACTGGAGCGCCACCGCCCGAAACACCGCCGCCGCCGGTCGTGCAGCCAGCCAAGGCGGCCGCGAGCAATGCCATCACTCCGGCCGAACGAATTTTGCGCGAAGTCGTCATCAAGAATCCTCTCCTCAGTCCGCCAGCCTTCAATCGCCCGATTTGATGGCGAAGGCAAGGCTTTGGCCGCCCCTGTCGACAGTCGAAACGAGGTGCCGACACCACCGAACGGCCGGCGGGCCCATTCGTTCCAACCGATACAGCTGCCAAGCCTGATTGACAGGCTCAGGAATCGATGTAACTTTCGTATGCGTTGAAGCACAAATGTTCTGAGGCTGGAGGGCCCGGGACATTCTTTTGGAGTCTGGGGGGAGCATCATGGATGCGTTTTTGACCGGCCTTAAGTCGGCCGTGGACACGCTTGGCGCAACGGTGCTGTTGCCCATCGTCATTTTCATCATTGCCGTGGTTCTCGGCGCCAAGGTCGGCAAGGCGTTCCGCGCCGCCATCACCATCGGCGTCGCCTTCATCGGCATCAATCTCGTGCTCGGCCTGATGCTGGGCTCGATCGGCGACGTGGCCAAGGCCATTGTCACCAACACCGGCATCCAGCGCGACATCGTCGACGTGGGTTGGCCGTCGGCCGCGGCCATCGCCTTCGGCTCGTCTGTCGGCCTGTGGGTCATCCCCATCGGCATCGCCGTCAACATCGCGCTGCTGCTGCTGCGACTGACGCGCACGCTGAACGTCGACGTCTGGAACTTCTGGCACTTCGCCTTCGTCGGTTCGCTGGCGACCGCTGCCACGGGCAGCCTCGGTTACGGACTGGCGGTCGCAGCGCTGGTTGCCGCACTTGCGCTGCTGTTTGCCGACTGGTCGGCCCGCGCCGTGCAGCAGTTCTATGGCATCCCCGGCGTTTCCGTGCCGCATCTCGCCTCGGCGCAGATCCTGCCCATCGCCATCGTGCTGAACTGGATCATGGACCGCATCCCCGGCATCAACCGCATCAACATCTCGACGGAGACCATCGAGAAGCGCTTCGGCGTGTTCGGCGAACCTGTCGTGCTCGGCCTGATCATCGGCCTCGTGCTTGGCCTGATCGCCTACTACAACGCTGGCGATTTCGGCACGGTGCTGTCCAAGGTCCTGACCACGGGCATGACGCTGGCCGCCGTGATGCTGCTCTTGCCGCGCATGGTGAAGGTCTTGATGGAAGGACTGCTGCCGGTCTCCGACGCTGCCCAGGAATTCGTGCGCAAGCGCACCGGCGACCGCGAGCTGCTGGTCGGTCTGGACTCGGCAATCCTGATCGGCCATCCGGCCGCGATCTCGTCGTCGCTGATCCTGGTGCCGATCGCCATCGTGCTGTCGATCATCCTGCCGGGCAACCGCGTCATCCTGTTCGCCGACCTTGCCGTCATCCCGTTCATCGTCGCCATGACCGCGCCGCTGCTCAAGGGCAACGTCTTCCGCATGGTGATCGTCGGCACCGTCACGCTCGCTCTCGGCTTCTACGTCGCCAACGCGCTTGCGCCGCTGTTCACCAGCGCTGCCGTGTCGTCGGGCTTCCAGATGCCTGCGAACGCTGTGCAGATCACCTCCGTCGTCGACGGCTTCCTGTGGGTGCCTTACGTGATCATCGAAGCCATCCAGTGGCTGGCGATCGGCGGGCTGGTGCTGCTGGCGGCCATCATCGCGGCGCTGTTCTTCCTCTACCGCCGCAACAGCGCGGCCTGGGAACGGGCAGCCGGCGCCGAGGATGACGGCGAAGGCACCGAGGCCGGCAGCGTGCGCTACGCGACCTCAGGCTGAACCGAGATACCGGAGCCGACGGCATGTGCCGCCGGCTCCGCCACAAGGAGACAAGGATGGCGCGAGCCCTCATGAACCACATCGACCCCGAAGCAATCGCGCTCGGGGTCGATGCCACTGATGGCGAAGCCGTCATCCGCCTGCTCGCGGGCAAGCTCGAGGCATTGGGCTATGTGAAGGGCAGCTATGCCGACGCGGTTGTCCGCCGCGAGGCGACGATGCCCACCGGCCTGCCGCTCGGCTACGCGCTCAATGTCGCCATTCCGCACACCGATCCCGAACATGTCATCAAGCCGGGCATTGCACTGGCGGTGCTGTCGCAGCCGGTCGACTTCGCCAACATGGAAGACCCCGACGAGGCGGTTCCTGTCGGTTACGTGTTCCTGCTTGCGATCAACGACAAGGACAAGCAGATAGACATGCTTCAGGAAATCATGGACACGATCCAGAGCGAAGAGGCCCTTGCCGGGCTGAGCCGTGCTGCATCCGCAGCCGACGTTGCCGCTGCACTGGGCTAACAGGGGGATTTCACGATGGCCAAACAGAAAACCGTTCTTTTCGCCTGCGGCACAGGCGTCGCCACCTCGACCGCCGTCAACGCCACCGTCACCGAGGCAATGAAGGCGCGCGGGCTGACTTTCAACGCCATGCAGTGCAAGGCAACCGAGGTGCCCAGCCTGGCCGACAATGTCGACCTGATCGTTGCCACCACGCCGATCTCGGCGTCGGTCACGGTGCCGGTCATCAAGGGCCTCGCCTTCCTCACCGGCATCGGCAAGGACAAGGCGCTCGACGACATCGAGGCAGAGCTGCGCAAGTAGTCGCGGGCTTTATCGCCACAAACAAAAAGGGCGCCGTCTGGCGCCCTTTTCTTTTCCGGTGACGCCGATCAGCGCACCAGGATGTTGCGGAACTGCCAGGGGTCGTCCTTGTCGATGTCCTCCTCGAACAGGCCGGGGCGGCCGTCGAGCGGGGTCCAGTCGGTGTAGTGGCCGTTGACCGGTCCGAGATACTGCTGCTGCACTTCGAGGCAACGCTTGTAGTCCATCTCGTCGGCCTCGACGATGCCGGCCTCGGGGTTCTCGAGCGCCCAGACCATGCCGGAGAGCACGGCCGAGGTCACCTGCAGGCCGGTGGCGTTCTGATAAGGCGCAAGCTTGCGGGCCTGCTCGAGCGTCAGCTGCGAGCCGTACCAGTATGCGTTCTTGTCGTGGCCGTAGAGCAGCACGCCGAGCTCGTCCTTGCCGTCGACCAGTTCGTCCTCGTCGAGAACGTGATGGACGGGCTGCGGCTTGCCGGCAGCACCGAACATCTCGTGCATCGACAGAACCGCGTCGTTGCAGGGGTGGTAGGCGTAGTGGCAGGTCGGGCGATAGATGACCTTGCCCTTCTTCGAGCGCACGGTGAAGAAGTCGGCGATGGAGATCGCCTCGTTATGCGTCACCAGGAAGCCGTATTGCGGGCCAGGCGTCGGGCACCAGGTGCGGACGCGGGTGTTGGCGCCCGGCTGCTCCAGATAGATCGCCGCCTTGCAGCCCTTCTTGAACTTCTTGGCGTTCTTGGGCTTCCACGTCTCGTGGGTACCCCAGCCCAGCTCGGCCGGCTGCAGGCCCTCGGAGATGAAGCCCTCGACCGACCAGGTGTTCCAGAACACGTTCATCGGCTTGGGGTTCTTGGTGCGCTGGGTGTCGCGCTCGGCGATGTGGATGCCCTTGACGCCGGCCTTCTTCATCAACGCTGCCCAGCCGTCGCGATCCTGCTGCGCAGGCTCCTCGAATTCGAGGCCGAGATCGTTGGCGAGGTTGACCAGCGCCTGCTTGACGAACCACGAGACCATGCCCGGGTTGGCGCCGCAGGTGGAAACGGCGGTCGGACCGCCGGGGTGCTTGCGCCTTTCGGCGAGCAGGGTTTCGCGCAGGGCGTAGTTGGTGCGCTCGCTATTGTCGGCGCTGTTGTCGAAGTAGAAACCGAGCCAGGGCTCGATGACGGTGTCGACATAGAGCGCGCCAAGCTTGCGGCTGAGATGCATGAGGTCGACCGAGCCGGTATCGACCGACAGGTTGACGCAGAAGCCCTGGCCGCCGCCGTTGGTCAGCAGGGGCGTCAGCAGCTCCTTGTAATTGTCCTTGGTTACCGCCTCCTGGATGAATTTGATGCCACGCTCATCCGCGAGTTTTCGGTTTTCGTCGCTGGGATCGATAATCACCATGCGCGACTTGTCGAATTTGAAATGGCGTTCGATGAGGGGGAGCGTTCCACGACCGATCGAGCCGAAGCCGATCATCACAACAGGACCAGTAATCTCACCGTAGACGGACCATTTTTCATTCGCCATTTTTTATGGCACTCCTTCTCACACTAAAAGAGCCGGGCCACGATTGACCCGGCTTCAACGCCTAAACCATACATGCTTATGGCAATAAAGCGAATCCGCTTCCTAGATGCTGTAGGAACCGGACGTTATGCCGCTATTGTTAGCCGGCTGGAGCCATGCCGTTGAGGAAGCCAACCAGCCTGTCACGATCGGCGGAGAGGCCCTTGTAGTCGAGCTGGTCGCGGTCGAGGCTCATCAGCTGATCGGTGAAGGAGGCGGCCAGCCGGGCGCGGTCCTCATGACGCGCAAGCACCGCCAGCGGATCGAGATAGATGCGGATGGTGAACAGGATGTCGCCCGACACCGGCAGCTTTCGCAGCGTCTGCCGCTCGACCCGGATGAAGGCGCGTCCCGCAGCGTCGGCATCGGCAAAGGTCGAGTGCGTCTCGGCCGAACGCGCGATGCGCTGGCGGTCGGAGAGTGGATGGTAGAGATCGCCATTGGCCTGGATCGACCAGTTGAAGCGCTCGACCAGCACGGCAAGCTTGTCGAACATGCGGGCGATCAGTTCGGCCATGCGCGTGCCGGGGCCGAAGCCGGGCACCGGGCCGTGGATGTGGTGGATCGGCAGGCCGAATTTTTCGGTCAGCTTCCACGACGAGGGGAAACACAGCGATCCGGCGGCCAGCCGCCAGCCATCCTCGCCCTGCCGCATCAGGATCAGGTCTTCCTGCACCAGCTTCGAGGCGGCGATCAGGGGATTGTCGCCGGGATTGGCGATGTCGATGGCGCGATCCATGCCGGCGATGAGGCAGCGCTCGCCTTCGAGGCGATAGGTCTGGGGGAAGCGCTCGGTCAGATGCGCGACCAGCAAGTCCAGCACCTCCTGCTGGGCCGCCCGCGTTTCCGGCTCGGCGACGAACACCTTGTCGGGCACTTCGGTGTAAAGCCTGTCCTTCTCGGCCAGATAAGCGCCGAGATGGCCGTCAAGCTCGATCCAGTCGCGCGGCTCCGCCTGCTTCAGGCCGATGGCGAAGGGTTTTGATGTGCCGTCATAGGGCGTGTGCGTAACTACAGCGGTCATCCGAACCTGTCGCTTCCTGAGGTTGGGATGACTTAGCCTTTGCCTCGCATGCCGGCAATCTCAGCTCATTGGACCAGTCTGGCGGCAATGAGCCCGCGCAGCGAGTTGCCTACGAAGATCTTCGACGCGCTGGCGATATCGTCGATGGTCAGATTGGCCTCCACTGCCTCGCCTTTCTCGATCAGCTCTCCGCGCAGCACGCCGGCGAGAAGGCCGCAGGTAAGCGCTGGGGTCCTGAGCGGGGCGCCGTTGCCCATATCGAGGAAGAGGCTGGTGATCGTGCCTTCGCAGACCTGCCCTGCCTCATTGAGCAGGATCACTTCGTCGGCCGCATCGCGGGCAAACTCGGCGCGGGCGGCGTCATAGGCCTGCCGGCGCGTGGTCTTGTGGCGCAGGAGCGTGTCGGTCGAGGCAAGCCGGGGTGTGGCGATGCACAGGATCCACAGCGTGTCGGGCGACAGCGGCGCGAAGGCCTGCCTGGTCACACCGACCTTGCCGTCTTGGGAGAGGGCGAGGCGAACCCTGAGCGGCGTGTCGCCGGTGGCGGCCTTCGCCAAAGCCTGCCTGACGGCCGTAAGGTCGAAGGCGAAGCCGAGTACCTCCGCCGAGGCCGCGAGCCGGGCGAGATGGCGGTCGCCGCGCAGGAAGCCGCTTTCGGGCTCCCAGCGCAGTGTCTCGATCAGCTCGAAGCCGGCACCGAGCCGGTCGCGAAGCGTGCTTTCAGAAGACATTCCGCATACTCCGCTTCTGCCGTCGAATCGAACACCACGCCGCCGCCGACATTGTAGACGGCCTCGCCATCGGGGAAGAGCGTGATGGTGCGGATCGCCACGTTGAAGCGCATGGTGCCGCCGGGCGCGATCCAGCCGATGGAGCCGCAATAGACGTCGCGCGGCGTGCCTTCGAGATCGTGGAGGATTTCCATGGCACGGATCTTCGGCGCACCTGTTATCGAGCCGCAGGGGAAAAGGGCAGCGAAGATGCGCTCGATGGAAAGGCTTGGCAGGAGCTTGGCCCTGACGGTGCTGACCATCTGGTGCACGGTCGGATAGCTCTCGATGCGGAACAACTCGGGCACGTCGAGCGAACCGACCTCGCTGATCAACGAAATGTCGTTGCGCAAAAGGTCGACGATCATGCGGTTTTCCGCCTGGTTCTTCTCGTCGTTGCGCAGAAACTCCCTGAGTGCAGCATCCTCTTCTGATGTCTTGCCGCGCGGGGCTGTGCCCTTCATCGGATGGGTCTCGATCCAGCCTTCGCCGTCGATCTCGAAGAACAGTTCGGGCGAACGCGACAGCACGACCGGGCCGCCGAGCGAGACGAGCGAGCCGTATTTCACCGGCTGGCGCGCAATCAGCGCGTCGAAGGCATCGAGCGGCGTGCCGGTCCATTGCGCCTGTACGGGGAAGGTGAGATTGGCCTGGTAGCAGTCGCCCTGGCGAATGTGCTGGTGGAGCCGCTTGAAGCGGCGTTCGTAGTCTGCCTCCGACCATGCGGCGCGAGCGTCGAAGATCGGCCCGTTGGTTGCTGGCCCTGGTGCAGGCGGACGCACACGGCCCGATGGCTGGTCGAATACGCCCAGGCAGATCAGCGGCGTGCGCCGCCCCTCTGGCAATAGCGGCCGGAGCTTCGGCTCGAGCAGGTAGCCTGCCTCATAGGCGAAGTAGCCGGCGAGCCACTTGCCGCTGTCATGCGCGGCCTGGGCAGCCGCGAGCGCGGGAAAGAAGTCGTCGGCGCCGTGCGCAACGATGGTTTCGCGCGGTGCCTCGAACAGCACTTCCTGGCCGGCGCGATCATCCCGGAACAGGACGAAGGGTGAAGTAAGATCTGCCATGATTTCAGGAGGCGAAGCGCCGTCTCAGTCCAGCGCTTCCAGTTCATCGATGAGGCCGCTGATGACGGCAAGGCCCTTCTGCCAGAAGGCCGGGTCGGTGGCATCCAGCCCGAATGGCTTCAGCAGCTCGGAATGGTGCTTGGTGCCGCCGGCGCGCAGCATCTCGAAATACTTGTCCTGGAAGCCACGCTCGGCGTTTTGGTAGACCGCAAACAGCGAGTTCACCAGGCAGTCGCCGAAGGCGTAGGCATAGACGTAGAAGGGCGAGTGGATGAAGTGCGGGATGTAGGTCCAGAACACTTCGTAGCCTTCGCGCAGCTTGATCGCCGGCCCCAGGCTTTCGGCCTGCACCTCGAGCCAGAACTGGCCGAGCTGGTCTGATGTCAGCTCGCCGTTCTTGCGTTCCGAATGCACCTTGCGCTCGAATTCATAGAAGGCGATCTGGCGCACGACCGTGTTGATCATGTCCTCGACCTTCTGCGCCAGCATCGCCTTGCGCTCGCGCTTGTCGGTGGTGCGGTCGAGCAGCGAGCGGAAGGTCAGCATCTCGCCGAAGACGCTTGCCGTCTCAGCCAGCGTCAGCGGCGTCGAGGCCATGAGCGCGCCCTGGCCGGCAGCCAGCACCTGGTGCACGCCGTGGCCGAGCTCATGGGCTAGGGTCATGACGTCGCGCGGCTTACCCATGTAGTTGAGCAGCACGTAAGGGTGCGCCGACGGCACTGTCGGATGGGCAAAGGCGCCCGGCGCCTTGCCGGGACGTACGGGGGCGTCGATCCAGCGGCGGTCGAAGAAGTCGCGGGCGATGTTGGCCATCTCCGGCGAGAAGTTGCCATAGGCGGTCAGCACCGTGTCGCGAGCCTCGCTCCAGCCGATGGTCGCCTGTGGCGTCTCGGGCAGGGGGGCGTTGCGGTCCCAGTGGTTCATCGCGTCCATGCCGAGCCACTTGGCCTTCATCGCATAGTAGCGGTGCGACAGGCGCGGATAGGCCTCGCGCACCGAGGCGGCAAGGGCGTCGACCACCTCGCGTTCGACGCGGTTGGCGAGGTGGCGTGAATCGGCGATGTCCTCGAAGCCGCGCCAGCGGTCGGAGATTTCCTTGTCCTTGGCCAGCGTGTTGGTGATCAGCGTGAAGACGCGCAGGTTCTTGCGGAAGGTCGCAGCGAGCGCCTCGGAGGCCGCGCGGCGCACCTCGCCATCAGGATCCTGCAGCTTGTTCAGCGCCGGCTCCAGCGTCAGCTCCTCGCCGCCGACATCGAAGCGCAGCTCGGTCATCGTCTCGTCGAACAGCCGGTTCCACGAACCGCGGCCGGTGATCGACTTCTCGTGGAACAGTTGCTCGACGCGGTCCTCGAGCTGGTAGGGCTTGTCCTTCCTGAGATCGAGCACCCAGGGTCGGTAATGGCCAAAAGCCGGATCGGCATCGAGTGCCGAAAGGATCAGCGCGTCGTCGACCAGGTTCAGCTCGAGGGCGAAGAACAGAAGATGCGCGCTGGCATCGGTCATCTTCTCCTGGATATCGCCGTAGAGCTTGGCACGCTTGGGGTCGGAGGTGTCGCCGGCATAGACCAGCCCGGCGTAGGAGACGACCCGGCCGACCAGTTCTTCAAGCGCTTCGTAGGTCTGCATGGCTTCGCCGAGCTTGCCTGCAGCGCCGCGCCCGGCCTCGACAGCGAGCGTGCCCTTCCAGCGCGCCTCGAAGGCAACGGCATCGGCCGAAGCCTTTTCCAGATCGCGCGCCAGTTCAGGCGCATCCATGCCGGCATAGAGGTCGGCGAGGTCCCATTCGGGCAAGTCACCAAGCCCGGCCGCGGCCCCTGCGGCAGCGGTGGCCTGCATCTCCTGCCCGGAATTCCAACGCATCGCGCTTCCCTTTCACTTCCCAGCCGTCGACTCAAATCTAGTGCATGGCCCCGAAAATCGGAATCGATTTTCAGAAGGAACCATGCACCACCTTAAAGTCCCGGAGCATCCTTTGCGCGTCCAAAAAGGACGCTCTGCGCCGTAAGGGATTCGTTCACCGGCTTTTTTGAAACCTTATTTAGGACCCTGTGCCAGGATGATCCACATCCAAACGGTATCAACGGGCGTATTCCGGACATTCATGGCAGGTTCGATTCTCATAGTCGATGACGATCCCGTACAGCGACGCCTCGTCGACGCAGCGGTGACCAAGTTCGGTCATTCCGCAATCGCCGCCGATGGCGGGGAGGCGGCGCTGCAGGTGCTCGACGGTCCGCGTGGCGGCGACATCGGCGTCATCATCCTCGACCTGTCCATGCCCGGCCTCGACGGCATCGGCGTTCTCAAGGCAATGCGCGAGCGCGGCATCGACGTTCCTGTTATCGTCCAGACTGCGCAGGGCGGCATCGACACGGTGGTGTCGGCGATGCGCAACGGCGCCTTCGACTTCGTGGTCAAGCCGGCATCGCCGGACAAGTTGCAGGCAGCCATCACCAATGCGCTGAAAGTCGAAGCGGTCGAGGACACCGTGCGGCGCACGGTGCGCCGTGGCAGCGGACTCTTGACCTTCCGGGATCTCGTTACGCGCAGTCCAGCGATGGATCGCGTGATCCGGCTCGGTCAGAAAGCGGCGGCCTCGAACATCCCGATCCTGATCGAGGGGGAGTCAGGCGTCGGCAAGGAACTGGTGGCGCGCGCCATCCAGGGGTCCGGCGAGCGCCGTTCGAAGCCGTTCGTCACTGTCAATTGCGGGGCCATTCCCGACAATCTGGTCGAAAGCATCTTGTTCGGCCATGAAAAGGGCTCGTTCACCGGCGCGACCGAAAAACACACCGGCAAGTTCGTCGAGGCCAACAATGGCACGCTGTTTCTCGACGAGATCGGCGACCTGCCTCTCGACGTGCAGGTCAAGCTGCTCCGGGCCGTGCAGGAAGGCGAGGTCGATCCGGTGGGCGGCCGTTCGACGGTCAAGATAGACATCCGACTGATCTCGGCGACGCATCGCAACCTTCTGCAGCAGGTCAAGGACGGCAAGTTCCGCGAAGACCTGTTCTACCGCCTCAACGTCTATCCCATCTTCGTGCCGCCGTTGCGCGAGCGCCGCGACGACATTCCGCTGCTCGTCGGCCATTTCATCTCGCGTGTCGCACCTGCGAGTCCACGCGGCCGGGTGCCGGCGATCTCGGAGAATGCGCTGGCGCTGCTTCAGTCATATGACTGGCCGGGCAACATCCGACAGTTGGAAAATGCGGTGTTCCGCGCCTGCGTCCTGTCGGAAGGCGATGTGCTGACCGAAGACGAGTTTCCGCAGATCCGGGCACAGGTCGAAGGTGTTGTCGATCTCGGCGGTACGGACAGGGTTTTGCCGGCTGCACCAGCAAAAGCTGATGGCGCCGCGACTCAGGTTGCCCCGTCCGCTGTCGAGAAGGCGAGGCCGGGTACGCTTCGGGCGCTCGACGAGCGCGGCAATGTGCGGACGCTGGCCGATGTCGAGTTCGAGATGATCCGGCTCGCCATCGAGCACTATAACGGCCAGATGAGCGAGGTCGCGCGGCGACTGGGAATCGGTCGCTCGACGCTGTACCGTAAGCTTAAGGAATATGGAATCGATCCGGATACGGGTCGCGCCGAACGGCTTGCGTCCTGACGCGATTTTTCCGGTTTGTTCCGAATTAAAGCTTGCGTGTCGCTTGCGTGCCGCATTGCCTGCGGCGCGAAGCCCTTTTCTTTAGCGTTATTTTAGCTCTATAAACCAGCGGTTTACCAAGAAATGCGGCGATTCCATTTTGCTGGGATATCGCCACGGTGTTACCGCATTTCGCCTTCAATAAGCAGTGATTAACCATTAGGATCGATATTCGGACGCGAATCCAACAGCGTGTCCGGGCTTCAAATCCGGGGACAGATGGCAGCCTAACAGGGCCTTTTGATTTGAATAGGATCGAGAACACCGAAGGGCGTCACTCGAAATCGAATGCATGGCAAAAGTGGCTTACAGCCGCGATGCTGAGTTTTGGTTTCCTGACAGCTTCCCAGGCCACGGCCTCCGCCGAGACGCGGACACTCAAGCTTTTTTACACCCACACGGGTGAAAAGGCTGAGATCACGTTCAAGCGTAATGGCAAGTACGATCCGGCCGGCCTCAAGAAGCTCAATCAGTTCCTGCGCGACTGGCGTCGCAACGAGCCGACCAGGATGGATCCGCGTCTGTTCGACGTGGTCTGGGAGGCTTATCGTTCGGTCGGCGCCACCGACTACATCTACATCGTTTCCGCCTATCGCTCGCCGGCAACCAACTCGATGCTGCGCAGCCGCTCGGCCGGCGTGGCTGAGAAGAGCCAGCACATGCTGGGCAAGGCCATGGACTTCTTCATTCCCGGCGTGCCGCTGAAGAAGCTGCGCGACGCCGGCCTGCGCGTGCAGGCAGGCGGCGTCGGCTACTACCCGCGTTCGGGCTCGCCCTTCGTCCATATGGACGTCGGCAATGTGCGCCACTGGCCGCGCATGAGCCGCCAGGAACTGGTCTCCGTCTTCCCGAACGGCAAGACGCTGCACGTGCCGTCCGACGGCAAGCCGCTGCCCGGCTTCGAGCAGGCGCTTGCTTCCTACCAGGCCCGCAAGTCGAGCGGCGACCTGGTGCTCGCCAGTGCAGCTCCTGCCAAGCGCAGCGGCGGCCTGTTTGCAGCGCTCTTCGGCGGTGGTGCCGACGAGGACGAGGACAACGGCGATACCGCGGCGGCTCCGGCCCCGAAGACCAGGGCTCCGGCCACGCAGGTGGCGTCCGCGCAGCCGGCCAAGCCGCTTCCGGGCATTGCCATCGTCGCGCCTGAAAACGCCCAGCGTGCCGAACTGCCGCAAATGGCTGACCAGGCACCGGCGCAGGACGCGCCTGAGACCATCATCGCCGCATTGCCGTCGCGCAGCGTGCCGCTACCGCTCAGCGCACCGCGGCCGCAGGCCGAAGTGTCGACGGAAGTTGCCATGGCAGCGCCCGAGAACGTGCCGTTCGGCGCAGCCTCGGCACCGCTCGACGCTCAGGCAGGCCCGGTCGAACAGCAGATCGCAGCCAATGTGCCGCTGCCGAGCTGGCGTCCGAACTACACGCCGCCGGCCGAGCTCAAGCCCGCAGCCGAAGGCGGCGTATTGATGGCACTGGCAAGCGACGATGCTCCGGCCATGGCGGCCGATGCCAAGATGCCGCTGCCGTCCTCCCGTCCGCAGGGCATGTCGGTCGAGGCAGCACTTGCCGCCGCCAACGACATCCCGACCGAGGACGACACCGCACAGGGCGAATATTCGGTCGCGGCCCTGTCCGAGGCCCAGCCTGAGCCGCGTTCGGTGTTCAACGAGCCGGCGCCTGCTGCTGCTCCGGCTGCCGTGATGACGTCCGCGCCCGCCGCTGACGCGGTTGGCACCTCGGCCAAGACGACGCGCAAGGCATCGCGCCCTGTCGCCCAGGAAGCCAAGCCCGAACCGAAGCCGGTCGTGGTTGCCGCCGCCCCCGATGCCGCCCGCTGGGCGCTGCGCAGCGGCGAGCAGGTGGTGACGGTGACGACCAACACAAAGGCTCCGGGCTTTGCCTACAATCTGGTCCGCACTGCGCCGAAGGAAGTCTATACGGCTGGCTTCCAGCAGGGCAACGACCAGGCGAGCGCCGCCCATCGCTTCACCGGCAACGCCGTGAAGTTCCTCTCGGTGGCCCGCTTCCCGACCAACTGATCCGACGTTCCGGACACGCATGAAAAAGCCGCGCTGGATGCAGCGCGGCTTTTTCGTCTGGAACGTCCCGGTCTCCATTCCCAACGGGAGGAGAGGGGCTGGCCTCAGTTCTTGCGCAGCGTGTTCGCCTCGGCGGCAAGCGCCTCGATGCCGGCCCAATCACCTGCCTTGACCATGTCATCGGGGGCAACCCAGGAGCCGCCGACGCAGACGACGTTGGGCAGGCTGAGATAATCCCTGGCGTTCTTGGCCGAGATGCCGCCGGTGGGGCAGAACTTCACGTCCGATATCGGCGAGGACAGCGCCTTCAAGAAAGGCGCGCCGCCGGCCTGCTCTGCCGGGAAGAATTTCAGGAAATCGAGGCCGGCCTCAAGTGCACCCATGATCTCGCCGGGAGTGATGGTGCCTGGCAGCAGCGGCACGTCGCTCGGCGCTGCGGCCGCGATCAGCTCGCGGGTCAGGCCTGGGCTGACAATGAATTTCGAACCCGCCGCAACAGCCTCGTCGAACTGGCGGGCGTTGAGGATGGTGCCGGCGCCGACGATGCAGTCCTCGACTTCGGCGGCGACGCGGCGGATGCATTCCAGCGCCCCGGGGGTACGCAGCGTGATCTCGATGGCCCTCAGGCCGCCGCGGGCCAGGGCACGCGCCAGTGGAACGGCGTCGTCCACACGGTCGATCTTCAGCACCGGGATGACCGGCTGGCCATCCAGCAGCGAAAGCAGTTTCTGGGTCTTGCTGGTCATGGCAGTCTACCTCTGTGGATTTTTCAACCGATTTAACAGACGTGTTCCGACGAGTCCACGAGCACCGTAAGCGACACGATGATGCGGGCCGTATCAGCCGAAGAGCCAGGTGCGCAGCTTCGACCAGAGACCTCCGCCTTCGCCGCCCAGCGCCTTGCGGATGGCAGCCTGTGTGCGCTCGCCAGCGATGCCGTCAGCCGTTAATCCATGGTCCGTCTGGAATCTCTTGACCGCTGCTCCGGTTCCCGGGCCGAAGATGCCGTCGGTGTCGACGGGGTAGCCGAGCATCACCAGCGCCTCCTGCAACTCGGTGACGAGCTCGCCGCGCGAACCGACATTCATGGTCTGGTCGCCGGGGGCGGGACCGTCGATCTGCCGCCGATACGCCTCGGCCAACTTCACATGGTAGTTGTTCTTGCGGAAGCCGGGGCCGTTGTAGCCGTGACCGACGGCCTCCCAGTCGTGACCGTTCAATGCGTCCGTCAGCCCGGCCTTGTCGAGGTAACGCGCCATCAGCCGGGCCTGGCCCGCCGCGCCCGAGCGCGCCTCGGTCACCAATGCGTCGACATCGGCAAAACCCAGCCATTGCCAGTGCGCGCCCATCACCTGGCCGAGACCCCAGGAGGTCGATTCATAGGCGGCACCGTGATCGATGGCAGCGGCCCGGCCGAGCAATTGCCAGCGCGCCGCCTGTCCGCGCGGATTGGCGATATCGCCTGCGTTGGGAGAGGCGAGGCCGGCGGCGCGGGCGTGATCCTGCTTGTCACCGGTAAGGCGCCGGTCGAAATAGTGGCCCTCGAAGCGGATCAGCGGCTCGTTGCGACCTTCGACCTTGGCAAAGACCTGGCCGGCGCTCTCGATCTCGGCAATGGCGAGCAGCGCTGCCGGCTCGAGCCCGAATTCCTTCGCCGCCTTTTCGATTTCCGCCGCCGTATGCCTGCTGAACATGCGCCTTGCCTCCGTTGAGCCACTGCCATTCGGCCCGGTTTTGGCAGGCGTGGAAAAGCAGCGTGGCAATTTTTGCGGTCCGGCCATCCAGCGCGTGCGGAGCCGAATCATCAAGCGATTGTAATCCTTTCACTTTCCGTCTTGCGTTGAAAAAAGTGAGGCAAGGCGCTAGTGCCTGCCGCCATGACCCTTTCCACGCCCGCCCCCCTTTTTCGCGTCGCCGCCCTCTACCGCTTCTGCCGGCTGGAGCGCTACGAGGCGCTGCGCCAGCCGCTTGCCGCCTTCTGCTGCGCGCGCGGCATCAAGGGCACGCTGCTGCTGGCGTCGGAAGGCATCAACGGCACGGTTGCCGGCACCGAAGGCGCGATCGGGGAACTGATCGCCTTTCTCAACGAGCAGCCGGAATTCGTCGGGCTCGACGTCAAGTATTCGAGTGCGGCCGAGATGCCGTTCCATCGCATGAAGGTGCGGCTCAAGACCGAGATCGTCACCATGGGCGTAGAGGGCATCGACCCGCTCGGCAGTGTCGGCGCCTATGTCGCCGCTGCCGACTGGAACGCGCTGATCTCCGACCCCGATACCATCGTGATCGACACGCGCAACGACTATGAGGTGTCGATTGGTACCTTTGCCGGTGCCGTCGACCCGCAGACCAAGAGTTTTCGCGAGTTTCCAGCCTGGGTGGAGGGGCATCGCGGCGAGCTCGAAGGCAAGAAGGTGGCGATGTTCTGTACCGGCGGTATCCGCTGCGAGAAGGCGACGGCCTATGTGAAGTCACTCGGCATCGACGACGTGTTCCATCTCAAAGGCGGCATCCTTCGCTATCTCGAGGATGTGCCTGCCGAAGACAGCCTGTGGGAAGGCGAGTGCTTCGTCTTCGACGAGCGCGTGTCGGTGTCCCATGGCCTGGCAGAAGGCGAGGCGGAACTGTGCCGTGCCTGCCGCCATCCGCTGAAGCCCGAGGAACTGCTGTCGCCGAAGTTCCAGGCCGGCGTGTCCTGCCCGCATTGTTTCGAGGCGCGCAGTGACGAGGACCGCGCCCGCTATGCCGAGCGCCACAAGCAAGTAGAACTTGCAGAGAAACGCGGTCAGGGCCGCCACATCGGCAGTTGACCTGGAGCATCGTGCCCCGACGCTCGCCAATTCGGCCGGCGTCATTGTAATGTCGCGATCGTCCGCCTACCTCAACGCGACAGTCACAACCGGAGGCACACATGTTCGACCCTAAGAAGCTGCTCGACGATCTTCTCGGCTCCAAGATTCCCGGCACCGACTCCACCGTGCGCGACAAGGCCGGGCAGGCGACCCAGCTTGCCAAGGACAATCCGCTGGCCGCAGGCGCGCTGGTCGCCGTGCTGCTCGGAACCGGTGCTGGCCGGCAGGTCACTGGTACGGCGCTGAAGGTTGGCGGCTTGGCTGCCATCGGTGGCCTCGCCTACAAGGCCTACCAGAACTACAAGGCCGGCAATGCTCCCGAGCAGACCGCTGCCGCACCAGAAGCCGAGCCGCAGCTTCTGCCGCCGCCATCCAACGATTCTTTCCATCCCTCACAGGCACCGCAGGGCGAGACCGAGTTCGCGCTGACGCTGATCCGCGCCATGATTGCCGCCGCCAAGGCTGACGGCCATATCGACGAAGACGAGCGCAAGAAGATCGGCGACAAGCTCAGCCTTTCGGGCATCGGCTCCGATGCCGAGCAGTTCCTGATGCAGGAACTCAATTCGCCGCTCGATCTCGACGCCATCGTTGCTGCCGCCCAGACCGAGGCGCAGAAGGTCGAGCTTTACACAGCCTCGCGTCTTGCCATCGACCCCGACACCCGTGCCGAGCGCGGCTATCTCGATCTGCTCGCCGGCCGCCTGCAGTTGCCGGACGCGCTGGTCGACCACATCGAGGCGACGGTTTCGAGCGTCAAGGTGCCCGCTGCACCGGCTGCACCCAGCGCCAACCCGAGCGTCAATCCGCGCTGGTAGGCGCTTCAGGGGGGCGCCGGAATGTCCTTAGAAGGCGATTTTTCGCGTTAAGGATTTGTTAACCGAGCAGGCGCATCCTTTTCTTACTCGGATCGGCTCTCCTCCTCCCAAGCACGGTTCGATGAAAAACTGGGCGGTCGCCAATGACCGCCCTTTTTCTGTGAGCGACAAACTGCTCCAGTTCCCATTCCCGGCATATCGTCTTTCTCGGCCAAACTGGTTTGCTTCCGGCGGCGCGCTAAATTACTGACATCGTGACGGTCGTCGGGCCGGATGCGGGCAGGGGAGAAGGCAGCCATGTCGAGCAACAGGGTCGCGGTGGTCACCGGCGCGGGCAAGGGCATCGGCAAGGCGGTGGCGACTGCATTGCTCCGCGATGGCTGGAACACCGTGTTCTGCGGCCGCAACCGGCGCGCGCTCGATGACGCGATAACGGATGCCGGCAAGACCGACGCACGCGCGCTTGCGGTGGTCTGCGACGTGACCAAGCCTGATCAGGTTGACGACATGTTCGAGACCATCACCGAAGCCTTCGGCCGCGTCGACCTGCTCTTCAACAATGCCGGCATGGGCTACAAGGCTTCGACCATCGACGAGATCCCGGTCGAGGCCTGGAACGAGGTGGTGGCGGTCAATCTCACCGGTTCGTTCCTTTGCTCGAGAGCTGCATTCGCAGCGATGCGGCGGCAGGAGCCTATGGGCGGACGCATCATCAACAACGGGTCGGTCTCGGCCCATGCCCCGCGCCCCGGCTCGGTGCCCTACACCGCGACCAAGCATGCGATCACCGGCCTGACCAAGACGTTGGCGCTCGACGGCCGTCCCTTCGACATCGCCTGCGGCCAGATCGACATCGGCAATGCGCTGACCGAAATGGCTGTGCCGATGACCGTCGGCGTCCAGCAGGCCGACGGCTCGATCGCGGCGGAAGCGGTGATGGACGTTGCCCGCGTCGCCGAGGCCGTGGTCTACATGGCCGGTCTGCCGCTCGACGCCAATGTGCTGTTCATGACGGTCATGGCGACGAAGATGCCGTATGTCGGGCGGGGGTGAACAACTTCAGAGAGTCTGTCGTTCGTCCTTAACCTCTAGGTAGCGGTTTTCATGCCTAATCCCCCGGTCGATCACGGAGGTTGGGATGAGCTGGCAGTTCTCAGATCTTATCGATCTGAAGGCGCTCCTTGTCATTGCGCTCATCTTCATACCGCTTGAGGCGTTGATCCCGCACCGTCACGAGCAGAAGACGTTGCGCAGCCATTGGCTGAACGACGCCTTCTACATGTTTTTCAACGGCATTTTGATCAAGGCCGGCCTGCTCGTCGTGGTCGGTGGAGCGCTCGTCCTGATCGGATATCTGATCCCGGACAGTGTCGGCCAACTGGTCCAGTCGCAGCCGGTATGGCTGCAGGCGATCGAGGTGATCGTCATCGCCGACATCGGCTTCTACCTGGCGCACCGCGCCTTTCACGCATTCCCCTTCCTGTGGCGGTTCCACGCGGTCCACCACAGCATCGAGGAGATGGACTGGCTGGCGGCGCATCGGGTGCACCCGGTCGACCAGGTGTTGACCAAGTCTGCGTCCTACCTGCCGATCTTCGCGCTTGGCTTCTCACCGGCGGCCATCGGCATCTATGTCCTGATCTATCAATGGCAGGCGCTGCTGATTCATTCCAATGTGCGGATCAATTTCGGCCCGCTCAGATGGATCGTGGCGTCGCCGCAGTTCCATCACTGGCACCATGCCAACGAGCGGCAGGCCTATGACAAGAACTTCTCAGGACAGTTGTCCTTCCTGGATGCCATCGGCGGCACGCTCTACATGCCTGACAGGATGCCGTCCAAATATGGAACCAACGACCCGGTTCCGACAGTCTATCACGAACAGCTCGCCTATCCGTTCGTTGCGAACAGGCCGCGGCCGAAGGGCCTCGCCTCAGCCGTTGGAGATAACCAGCAATGACCAGTCGTCTGGAAGACCTGCTTGGCAAGAGCCTGATGATCGCGATTTTTCTCTATCTGGCGATCAAGCAGGCGCACACCATCGTTCAGACTGTCCTGCTTCGCGACCAGATCGATCTCTGGCCATTCCTGCTCGCAAGCCGGATTTCAGGTTTGGCTTTTCTGACGCTGATCGTCTTTCTGACGGTCATACGTCGCGCGCCGAAGAATGTATCGGCAGGCATAGAGCCAAGGGTTACGGCCATCGCAGGCACCTTCTGCCTGATGTTCCTCGCCGTGGTGCCGACAGGCGATCCGGCGCCGGAAATCATGATCGCCGCCGCCTGCCTCGCTACGCTCGGCACGATTTTGTCGATCTGGTGTGCGATCCATCTTGGCCGCTCGTTCTCGATCATGGCCGCGGCACGCCATCTGGTGGTGCAGGGACCCTATTCAATCGTCCGGCATCCGCTCTACGCTGCCGAGGCAGTGGCATCGCTGGGAGCAGCCCTCGGCGGCTGGTCCGTCTGGTCGGCACTGCTCTTTGCGGCCTGGTGTGGACTGCAATATCGCCGCATTCTGAATGAAGAAGCGATCCTGCGCGCAACCTTCCCGGAGTATGACGACTATGCCCGCCAGGTTCCGCGGATCATTCCGGGACTGGCGGCCTATCGACCCGGAAAACTCACTGCCTAGCCAGGAGCAGCGGCGAGGCTGCTGCCGTTACCTCGCCAGAAACGCTTCGATCCGCTCCAGCGCGCGCAGGATGTTCTCCTCCGAATTGGCGTAGGAGAGCCTGATGTAGCCTTCGCCAAGGATGCCGAAGTCGGGGCCGCCGATCAGCGCCACGCCGGCTTCCTCGAGCAGCGCCGACGCCAGCTCCTTGGCCTGCCAGCCGGTCCTTTCGATGTTGGGGAAGGCATAGAAAGCACCCTTGGGCGTAATGCAGGAAATGCCGTCGATGGCGTTGAGCCCTGCGACGACGATCTTCCGCCTGGCGTCGAAGGCGCGCATCATCGCGCCGACGTCGTCCTGCGGTCCGTCTATGGCGGCGATTCCGGCATATTGGCTCGGCGCGTTGACGCAGGACCAGCAATTGACCGCAAGCTTGCGCACCTTGTCGTAGAGCCGGCCGCTTTCGGGCCCGTTTGGCCAGATCGACCAGCCCATGCGCCAGCCGGTCATCGCCCAGGTCTTGGACCAGCCATTGAGCACGATCAGCCGGTCGCGGATTTCGGGGAAGGCAAGCAGCGAGGTGTGGCGCTCGCCGTCATACGTCATGACGTCGTAGATCTCGTCCGACATGATCGCGACGTGAGGGTGGGCTTCCAGTCCCCTGGCCAGCTTTTCGATCTCCTGGCGCGGGGTTACGCCGCCGGTCGGATTGGCGGGTGAATTGAGGATCAGAAGCCGCGTCCTGGGTGTGATCAGCGACAGCGTTTCCTCGGCCGAGAAAGCAAAACCATTGGCCTCGCGCATCGGCACCGGCACCGGCGTTGCCCCGGTGAACTCGATCATCGACCGGTAGATGGGGAAGCCCGGATCGGGATAGAGGATTTCGGTGCCTGGTTCGCCGAACATCAGGATGGCGGCGAACATGGTCGGCTTGCCGCCGGGCATGATCATGACGCTTTCGGGCGACACCTCGACGCCAGTGGTGGCCAGCGTTCGCCGCACGACGGCTTCGCGCGTCACCAGCAGGCCGTTGGCAGGTGTGTAGCCATGGTGACCATCGCGCAGCGCCTTGATCGCCGCCTCGACGATGTGCTCGGGCGTGCGGAAGTCGGGCTGGCCAATGCCGAGATTGACGATGTCGCGGCCCTGATGGGCAAGGGCCGTCGCACGCGCGAGTACGGCGAAGGCGTTCTCTTCGCCGAGGCGGTCGAAGGCGGCAATCGTTTGGAGCATTGCGGGCATCCGTCTGGTTCTGTCGATGTCTTTGGATTCTTGCGAGAGTGAGGCCCGAGATGTCAAACACATTGGAGGAATTCTTGTCCGGGAACCTTGAGGATTGGAAGCCACGGCCGCGCCCCGAGCGCGTTGCCCTTGATGGCCGCTATGTCCGGCTGGAGCCGCTGGATGCGGCAAAGCACGGCGAACGGCTGTTCGAGATGGCGACGGCCGAGGACGCAGAGGGCCGCTTCCGCTGGCTGTTCGACACGAAACCCGGCACGCGGGCCGATTTCCAGCCCTGGCTCGACAAGTCGGCGGCAAGCGAAGACCCGCTGTTCTTCGTCGTCATCGACAAGGCGAGCGGCAAGATGGCCGGCCGCCAGACACTGATGCGCATCGATCCGGCTCATGGCGCCATCGAGATCGGCAACATCTACTGGAGCGACATCGTCGCGCGAAAACCCGCTGCGACCGAAGCGCAGTTCCTGTTCGCCCGTTACATCTTCGACCTCGGCTATCGACGCTACGAATGGAAGTGCAACAACCGCAACGAGCCTTCCAAGCGTGCCGCCGAGCGTTTCGGCTTCAAATTCGAAGGCATTTTCCGTCAGCATATGGTTGCCAAGGGCGAGAACCGCGACACCGCCTGGTATTCGATCATCGACACGGAGTGGCCGGCACTCAAGCAGGCCTATGAAGCTTGGCTCGATCCCGCCAACTTCGATGCGGCAGGCCAGCAGAAACGCCGGCTCGAAGATTATCGCGCCGATTTCGGAGCCTGAGCCCAGGCCCTGTGCGACAACAGGCCCGCCGTCTGCTGTTGGCGGGCCTGACATTGGGCGCTATGAAGCGGACCTCAGCGGATCGTCCGCAGCACCACAGCCGAGGCACAGCCGATGGACACCAAGACCCGCAATGCCGCCGTGGCAGCAGCCTGGATCATGATCGTCTTTGGCCTCGCCGCCTTCTTCATGCCCAAGGTCATGCTGGCGGTTGGCAACTATTCGACCATTGCCGCTGGCGCCATCGCGGTGCTGTTCGTCATCGCCTTCTTCGGCGTGTTCTGGCTGCGCGGGCGCAACCAGCGCAACAGCGGCAACTGAGACCGGCGCGTTTTCGCGCCACGCTTCGTCTTTTGGTCCAGCGCAAATTCCTCGCGGAAAGTTGCGTCAAACCTTTCCTGAAATGATCCTACTCGGCGGCGCGTGCCTGTGCACCGCTGGCCATGGGCATGGCCAGCTCCGCCCTCAATCCGCCGCCGGGCCTGTTGCGCAGCGTCACCTCGCCGCCGAAGCGACGGGCGATGTTGCGGGCGATCGTCAGGCCCAGGCCGAAGCCGCCGGTCTGGCGGTTGCGCGACCCTTCGATGCGGGTAAACGGCCGGAACATCGTTTCCAGCTGCGCCTCGGGGATACCGGGGCCGTCGTCGTCGATGGCGAGCAGCACCCGGCTTTCGTCATGCGATAGCGACAGCCGCGCCTTGCCGCCGTATTTGACGGCATTCTCGACCAGGTTGGTAATGCATCGGCGCAGCGCGATTGTCTCGCCCATGCAGATCAGGCCGCGTGCATGCTTGCGGGCCCCGTCGAAGGTGACGTTGGGGTTGGCGTCCGCGATGGAATCGACGAGCGACCAGAAGTCGATGCGCTCCGGGGCCTCGCCTCTTGCCTCATAAGTGGCGAAGTCGAGCACGGACGACGAGATCGCCTCGATGTCGGCCAGGTTCTGCATGAGGGCTGCGCGCAACGGGGATTTGCGCAACAGTTCCAGGCGCAGGCGGATGCGCGTCAGCGGGGTCCTGAGGTCGTGGGCAAGGGCCGCGGCAAGCAGCTCGCGGTCCTCGACATATTCGCGCAGCCGCGCCTGCATCGTGTTCACTGCGCGGGCGGCGGAGGTGTATTCGCTGCTGCCATGTTCAGGCAGCGGCGGGCTCTTGAGATCGTCGCCGATGCGGCGGACAGCACGTTCGAGGGCGCGGTAAGGCGCTGTCAGCCGGCGCAGGGCCCAGATCGATAGAAGCACGACAAGGCCTGCGACCGAGCCATAAAGCGGCAGGCTGTCGATGTTGAGGAGCGGGCTAAGCGGCGTCGCCTTCAAGGTGAAGTTCAGCCACTGGCCGTCCTTGAACTCGATCGACACGATGAATGTGTCGGTGGTGGTGAAGTCGGAGGAGAGGTCGACGAGCTCGCGCTCGACATTGCCCATGTCGGGTTCCGGCTGGAACGTATGCTGGCCGGCATCGGCCTTGGCCTTCTCGCGGCGCACCCGCGCTTCCTCGACGCCATATTTGGACAGGCGGCCGACGATGATGTCCTCGAGCTCGGCCATCTCGTCGTCGACGGGTATGGACGAGGTGATGGCGGAGGAATCGGTGGTCGTCAGCACGTGCGGCGGCACCGACAGGCCGGCGGCGATGCGCGTTCGGTCCTCCGGCTTTTCCGCATACATCAGCTTGGTCAGCGACAGGGCCCGGTCGTTGAGCCGCAACAGATCGAGCATGTTGTTGGAGGTTGTGCGCTCGCGCGAGACGATCGAGAGCGTCGAGACCTGGATGGCGAGCAAGCCGGCAATGACGATCAGCAGGACCCATGCAGGCAGGGACCTAGGCAGAAGCCACTTCATTCGGCCGAGACCTCGGGCACGAACTGGTAGCCGCCGCCACGCACGGTCAGGATCAGCTTCGGCGAGCGCGGGTCGTCCTCCATCTTCCGCCTGAGGCGGCTGACGAGGATGTCGACGCTGCGGTCGTAGCTGTAATCGCCGTTCTGGTTGGACAATTCAACAAGCTGTTCGCGGCTCAACACGCGCTGGGCGCTGCGAACCAGCGTGTGCAGCAGGTTGAACTCGGCGGTGGTCAGCTCGACGCGGACCTCGTCTGGCCGCAGCAGCCGGCGGCGCGATGCGTCGAGCGCCCAGCCGGCAAACTTGAACAGCTGCGGGACCGGGCGATGGGTCGTGCCCGCAGCGCTGGGCCGGCGCAGGACGGCGCGGGTGCGGGCCAGAAGCTCCCGGGGATCGAAGGGTTTCGGCACATAGTCGTCGGCGCCCATCTCCAGGCCGACGACACGGTCGATTGTCTCGGTGACGGCGGTCAGCATGATGATAGGGATCTTGGAATGCATGCGCAGGTCGCGACAGATGTCGAGGCCGCTCTTGCCCGGCAGCATGACGTCGAGAATGATCAGGTCGACGGGCGCGCGGCGCAACGCCGCCTGCATCTCGTCGTCGTCGCGGGCCGTCGACACGCGCATGCCGTGCTTGAGGAAGAACTCCTGCAGCAGGTCGCGGATCTCCTTGTCGTCGTCGACGATGAGAATGTGGGCGTCGGCTTTCAATTCATCTGTTTCCGCATCTGCGCTGCACGGCATCCTTTCGGACATTGGCAAAATAAGGTCCGCAGCCCGAATTGACCAGTGAACTCGCGCCCGGGGCGCACAGAATTCCGGCTGTTACAATCCAGAAACAAAACTCTGCAAACCGGAAAAACAGCCGACAAGCCGGTCGGCGATAACAGCCTCACTGCTTCAGTGGTTGAGGAAATCGGAACCGAAATGCGGAAACTTGTGACCAGTTCGACGATCGTACTGCTCGCAGCGCTTTCGCTTGGTGCTGCCGATGCCGCGACGCAGACGAAAGGCACGATCACCCGGACCGATCGTTGCAACAAGCTGCAGCAGCAATTCGCTGACGAAATCACCGGACATGCCGAGGCGAAACGGGCCGCCGAAGCAAAAGCTCTTCAGAAAAAGGCGATGAAATTCTGTGCCGGCAACCAGCAGGCCCAGGGCATCCGCGCCTATGCGACAGCGCTGAAGATGCTTGGAGTGCAGCCGATCGAACCCTGATCGGCACTCTCCTGACAGCCCCCTTGTGCAAAAGGAAACTGGACATGACCACCAACAAGCCTCTCCTGACCGCCCTCGGCCTTGCCGTTGCCCTGGCCTTCTCGGCGCCCGTGCTGACCGCCAGCTCGGCAAACGCTGCTGGCGCGACCGCTGCTGCTCCCGCCGCCGGCCAGGCGACGACCGCGACCACCCCGATGGTGAAGAAGGTTGTCCATCACAAGAAGGCGCCGCATCACAAGAAGGCCAAGCACCACAAGAAGCACAAGAAGGCCGCTGCTCCGGCTGCAAAGAAGACCACGATGTAACAACCCGAGCCACGCGGTACGTGGCAAAAATTCCGCCCTGGCAGCCGCAACTCCAGGGCGGATTTTTCATGCCTTGATGACAGGATCGTTGCCGGCCGGCGTCACGCCATGGCCGGCATTTTCATGTGCGGCTCAGGCCTTGAGACTGGCCGCAAGCAGCACCAGGCCGAGCAGCATCACCAGGGCGGCGCCGCCGATCTCGATGGCATTGTGGATGCGGTTGCCGGCGCGGCCGTTGCCGGCAACGGCAACCGCCCAGTTCTTGGCGGTGACGGCCATGATGGCGAGTGCGGAGACGGTGATCGCCGTTCCCAGCGACATGGCAAGGACCGACAGGATGCCGCCGGCCCAGAGGCCGTTGAGGAAGGCGAAGCTGAGCACGATCAGCGCGCCGGTGCAGGGGCGGATGCCGACGGCGGCAACCGCCGACCATGCCGTCTTCCAGTCGAAATGCTTGCCTTCCAACATCCTGGGGTCAGGCGCATGGGAATGCCCGCAGGTCGAGCAGACTTCGCCCTCGACGTGAGCGTGGCCGTGGTGATCGTGGCCATGGTGAGCGTGCTCATGATGATCGTGCGAGTGGTCATGACCGCAAGTGGCGTGGTCGTGATCATGGCCATGCGCGTGGGCAGCCGACAGACTGTGAACAGGGGCAACACCTGCCAGGCCGAAGGCCATCGGCTTGAGCTTCTTCCACAGCAGCCAGGCGCCGAAGGCGGCGATCAGCGCGTAGCTCACCGTTTCCAGGAACCATGTCGCATTGGTCATCGACACCGAAGTGCCACGCAGTACCAGGAAGACGAGCGTCATCAGCACGATCGCCGTCAGGCCTTGGAGGAAGGCCGAGACGAAGGACAGCATGATGCCGCGGCGCAGAGCGACTTCGTTGGCCAGCATGTAGGACGAGATGACCGCTTTGCCATGGCCAGGCCCGGCGGCATGGAAGACGCCGTAGGCGAAGGACAGGCCGACCAGCACCCATACGCCGCCGCCGCCGTCGCGCATCGCCTTCAGCGCCCCCGTCAGCGACCGGTAGAATTGCTGCTGGTGGAGGTTGATCCAGTTGAGCAGTCCGGCGAACAGGCCGGTCGAGGGCACGGTCGCCTCGTTGGTGCCGATGCCGAGCGAGCTCTGCGCATGGGCAAGGCCGGAAAAATGGCTGAGCACGTAGCTGATGGCGAGAAGCGCGAAAATCACGCGGACGGTCGTCTTCTTCACTTGGTCACCCCTAGGCCTTGCAGTTCAATTCCAGTTTGGTGGCGAAGATCTTGCTCATGTCGGTGCCGGCCGGATCGTTGAAGAAGGCTTCGGTCAGGCTCGCCTGGTTCTGGGCGATGGCCTGGTCCGGATCGGGGCGGATCACCTGTCGCGTACAATTCGCAGGCAGGTCGGCGACCGTCATGTTGGCGTCGTCGGTGAAGTCGATTGCCGTATAGAAGGTCGGATCGTAGACGCCGAAGTCGAGCTTGCCGGAGAGCTTCAGCGGCTCCTTCGGCTCGGTCTCGAACAGGATGATGAGCTGCTGGTCCTCGAAGGTGGCCATGAGGTTGGCCGGGGGCTTCATCGCCACGTCCTTGCCGTCTGAAGTCACCACCTGGAAGTAATTGAATTCGCCGATGGATTCGAACACCGTCTTCGACACTTCGGCCAGTTCGGCGTCATCGAGCTTGAGGTCGGAGTTCTTGTCGAACTCCATCAGCACTGTGCTTGAGAACAGGTCGTCGAAGCGCCAGAGGTGGCGCAGCGACTTCACCGTCTTGTCGGGATTGAGCATGACATCCAGCCGCGCCTCGGCGAAGACGTGCGGGTGCACGCTGGCCGGTATCGTCATGGCCAGCAATGCCGCCGCAGAAGCGGCGAGCATCGCGGTTCGGGTGTTCAGAATCATCGCGCTGTCGGTCCGGAATTCGAGTGGTGCCGACAGTTACCAGAAAGCGGGCGAAAGTGGGACCGGGTGCCTCACTGCTTGAGATGGTCGCAAGGGTTGACCTTGAACCATTGCACCAGGAAGTCGACGAAAACGCGGATCTTGGCGGGCAGGTAGCGCCGGTGCGGGTAGACGGCGAATATGCCGCCGCCTGACAGACGGCGGTCGTCGAGAGCCGGCACCAGCCGCCCCGCCTCGATGTCGGGTGCGGCGATGAAGTCGGGCAGTATGGCGAAGCCGAGGCCGGCAACCGCGGCAGCACGCGCCGCCATGGGACTGTTGACTTCCATCGGTCCGCTTACCGAAACGGTCATGGTGTCGCCGGTATCGCTGGTGAACGGCCAGTTGGACAGCCAGCGGCCGTTGGTGTCGATGATGCAGGGGATGTTCGCGAGGTCGGTCGGGCGCTGCGGCATGCCGTATTTCGCGATCAGCTCAGGCGAGGCGCAGAGCCTGATGCCGAAGGGCGCCAGACGGCGGGCGATCAGCGACGAGTTCTCCAGCCTGGAAATGCGGATGGCGAGGTCGAAGCCTTCCTCCACCAGGTCGACAAAACGGTCATCGAGGTGGATTTCGAGCACGATGTCGGGGTGCTCCTTGGCGAAGTCGATCAGCGAATGGCCGATGGGTGCGTCGGCAAAGGTGCGCGGCGCAGACAGCTTGACGCGGCCACGCACGTCGCCTGAGGATTCGCGCACCGCATCGGCCAGGCTGTCGACCTCGCGGATGATCTCGGAGGCGCGGCGATAATAGGTGTGGCCGGCTTCGGTCAGCGAAAACTGCCTCGTCGTGCGGTTGAGCAGAAGCGCACCAAGCTCGTCTTCCAGTTCGCGCACATATTTGGACAGCAGCGCCTTGGAGCGGCCGATCTTGCGCGCCGCGGCAGAGAAGCCTTCGGCCTCGACCACGTCGATGAAGGCGCGCATCCGGGTGAGTGTGTCCATGGTGCCTGCGGTCTCGTTCAAAAATTGGCTACGACGACGCTAGGATTGTTCACACCTGGGGGTCAAGGGTCATGAGGTGGAGGCTGTCGTGCCAGGCGCGTTGGCGGGACGGTTCAGTTCGAGACCTGGGTCCTGACGGCGTCGAACCGGCCTGCCGCGAGATCCTTCTTGCTCATCGTCAGGACCAGGGTGTCGACATCGCCGAACATCCAGCCCATCAGGTTGCTGGTGGGCAGTTCGAGAAGGTCCACATCCTTGTCGAGGTCGAACTGGTGGACATAGCGGAACGGGATGTGGCCGATAGTTTGACCCGGATTTCTACTTGCCGGAAGCTTCCAGGATCTTGCGCGCCAGTTGCACGAGTGCGAGGTCGCTGCCGGCGGGGCCGAGCAGCGACAGGCCGAACGGGGCGCCATCGACCTTGCCGAACGGCAGTGTGATCTGCGGGAAGCCCGACAGGCCCGAAAGGCAGAGCAGCCGTAGCGCCCGCTCGCGATAGGCGAGAAGGTCGTCGTTGGTGCCGTCGGCCATGGGGGCTGCGCCCGGCACGGTGGGCATCACCAGGATGCCGTCGTCGCCGAGCAGGCCGGCAAGTTCCCGGCGGAACCGCCCGCGCTTTTCCGTCTCGGCGGCATAGGTCGCCAACTCGATCGTGCGGCCGAATTCGAAGCGATCCTTGACGCCCGGGCCGAGATGGCGGTCGCCGGACGCGATCCAGGCGCCATGCTCCTGCCAGGCCTCGTAGGCCTGGATCCGGCGGAAGCTCCAGTAGAGCTCGTCGGAGGACTGGCTGAGCGGAGCTGCGGTCGAGATCGTACCGACGGCCTTTTCGGCCAGCTTGCACATGCGGCCGTATTCGGAAGCTTCGGCTTCGTCCAACGGCAGGGCGTCGAGCGCCTCGAGCCTGATCGGCCGGGTGAGACTGCCGCCATGCGTGTCCTTGGCAACCAGAACCTTCGCAACAGTTTCATAGACGTCGATGTCGCGGGCAAACCAGCCGAACGTGTCGAGGCTTGGGGAGAGCTTCATCGTGCCGTCGAGCGAGATCAGCCCGTGGGTGGTGCGCAAGCCGATGAGGCCGCAGAAGCTGGCAGGTGCGCGGATCGAGCCGCCGGTGTCGGAGCCGATGGCGATGTCGGCAAGGCCGGCTGCGACGGCGGCGGCCGAGCCCGATGACGAGCCGCCGGTGACGCGGTCGGGAGCGGCAGGATTGATCGGGTGGGGGAAGTGCGCGTTCTGGCCCATCAGCGAGAAGGCAAGTTCGTCCGTCTGGGTCTTGCCGACGAATCGCGCGCCGGCTTCGAGAATCAACTGCACCGACGGGGCGGTCCTTTCGACGAGATGGCCCTTGGCCGCCCTATCCGGGTTGCCGCAACCGGTGACGAAGCCGGCGACGTCGTAGATGTCCTTCACCGCGAGGCGCAGGCCTGCGAGACTGCCGGATTCCTTATTGGGAACAGTGGTTTGCGGAACATCGAGGAAAGCGTTGAAAGGATCGGACGTCACGAGCATTGTTTGAAACCTGTGTACGATCCCGGCAGCATTGTTCGATGAACGTAATTTTTCAAGCCGGGGTCCGATTTTCGATTGATTGTGACGGACGAGGTGCATATATCCCCGCTTGCCCAAAGTCGCACGTGCCTGTGGGCGTCCCCCGAACCTCGAATGGCGAGGATTTCGGGACGGTACCCGGGAAGTAACGAGCCCGGTCGGTTCAGCGGCCAACCGCCGATCCGAGGACGTCTTGAAGCAACGACGGTGCGGGCCTTTCTGGTTCTCTTCCGGCTGTCCATAAGCCGGGGTTACTGAAGAGGCACACCTTCATTGCCGGCAGTGCGGACGGGTCTCCCATCCAAGCCAAGGCAGACAAAGCGAGCAGTCGCCGCAAGGCGTTCGCTCACCGCCGCGTGACAACGCGTTCATGGTTCCGGGATCTCCACAGGCCGGACTCGTGGGCAGTCGTCATGCACTTTGTCCACTGCGGGACAGACCGGTCGAGGGACGACCGCTCCCGCTGCTTGAGCTTTGCGCGGAGGCGTCCGCGCGAATGGAGAGACCTATGGCCACTCAGCGCATCCTCGACTTCCTCGCCACCCGCCGTCCGAACGGCCCCTGCCTCGTCGTCGACCTCGATGTCGTGCGTGACAATTTCCGCGCCTTCGAGAAGGCCCTGCCTGAATCCAAGATCTACTATGCCGTGAAGGCAAACCCTGCGCCGGAAATCCTGCGCATGCTTGCCGGCATGGGCTCGTCCTTCGACACCGCTTCGGTGGCCGAGATCGAGATGGCCATGGATGCCGGCGCGCCGGCCGAGCGCATCTCGTTCGGCAACACCATCAAGAAGGAGCGCGACATCGCGCGTGCCTTCGAACTCGGCATCCGCCTGTTTGCCGTCGACAGCGTCGAAGAGGTCGAGAAAGTCGCCCGCGCCGCGCCCGGCGCCCGCGTGTTCTGCCGCGTTCTGACCGATGGTGAAGGTGCCGAATGGCCGCTGTCGCGCAAGTTCGGCTGCGTGCCGGCGATGGCTGTCGACGTGCTGCGCCTTGCCAAGTCGCTCGGGCTCGACGCCTATGGCGTGTCGTTCCACGTCGGCTCGCAGCAGACCGATCTGACCGCCTGGGACCGTGCGCTGGCCGACGCCAAGATGGTGTTCGCCAAGCTCGCCGAGGAAGGCATCATGCTCGGCATGGTCAACATGGGCGGCGGTTTCCCGACGCGCTACCTCAAGGACGTGCCCGCGGCCCAGGCCTATGGCCAGGCGATCTTCGAGTATCTGAGCAAGCACTTCGGCAACAACATCCCGGAGACGATCATCGAGCCGGGTCGCGGCATGGTCGGCAACGCCGGCGTCATCAAGTCGGAAGTCGTTCTGATCTCGAAGAAGGCCGACAACGACAATGTGCGCTGGGTGTTCCTCGACATCGGCAAGTTCGGCGGCCTCGCCGAGACGATGGACGAGGCGATCCGCTACCCGATCGTGACGGCCCGCGACGCGGATGAAAAGAGCCCTTGCGTGCTCGCCGGCCCGACCTGTGACTCGGCCGACGTCATGTACGAGAAGGCGCCGTATCCGCTGCCGCTGTCGCTGACCATCGGCGACGAGGTGCTGATCGAAGGCACCGGCGCCTACACGACCACCTACTCGGCGGTCGCCTTCAACGGCTTCGAGCCTCTCCGATCCTACGTGATCTGACGGCTCGCAGCGGCCTCCGGGCCGGAGCCGATCAGATCACCCCGACGGGCGAGCCTATGGCGCGCCCGATCGGGTTCGCTTGTGGAACAGATCTCCGCTCGTGAAGGATCGCGGAAATGAACATCGAAGACGTCACCAAAACCTCGCCCGATATCGTGATCGTGGCTGAAACCATCCCAGACATCGCCGCGCGCGAAGCCCTGCTCGACCGGGCGATGGGCCCGAAGCGGCGCAAGAAGTCGTCGGAGAAGCTGCGGCGCGGCCGTCGACCGTCCGAGGGCCTTGCCTTCGTCGCACGCGACGAGGCGGGTACTGTGGTCGGCACCGTGCGCCTGTGGGACGTGCGCCTGGGCGAGGGCGGTCAGGCGGCGCTGCTGCTCGGCCCGCTGGCGGTCGATCCCATGGTCAAGAGCGCCGGCATCGGCTCGGCCTTGATGCGCCATGCGGTTGCCGAGGCCGCGCGGCTTGGCCATCATGCAGTGCTGCTGGTCGGCGATGCGCCCTATTATGCCCGCTTCGGCTTCACCGCCGACAAGACCGGCTCGCTCGCGATGCCGGGGCCCTACGAGCGCGAGCGCTTCCTGGCGCTCGAACTCATCGCAGGGACGCTCGACGATGCGAGAGGCGTCCTCAAGGCGGCCGGTCGCAAGGTCAAATCCGAGCGGACCCGCCTCGCTGCCTGAGCGGCAGCGCTAACCTCTATTCCAGGATCGGCTGCGCGTCGGAACGTCCGCCGCGCGGCCTTGGCCTGTCGATGCAGTCGGGCGAAGGTGTCGTCGCTGGGCCGCCGCGACAATCCAGCGGTTCGGGAAAGGTCGGGCGCGAGGGGCGGGGTTCGCTGCGCGGGTTGTCGATGCAGTCGGGCGATGGCGTTGTTGCCGGACCGCCCCGGCAATCTATCGGACCGGGATAGGTAGGGCGTGAAGGGCGAGGCTCGCCGCGCGGCCATTTGCGCGGAGGATCGCGCCAGTCGCGCGGGTGGTTGCGTGGATAGTCGCGCCAGTCGCGCGGTGAATCCCATGGTCTCGGTGTATGCCTTGGTCCGTCCCAGCCGCGCGGGCTGTGCCGCGGCCCGTCCCAGTCGCGAGGGCCGTAGCGGTCTTCGACGCAGCCGGCCAGCAAGGCCGCGCATGTCATCGCCGCGGCCACCATTGTCTTGCGCTTCATCGTCATCTTCCAGATCGGTCCCTTCAGGCCAAGGTCTGGCGCAATTTGATTGCGGGTGCATTGCGACGGATCGGTGGAAGCAATAGGCCCGGACGCCAGGTCACTGGTTGGATGCGCCGCTGCCGGGTGCAGATGGTGCTGGAACTCTCAGGGCAGAAGCGGCATCGCTTGCCCAGTGGTTCCTCGGGGCCGGTGGAAAGCAGGTCGGTCCGGGAGTCCGGTTGGGGGCCTTGGCACAGTCCTGCGAGCCGGCGACCGGCTGGTCCGCATTGCTGAGACGGATCTGGGGCTGAGCAGCCTCTTCATCTTCGGACCGCCCGATCCAGCTGGCGCAACCGCTTGATGCGGTGATTGAGATCAGCAGTGTCGCAAGCAGCACATGGCGACGGCCTGTTCCACGGCAAGGGCCGGTGGAGCGCTCATTCGCCAGTTTCGATGAATGTGAAAGGTATTTCCCGTTCATATGCGTCTCCGGCTCAACTCTGTCGAGCGGGGAGTGGACGCAAACGGTTATGCGGACATTACAGCGTTGCTGCCGGTGTCGGTAAATTCCGGCATGACCCTGATGTCAGGCCGAAGCGTGGCCGGTATGGCCTCAGCAGCTTCGGGGTGCTGCCGGGCAGGCGTTCTTGTCTGCTGCCCCGCGGACAGGTGTCGCGGGGCAGGGAACCATGCGGATGCCTGTCAGCCGAGCAACTTGCTCAGGCCCATGGCGACAGTCATGTCGCCCTCGACCTTGATCTTGCCGGTCATGAACGCCATCGTCGGGTTCAGGTCGCCCGAAATCAGCGACTCGAGATTGTCGAGCGACAGCTTGATGGTGCAGTCGGCCGGGCCGTCGGTGGTCGACAGCGTGCCGCCGTCGATGACGATGACGCCGTCGGAACCGGTGTCGAACTTGACCGAGCGGTCGAAGCCCGAGCTTTCCACCTTCGACTTGATCTGGTCTGCGACTGCCTGAATGCTCATGGAACTCTCCTGATTTCCTGAAATGGCGCTCGCGCGGCTTGCGGCGCGGCGCTCCGCGAAACGCTCTATCTCCTGAGGCAATCCTGACGGAAAGGCGTTTTGCGCCTTTTTCCCGCAATTGCTTCACCTCCCCGGACAAACCCGGACAGGCCGGCCGCGTCACAGGACTGGATAAACCTATAGCGTTCGATTGACGTTTACGTCAACGTAGTTTTGACGATGAAAGCATCGACCCGTCCTCGACACAGCTGTCGAGGACGGGTCGCAAAAAAAGCCGACTTGATATCAGTGGGCAGGTGCGGGGGCTGCTTCGCCGTGGCCCGACGGTGCTGCCGCTTCGGCGGACTTGGCGGCCTCCGCGGCTGCAGAGCGCTTGCGCACTGCGTTGTCGCGAACGTCGTCGGGGGTCAGGAAATCGATCTGCTCGACCAGCACTTCCTGCACCATCTTGTCGCCGATGCGCTGGTTGATGCTGTCGCGGATGCCATTGCGGAAGGCATCGAGATCGATCTTGTCGTACTGGGTGAAGTCGATCTGCGGGTTGCCGTAGAGATAGCTGTAGACCTGGTCGGTCAGGAGCGACGCCACCGGAATGGACATCTTGGCGACCTGCTTGGGCTCGACCGTGTAGACGAGCCGCGTCAGGAAATATCCCTCGACGCGCTCGCCCTTCAGAAGCGGCACCGAAATCACGTCGGTCTTGACGTAGTCGAGGCCGCCCAGCATCGGCTTCTTGTCCTCGGCGGGGGGCAGGCTGGCTGCCGCCTGGAAGGAATAGAAGACCGCGCCGAGCGTCGCGGCGACGATCCAGAGCGCCGCAACGATGAATTTGATCACCGCGCCCACCCGAATTCATTGGCCGAGTAGGTACCGTCAGCTTCGGAACGCTGGATGGCGTCCTTGAGCAGGCCGGCGACTTCGCTTACGGCACTGAGATGGGCGAGGATGGCGCGTTCGTTGGCCACCAGCTTGTCGCGCAGGCGTTCGACGCCGGTCCTCAGCTCGATCGGGAATTCGCCCTCGACGACGCCCTTGGTGGCGCGGGTGAGCTCATAGAGATAGCGGCTCTTGCGTGCGTTGGACGCCTTGATGTCGAAGCGCACGTCGGTGCGGATCGCAGCGGTCTCTTCCTCGACGGCATCTTCGATGCGGCTGAGGATGACGCTGATGTTGCCGGGCCGGACCGCCGCTTCGGCGACGTCGGTGTTTGCAGGCATGCTTGCCCTGTAGTCGGCGAAATCCGTCATTTGTTACCCTCTACGATCTGTGTCAGTTGCGGAGCCGGCCTCGCCGCCTCCGAGCGACTGGACCATCTTCCGTTGCATTTCCTGGAGCATGGCGGTCGTCTGGCTCGCCTGCTGATCGAGCGCGGCCTGGTCGGGACCACCGGTCACGACGCCGACGGAAACCGCCTTGTCGTTCTTCATATAGTGGTCACGCATGAGCGACCTGGCGATGCCGATGCCACCGGCGTCGGCGGTGGCATTGGCCATCTGCTCGGCCATCATCGACTTCCACATGTCGCCAGCCATGCCCTTGCCGTAAACACTCTCGGTGTTCTTCGGCATCATGTTCTCGATGAAGGTCTGAAGCACCATCGCTTCGAAACGCTTCATGCCGGCATCAGGAGCTGCCTTGTCCGGCTGGCGCGAGGCGCCCGCGCCGAAAGCCGCCTCGCCGAGCGAGAAGGCGCCAGCGACGTTGTTGGTACGGTTGACCAAAGCGGCGCGCGCGGCCTGGACGCCCGACGGCTCTACGGCCTTGGCAACGTCCAGAACAATGTCGCTTGGGGGGGAGATGGCCAAAGCTGGCTCGCCTTTCCGGTTTCGTTACTGTTGATTGTGGAGGGTCAAGCTTGCCGCAACCTTACTTGCCGTCACCACGGCGACGTGGGGCCATCCATGTGCGCAGGGGACGCCGTAAGGCGTTGAAACCGTGAACAATCTCTTCCGAAAACCGGTTCCGATCCCCAGGGTCATTCGCTCGACTTTCTCTCGATGATTTCAAGGCGTTCGCGGTCGGCGCTGTCGCGTTCGTCCTGGCGGCGGACGTCGCGATAGGCACGTTCGACCATGTTGGTGCGGGCGGTCGCTGTGGCGACCTTGCCGGCCTCGTGGCTCGCCAGGCCGAGATTGATCTGCTTGCGGGCAAGCGCTGCCGAAATGCGCCGATGATAGAGATCGGGGAACAGCTCGGCCATGTCCTGGGCGTTGCCGAAGCTTTCGGTCAGCGCCTGGGCTTCGGCCTCGGCCGCCACCGCCTGGGCGACATAGCCGGCGTGGCGCGTCTCATGCAGCGCCTTCAGCTGTTCCTGCACCACCACCAGCTTCTTCAGCCTGTCCTTGCGCGAGGTCATGGCTATCTCCCCAGGGTGATGTCGCCGAAGCCGTCGGCGAACAGGCTGAGCATGGTGCCAATGCCGAAATAGACCAGGATCAGGCCGCCGGTGACGACGAAGGGCAGCGAGATGAAGTAGACCGGGATCTGTGGCGTCAGCTTGTTGACGAAGCCGATCGTCAGGTTGATCAGGATGGCATAGGCGATGAACGGACTGCCGAGCCTGAGCACCACCATGAAGCTTTCCGACAGCGTGTCGGTGACGTCGACGAGGGCCGCCTGCGGATTGAAGAACAGGTTGATCGGGGCGACCTTGTAGGAGGCGACGAGCGCCCGGATGATCTCGTGGTGGAAATTGAGGGTGAACAGCAGCAGCAGCGCCGCGATCGAGATGATCGAGGCGAGCGGTCCTTGCGGCTCGTTTTCCTCGATGGCGTGGCCACCGACGCTGTTGAAGCCGATCAGCATGGCGACGCCGTTTCCCATGAACATCAGCGCCAGGATGTAGAGCCTGGCCATCAGGCCGATCAGCCCGCCGATCAGGAGCTCGGAAGCGATCATCGGCATCAGGATGCCGGGACGGGCGTCGACGAAGGGAAAGATCTGGTCCCACAGATGCACCAAAAGGCCGCCGGTCGCGGCAACCGCGACGAACAGCCTGATGTGGGTGGGCACGCGCACGCTCGACAGGCCGGGCATCAGCATGAAGCAGGCGCCGATGCGGCAGAAGGCGAGGAAGGCCGCAAGGACGAGCCCTTGCGCTGACGCATTCATGAGATGGTTCCGAGCACGCGCAGTTCGACGCCCTTGGCGATCTCGACATGGCTGAGCACCGGAAGGGTGGGGAACAGGCGCTCGATGATCATGCGGACGTAAGGACGCGCGTCGGGCGCGGTGACGAGGACGAAGCGTTCGCCCGCCTCGAGATGGGTGCGGATCGCCTTCGAGGCGTCCTGGCCAAACTCCTCGAGCTGGCGCGGGTCGATGTCGAACTCGCGCACCTCGCCCTTGGCGTCGCGCTTGAGGCTCTGGTGGAAAGCGAGGTCCCAGCGGTTGCCGAGACGCAGCACCTTGAGCGCGCCGCCTTCGCTGAGGTCGCCGCAGATCTGCTGGGCCATGCGGATGCGGACATGTTCGACGATCTGCTCGGTGCGGCGCACATGCGGCGAGATTTCGGCGATCGCCTCGATGATGAGGTGGAGGTTGCGGATCGAGACGCGCTCGGCGAGCAGCAGCTTGAGCACCGCCTGGAGCCCCGGATAGGTGATGTGCGATGAGCAGATCTCGTCGGCGAGCTTGCGGTATTCGGGATCCTGGCGCTCGAGCAGCGCCTTCATGTCCTTGTAGGACAGCAGCTGCGGCAGGTTGTTGCGGATCACCTCGGACAGGTGAGTGAGCAGCACCGACATGTTGTCGGCGAAGGTGAACTGTTCGCGCTTGAGATCCTCGGAGAAGGAGTCGAGCACCGAGAACGCGCGCATGCCGAAAGCCGGCTCGCGCACTTCCTCGCCCGGAATGTCGGGCAAGTCGCGTGAACCGAGCAGCACCATGATCTCGCCGACGCGCATCTGGTATTCGGCGACGACGGTGCCGTGGATCTTGATCTGATAGCTCTTGGGCGGGATCGAGAAGTCGTCGGTAAGGCGCACCTCCGGCACGACGAAGCCGTATTGGGTGGCGAACTTCTTGCGCATCTTGGCCATGCGGAAGGCGAGTTCCTGGTGGGTGGCGAGCAGGCGCGTCGACAGCTGCTTGCCGATCAGGAGCTCGATCTCGGCGGTGGCGAGCGATGCCTTCACCGAATTCTTCTCTTCCTCGACTTTCTCGGCCTCGACCATCTGCTTTTCGGCCTCGGCCTCGGCCAGGCGGCGCTTGTGCTGCATCGGGATGACGTAGGCCAGTGCCGCCATGCAACCGGCGAGCGTGATGAAGGGAAACATCGGCAGGCCGGGCATCAGGGCCAGCATGACCAGCAGGAAGGCCGCGACATACAGGGCGCGGGGATAGGCGCCGAGCTGACCGAACACAGCCTGGTCGGCCGAGCCGCGGGTGCCACCCTTGGAGACGAGCAGGCCGGCGGCGAGCGAGACGATGAGGGCCGGGATCTGGGTGACGAGACCGTCGCCGACCGACAGCTTGATGAACACGTCAGCGGCTTCGCCCATGCCCATGTCGTGACGGAAGTAGCCGATGGCGATGCCGCCGACGATGTTGATGGCGGTGATCATCAGGCCGGCGATGGCGTCGCCGCGGACGAATTTCGAGGCACCGTCCATGGAGCCGAAGAAGGAGCTTTCCTCCTCGAGTTCGCGGCGGCGCAGCTGCGCCGTCTTGTCGTCGATCATGCCGGCCGACAGGTCGGCGTCGATCGACATCTGCTTGCCGGGGATGGCGTCGAGGGTGAAGCGCGCGCCGACTTCGGCGATACGCGTCGCACCCTTGGTGATGACGATGAAGTTCACCACGATGAGGATCAGGAAGACGATCAGACCGATGACGAAGTCGCCGGACATCACCAGGTTGGAGAAACCCGAGATGACGTAGCCGGCGGCGTGGGTGCCCTCGTTGCCGTGCGACAGGATCATGCGCGTGGTGGCGATGTTGAGCGACAGGCGCAGCATCGTCGCGATCAGCAGGACAGTCGGGAACGACGAGAAGTCGAGTGGTCGCTGGATCCACAGCGCCACCATCAGGATCAGGACCGAGATGGCGATGGAGAAGGCGAGGCCGATATCGATCAGGAAGGCCGGGATTGGCAGGAACAGCACCGCCAGGATGACGATGATGCCAAGGGCGAAGAAGACGTCGCGACCGCTCTTGGTCGCGCTGCCAGTGCCCGAGATGGTTTCGCTGATCGCCATGCTTTACCCGATCGAATCCTGCCGCGAGCCAATGCCACGGCTGGCTGACCTTATTGCGTCAAGCTTGCGCGAGGGTGGGAGGCCGGGAGGTGGCTGTTGGCTTGGCGCCAAACCTCACCGCCACGCTCGTTTTCGCGCCGGGAGAATGCCGTCACACTTGTTACTCTCCGCTGCCGATTTCCGGTGCCAAGGTTGGCCAGCATCCAACAGCGGCGGCACGCGAGGCGGAAAGCTGCGCAACCAGGGAGTTTCAGAACCATGAGCACATCAGGGAACGGCCAGAATGGCGCACGAAGCGGGATGGCCAAGCCGTCAATCGTGTCGCGCGAGGCATGGGAAGACGCGCGCAAGCAGTTGCTGGTGAAGGAAAAGCTGCATACCCGCGCGGGCGATGCGCTTGCCGCCGAGCGCCGGCGGATGCCGTGGATGGCTGTCGAGAAAAACTACACCTTCGAAGCGCCGGGCGGAAAGGTCAGCCTGCTCGACCTTTTCGCCGGCCGGCGCCAGCTGATCGTCTACCGCGCCTTCTACGAACCCGGCGTCTATGGCTGGCCCGACCATGCCTGCCGTGGCTGCTCGATGGTGGCCGACCAGATCGCCCATGTCGCCCACCTGAATGCCCGCGACACCACGCTGGTCCTGGCCTCGCGCGCGCCGCAGGCCGACATTGCGGGGCTCAAGGCACGCATGGGCTGGAAGATGCCGTGGGTGACGATCACCGACGGCTTCGACGCGGATTTCGGCGTCGACGAGTGGCACGGCACCAACGTCTTCTACCGCGATGAGGACGGCCGGATATTCCGCACCTACTTCCTCAACAACCGTGGCGACGAACAGATGGGCGGGACCTGGAGCTATCTCGACGTCACCCCGCTCGGGCGGCAGGAGCTGTGGGAGGACTCGCCCGAAGGTTATCCGCAGACGCCGACCTACAAATGGTGGAACTGGCACGACAGCTATGTCGCCGATGCGGCGCCCGACCAGAGATGGGTCGAGATTTCGGATGCCGGAGAGGCGGCCTTTCGCGAGCAGAGCGCCAAGTCATGAGCCGGGCTTGCTGCGACAGGTTCGGCGAGCAGCCGGCCAGCAAGGACGTCGCCCCTCTCGGGGCGGCGGACTGGCTGGCGCTGGCGGCGTCGCCGGTTTTCGCCGCGATGGCGCTGGTGAGCGCTGTGATGGACGGTGGTCCGGCCGGGATGATCTGCTCTTCCGGGATGTCGCCGATCGGCGGCATGGCCGCGATGTACCTGCTGATGAGCGTCTTCCACGTGACCCCTTGGCTGCGGCTGATTTCCGCGCGCAGCCAAAGGTCGGCATGAAGCGGTTGCCGTCCCTCAATGCAGGTCGATGGGCCCCTTGGGGGTGACGAGGGTCGCTGCAAGGCTGGTCGGGCGTTCGATGGTGCGGCGGACGCGTGGCGGCTGGGCGCCGCTGTGGAGCGCCCGCAGCGTGTCGCCGATCTCGGCGTCGGCATGAGTGGCGCGATGATTGTGCCGGACATATTCGAGCCAGGTCGGGGTGTGGTAGGTCTCGATCCAGATTTCCGGATTTTCCAGGTCGCGTGACAATGTCCAGTGGCGAGCGCCGTCGCGGCGACGGACGCGGCGGCGCTCGGCCATCGCCTGCAGGAAGGCCGGAACATCCTCTTCGCGGATGATGAACTCGATAGTGATGGTGACGGGGCCGCTGCGCGGCTGGACGTCAAGCGCCAGATGCGGCTCGCGGAAGCGGTTGAGCGGGTCGAGATTGAGTACGGTGTGCTCGGGCAGCGGCAGGAGGAAGCCGATGGCCGCACCGATGAGCATGGTCAGGCCGGCAATGACCAGCGCCGTCGATGCACCATGGCCGTCGGCGATGACACCCCAGACCCAGGCGCCGAAGGCCATGCCGCCGAAGGTCGCCATCTGGTAGATCGACAGCGCCCGGCCGACGACCCAGCGTGGCGTCGACATCTGTACCGAGATGTTGAAATGCGACAGCGCCAGAACCCAGCAGGCGCCGCCGATGAGCAGGCCGGCGCTGGTGAGCCAGGCATAGGTGCTCCAGGCGGCGATCCAGCTCGACAAGGCGAAGCCGAGGAAGGCGGAGCGCACGATCGCCTCGCTGCTCATGCTGCGACGGATGCGGCCGCTGATGAGCGCGCCGCCGACGGCGCCGATGCCGAAGGCGCCGAGCATGATGCCGTAGGTCAGTGGCCCGCCGGCGACGAGGTCGCGGGCAACGAGCGGCAGCAGCGCCTGGATGGCGACGGCTGTGAAGCCGAAGGTGAAGCTCCGCAGCAGCACCTTGCCGATGTTCGGCGACATGATGACATAGCGCAGCCCGGCGCCCATCGCCTGGCCGAGGGTTTCGCGCGGCAGCGTGCTCTTGGGGTACTGCGGACGCCAGCGGAACAGGACGAAGATGAGGGCGAAGTAGCTCAGCGTGTTGACGGCGAAGGCCGCCGCCGCACCGGCCGTTGCGACGATGATGCCGCCGATGGCCGGGCCGACGCTGCGCGTCATGTTGAAGCCCATCGAGTTGAGTGCCACCGCCGCCGGCATGACCGGGCGGGGCACCATGTCGCCGACGGATGCCTGCCAGGAGGGGTTGTTGAGGGCGGTGCCGCAGCCGATGAGGAAGGTGAAGCCGAGCAGCAGCCACGGGGTGATCAGGCCGAGATAGGCAACCAAGGTCAGCAGCGCCGAAACGGCAAGCATGAAGCACTGGGCCGTCAGCATGACGCGGCGCCGGTCGTAGCTGTCGGCGAGCGCTCCTGAGACGAGCGAAAACATCATGATCGGCAAGGTGATCGATGCCTGGACCAGCGCCACCATGTCGGAGGAGCTGGAAATCGAGGTCATCAGCCAGGCAGCACCCACCGACTGGATGAGGCCGCCGAAATTCGAGGCGAGGCTTGCAAACCAGACCGAGCGGAAGATGCCGTGCTTGAATGGCTCGAGGGCCGAACCCTGCTCGATCTTGTGGTCGTCCATGCGCCGCGGCCGGTGGAGCCGGCTGTCCTGGTGAATCGTCTGCGGCGACTAGACCACGATCAGGGGACGGGGTGAACCCATTTGTCGGGCGCCGGTATGGGCCAGCTTCGGCGCGGCGGCGGGCCAGAGCCGAATGCTGGCGAAACGAGACAAGTCGCGACGGGTCAGAAGCCCGTCTGGATGCGCTCGAAGATGACGTTGGTGAATGAGGAGATCTGGGCGCCGATGAAGGGACCGGTCACGGCCGTCACCAAAAGGATGGCGACGATCTTGGGCACGAAGGTCAGCGTGATTTCCTGGATCTGGGTCAGCGCCTGGATGAGGGCGATGCCGACGCCGATCAGCATCGCGGCGGCCACCGCAGGGCCGGACGCGGTCAGCACCGTCCAGATGGCATACTGGACCAGATCGAGGGCATCGGCCTCGTTCACGCCGGCGTGTCCTTGATGGTGACGCCGGGATTGATGACGATCTGCTTGCCGTCCTTGAGCACGGCGACGATGCCGTCCTTGTAAAGCTTGACCTCGGCGACCACGCCAGTCGTCTTGCCGTCGGGCGACGTCACGGTCTTGCCAATGATGGCGTCGGCCTGGGCGAGGGCGGAACCCTGCAGGATCTGGTCGAGGCGCGAGTTCATCTGCACCGACTGCTCGACCTGGGAGAAGGTGGCGAGCTGGGCGACATACTCGGTCGAGTCCATCGGCTTGGTCGGGTCCTGGTTCTTCATCTGCGCGACGAGCAGTTTGAGGAACGAGTTGTAGTCGACCTGGTTCTTGGTCGCGGCCGTCTTGGTGTCCGTGGCGGTCTTGGTGTTGGTGCCGACAGGAAGGGTGGTGGTGTAGTCGATGGCCATCAGAAGGTGCCTCCGGCGATGGCGCGTGACGGCTCCGGCTGGTCATTGCCCGCCATGACGCGCTTTTCGATTGGGTAGAGCGAACGGATGGTCTTGAGCGCCTCGTAGACGTGGTCTTCGGCGACGAGGCGGTCGACCTGCTTGAGGTTCGCGAGGATCTCGGGATCCTCGAAGGTGGCGAGCAGCAGCGGCAGCGAGCGTCGGAACATTTCGCGCGCATCTGCAGCGCCGATCGGATCCATCAGCATGATCTGCAAGATGAAGTAGAGCTGGCGCAGCGGCGTCGAGGCCTGCTCGGGCTGGATGACGTGGCTTTCGAGCAGGAACTGCACGTCGTTGAGCAATTCGAGCGAGACCTTGCGGTCGGCCCGGATGACTGCGCCGTTCAGGTAGATCTTCTCGTTGGCCTTCAAGGAAATCTTCAGCGTGTTTTTCATTGGATGCCGTCGCGAATGATCTGCGAAACCTCGATCAGGCCTTCGAAACTTTCAGTGCGGCCCTGGCGCAGGTCTTCGGCCTCGCGCAGGATCCACAGGCCGATCGAGATGAGGTTGGCGCGCAGCTCCTTGGGGAGCGCATTGTCGGGATTGCCCAGATCGTCGAGCAGCGAGGTCCAGACGCGGTTGGTGAAGTTGAGCGCCTCGATGGCGTCCATGGAATTGACGCCGCCGGCACTTGCCCGGGTCAGCAGATCGATCGAGCGGCTGAGCAACTGGCGTTCGCGGTCCTTCGCATCGGCGACGGAGTCGGTCTGAATATCGGCATAGGAAAATTGATACATATGCGTCCCGTTTGATTGCCGTTCAGAGGAATTTCATGAGGCTCAGTTGCTGGATGCGGGCGGTGATAGCGTAGGACTTCTCGATCTGGGAGAGAAGGTCCGTAACGCGGGTCGATGCCTTGTAGGGATCAACGCCCTCGGTGTTCAGGATGTGCCTTTCAAACAGGTCAATCTGCGTCTTGATGCGGTCGGTGGCGTTGGTGATCCGCTGCTCGATGATGCCGGTCTGCGCCTCGAGCTGGCCGATGTCGGAGATGGCAACGCCGATCGTCTGCACGCCCTTGGTCACCAGCGCCTTGCGGGCCGCGTCGCTGACATTGCTGCCCAGCAGGTCGCTCAGCACGGCAGCCGTCATGGCGATCTTGCGCAGGCCCTGGTTGTTGGCGCTGATCGAGCTCTCCGAGGTCTCATTGAGCGTGATGCGGCTGGTGATGCCCTGGTCGGTGGCGTTCGACCATGGGCTGCCGGGGGCCGACCAGCCGGCGCCGAGGAATGTCGGCTCGACGACCGTCGTCATGAAGCTGTCCATCTGGGCAGCCGTGATGCCCTGGGCGGCAGGGTCATTCTGGGAGAAGCCGAAGAAGCCGGCAAATGCCGCGTCGAAGGCTACCTTGGTCGGCGAGCCGGCGCTGAAGTCGTTGATCGGCTTGACGTCGGTGTTGGTGCCGGCGAACAGATATTCGCCGTTCAGGCTCGTGTTGAGCACCGAGGTCAGCGTGTCGAGCGTGCTGCGCGCGCTCTTCTGGGTGAGCGCGTAGGCGGCATCGCCCGACGATGAACTGGTGAGGCTCGACAGGAAGGACTGAGCGGCGTCGCCGATCTGGTTCAGGCCCTTTTGGGTGGCCGACAGCCGCGACGTGATCAGCCCGTTGGAATCGACGATCCCCGACAGACGCTCGAGGTCGCGGTTGAGGGTGACCGACTGGGCGGTGCGCGCGCCGAGCGCCAGACCGCGGTCGGCGACGAAGCCCGATGTCGCTTCCTTCTGCGCCTTGGTCAGCTCGGCCTGCTGGCGCAGGATCGAATAGCGCAGGGCGTTGGAAACTGCGGAGGAGGAGACAAAGGTGGTTTTCATCGACTACCTCACCGCCGCGAGCAGCGACTGTAGCATCTCGTCGACCGCCTTTATGAGGCGCGCCGAGGCCTGGTAGGCGTGCTCGAGATCGAGCAGCAGCGACATCTCGACGTCGACATTGACAGATGTTTCGTTGGACAGCGCCTCGCCGGTGCGGACCGCGAGCGCTTCCTTGGTTTCGGTCGCCGTTGCCGCCTGCTTGCGCATGCCTTCGAACCAGCCGATCGAGTTGGTGGTGAAGGAGCTCAGGCTGGAGGTCGCGGTGATGCCGGCCGCCGGATCGAAGGCCATGTTTTCGTCGATGCGATTGCCATAGGCGATCAGCAGGTCGGCGTAGGAAGCGTTGTTGGCCGGGTTCTTGTCGTAGGCCGCGCCGTTCATGCCGCCGTCGCGCAGCAGCGTCGGGTCGCCGCCGACGAGCGGATCGGCGGCCGGGTTCAAGCGGATCGAGCGGGCGAGGCCGTTGATCAGCGTGCCTGCCGGAGGCACGCCGGGACCGCCGGACCAGGTGAACAGGCCAGCCTGGTCGGCCAGAGCAGGCGCCGTCTCGCGGAAGGCGGTGATGAGGCCGCGCGCCGTTTCATCCAGCTGGGACTGCATGGTGTTTGCGACGCTGTCGCGCAGCTGGACAAGGCCGGCGAGTTTGCCCGCGGCATCGGTGTTGGCGCCGGTGCCTGCCTTGAGCGGCACGCCGTCGATGAAGATCTTGTTGCCGGGGACGCCGGCGGCATAGCCGGACGAGGGCTGGAAGCTGACGGTGCGCGGTTCGGTCTCGAACAGCGTGACGCCGTCGGCCGTGGTGAGCACCATGTCGTTGTCGCCGCGCTTCATGATCGAGACGGGCACGATCTCGGCGATCTTCTTCAGGATGGCGTCGCGCTGATCGAGCGCGTCGTTGACGTCGCGTCCGGAGCGTGTGCCCTGAATGATCGTCTTGTTGGCTATTTCGAAGTCACCCAGCAGCCGGTTCAGGTCGTCGACTGCGGTGGCAATCTCGCCGTCGGCTTGGGTTCGGATGCTCTGGATGGCCTCGCTGCCGTCGTTGAGCGTGCGCACGACCTGGCGGGCGGCGTCGATTGCTGCGACGCCGAGGTTCTTGTTGGAGGGCGCTGCCGAATAGAGCTGGAGCGCTTCCTGGAACTTGCCGAGCGCGGTGGCCGGCGAGTTCGCATTGTCCGAGCCGTTGACGTCGAGCGCGAGCTTCTGCAGACCCTCGAAAAGAGTGCTCTGCCCGGAGAAGGAAGCGAGCGACGACAGGTTCTGCCGGAACAGAAGCTCGTTGGTCGCCCGCTGGATCTCGACGACGCGAGCTCCGGGAGCAATGCTGCTAAGCATCGCCGTGCGGCGTGCGTAGTCTGGGTTCTGCGCTTCCTGGACGTTGCGGGAAACGGTGCTGGTCTGGCGCGACGTGTTCTGAAGCGCAGATTGGGCGATGCTAAGTGCAGACGTCAGGGACATGCGCAGTCTTTCGCGGGTTAGGTCGTGAACTCAGAAACCTGGGTGAGAAGGTGTGAGACCACGACCTGCTCCGTCAGTTCTATCTCTTCAGGTTGACGAGGATATCCATGAGGTCCGCTCCGGTTTGGAAGACCTTGGAATTGGCGGTGTAGTTGCGCTGCGACTCGATCATGTCGGTGAGCTCGGTCGCGATATCGACGTTCGAGTTCTCGACGGCGCCGGAGACGATCTTGCCGTTCTTGCCCTCGGTCGGCCAGCCGATCATGATGCCGCCTGACTCCGCGCTTTGTGCGAAGACGTTGCCCGAGATGACGGACAGCTTGTCGGCGCTCGGTACGTTGGCCATCGGGATCGAGAAGATCGCCTTCATCGAGCCGTCGGCATATTGCGCGTAGACGGTGCCGTCCTTGTCGATGTCGATGCTTTCGATCTTGCTGGGCGGGCTGCCGTCGAGCTGGGCCTTGGTGACGTTGTAGGCGGAGTCGCCCTGGGTCATGCCCGACATGTCGATGGTCAGCGCTGAGCCACCCGGAACGGTCAGCGTCAGGTTGGCCGGAGTGGTGGTCAATTGGCCGGAGCCATTGAAATTGAGGGTCTGGGTTGCCAGTGCGGGGCCACTGTAGGGGAACCCGCCGCCAGCGGCAGCCTGCGCCTGGTTGTAGGCCGCCACTTCCCACTGTCCTGTCGCCGTCTTGGAGACGTAGACATCGATGATGACCTTGCCGCCGAGATTGTCATAGGCGATCAGCGACGACTTGTTCGTGTAAGTGGCGCCGGCGGCATTGGTCGAAGGCAGGTTGGCGGCCGGCACGATCGCGGCATCGCTCGGGAAGTTCGCGGCGAACTTGCCGGTCGTGCTCGGCGTCCAGCTGATGGCGGTGTCGTCGATCTGGATCGGCTGGAGGCTGTTCTGGTCGACCGGCGCCGCAGGACGCGGACCCTGGCTCAGGTCCCAGCCCTTGAGGCGGTAACCGGCGGTGTTGACGAGGTAGCCGTCCTTGTCCGGCACGAAGGCGCCGGCGCGCGTCAGGAACGAGGTGCCGCTCGGGTCTTCGACCACGAAGAAGCCGTCGCCATCGATGGCAAGGTCGGTCACCGAGGTTGTGTACTGGAGCGCACCCTGCTTGCTGATGGAGTTGACCACCGTGGTGGTAACGCCGCCGGAGTTATAGCTGCCGGCGGTGCTGGGCAGGACCAGCGAAGAAAATTCCGTCGAAGCACGCTTGTAACCGGTCGTGCTCGAATTCGCGATGTTGTCGGCGACTGTCGAGAGCCGGTTTGCCTGGGAGTTCATCCCCGACACGCCAGTCCGCATCATTCCATAGAGGCTCATCGAAGGTCTCCCCAAATCTCATGCCACGCATGGAAGCTACGCGGCATGTCTTGCGCGAAGCTGATCAGACGATCAGGCGGTAGCCAAGGAAACGCTTGGAATCGATCGGATCGTGGCCGAGGCGCTCGCGCAGCTTCTTGCGAAGCTTGCTGATGTGGCTCTCGACGACGTTTTCTTCGACTTCTTCGTCGAAGACGCCGTAGATGGCGTTGAAGACTTGCGTTTTAGTGACGCGGCGGCCGCTGTTGGACGCCAGATATTCAAGGATACGGCGCTCGCGGCGCGGCAACGGCATCGGTTCGCCGTCGATCTCGGGATCGCGGCCGTCCATGAAGATGCGCATGGCGCCAATCTCGGTGAAGCCGGTGTCCTCCTGGGCACGCCGGCGGATCGCCGTGATGCGCGCCAGGATCTCGCGGATGTGGACCGGTTTGCGGATGACGTCGTCGACGCCGGACTCGAAAAGCTTGAGCGTGTTTTCGAGATTGTTCTGCTCGCTGAGCGCAATGACCGGCGCCTTGGAGCGGTCGCGCAGCTGGCGAGGGGAGATGGAACCCTCATGGCAGTCGCCGATGAGGAACGCGCGGACAGAGCGCAGGTCCTCTTCAGGCGCGCTCGTAACCCATTCGCCGAATTCGCTCGAACGGAAGCCGGCGCAAGCCACGCCTTCCCGGTCAAAAAGTGAGTTATATCCCTTGGTGACGAGCTCGCGCTCGTCGACAACTACTATCATCGGCCCCGCCTCCGAATCGAAAAGTTAATGCCCCGTTAACCAATCGGTATCGGGTGCAACGGGCTGTAACCAATCGTGAGATTTTGCCTGTAGTTTTTGGGGAGTCTGGAATCGCATGGGTTGAACCGATTGCACGATATGCGTGCAATCGTTGCCAAATTCCAGGAGACGGGAATGTCGCGGCTGACTGCCGGTTTCAGAACGCCGAAAAGACGCTCATGGGTTGCAGAAGGTTCGGGCGTTGTCGGTCCAGCGGCCGAAGCCGGTGGCGACCATGTTGGCGATGACGCGACAGACATATCGCTTCTGTGCGGGGTCGTTGTTGGGACCTGCGTGATAGCGGGCGACGGCCATGGACCAGGACTCGTGGCGGCCGTGCAGGCTGACCAGAAAGCGCGCCGCATAGTCGACATTGCGCCTCGGGTCGAGCATGTCGCTGACACTGCGGAATTCGTTGCCGTGATAGCGATGGTTGATCTGCATGCAGCCGAGGTCGATCAGCGTCTTGCCTTCGGCCCGGGCGGCCTCGAAGGCGGCGATCGCTTCAGCCTGGCTGCGCGGAAAGACCGCTTTTCCCTCAATATTCAAGGCGTTGGGCTGCAGGCTGCCCTTCTTGCCTGTCTCGGTCAGGCCGACCGCATAAAGGATGCCGACCGGCACGCCGTAGCGATCGGCGGCCCTGACGATCTCAGGCTCGCACGGGTTGGCGGCGGCCGAAGCATCGACGGCAGCGGCGCTAGATGTAGCGGCTGCCGCCAGGACCATCAGTGCGAGCCGACGAGATGTTGCGTGTACTGCCTTCATCATTTGTCGCCCCTCCTGTCGTTCTGCCGTTGCCTGATTGCCTGCCTTCGCTACCCGTTCCTCCCGATTGGAAGGCTTGCTGGTCGCGGCCTCCGGAGCCTGGCGAAAGCGCACCGCCATCCGTGCGCGCCTGGCTGTTCGATGCTGCCTGAGGTTGCTGGATGGTGACGCGGTCGACGTCGAAACCCAGGCCGCGCAGGGCGCTGTTGATGGCGTCACGATCGGTCGACAGGCGATTGTAGGCTTCAGTGTTCTCGACCTGGATTTCAACCGACAGTTGATCTCCCGACAGGTGCAAGCTTGCCGTCACCATGCCAAGTTCGACGGGGCGCAGCTGGATCTTCAAAACCTGCGTTCCAGGCGTGCTTGAACTGTTGGCCTGCAGCTGCTGAACGGCCGATACAGCGGCCGTTTGACGCGGCGCTCCCGACGCGATCGCGAGCGCAAGGGCGCCTGCCGTCGAGCCGGTGGATGGGGTCGCGGGCGCGGGGATCATCTGCTCGGAAATGACGGTGACGCGATTGGTTGCCGCCGCCTGTTCGGGCTGCCGCGCAGGCGTGGGCCGAGCCGGCTTGTCGGCTGGCGCCGCGGCTTCGCCGGTCGCATCGCCAGCCGGTTTTGCCTGCGCTGCCGCTTCCCCTGTGGTCGCCGCGTCAGTTGCGCCCGCCAGTGCCGGCGGAAGTGCGGAGCCGCCATTCGGGCGCGCCGCCGACTTGCCTGATGCGAATGGCTGGCCTTCGGCCAGAGCGGCATCGGTGCCTTCGGTCGGGACAGCGGCATCGCCTGCTTCGCCCGAGGTCGCCTGTGCGCCGCCGGAGGTTGCCGGCTGGCTGGCCGCCTTGCGCAACTCGCTCAATGCAAGCACCAGCGGCATGGCAGCTTCGACGTTCTGATCGTTGGCGGCTGGCTCCTTGGCGACGGGGGCGGGCAGGGTTGTTTCCGCGTCTTCGATCTTTGCGTCGTCCTTGGCCGCGACGTCGCGCTCGACGGTGCCTTCGACGTCGCCGGCATCCTTGGCGGCAAGCCGCTCGGCAAATTTCTGCCAGCGCTTCTCGTGCTGTGCGCCGCCATCGACACGCGGCTCCTTGGCGGTGCGTTCGCCACCCTTCTTCGGGTCGAGCAAGGCCTGGCCGAAATCGGCCTGCTCGTCGCCACCCTGCAGGGAGGAACGATCGTTGGCGAAAGCCTGCCTGGTGGGCGTGCTCACAATCGCCGAACCGATGCCGTCGGTCATTTGGGGGAGGCTCCTAGTAGTTCGTCAATGGCTTCGAGCGTGCGTCGCGCTTCGATGATCTTGGGATCTTCAGGCTCGGCGGCCGGCTGCTGTGGCGTCGGGTGCGATGCCGTCTGCTGGGGGGACGACGACGGGGCATGCTGTTCCGGCGCCGGGGCTGCCGCTGTTGCGGGCGCAGGCACTGGAACCGGCGAGGGCACCACCTCGCGGACCGTCGTTCTTGCCGGCGCAGCGGTCGGGGCCTGTGCCGGTGTCGATGCCGCTGGAGCCGGCGTGGCCGGCACTGGCGCAGCCGCGTCCGGGATCATGGGGTCGCTTGGCCCGGGCTGCGTATCGAGCGGGACTGGAGGCAGGTTGGCGATATCGACCGGCTTCTGCGCCCGTTCGACGGGCGTCGGCACGGCAGAGGTGACTTCGGAAGCGATGGCTTCGACGGCTTCGAGAAGTGCGCGGTCGCCCTTGGAAAGCTTGCTGCGGTCGATGCTGCCGAGCTTGTCGAGCATGTCGCCAGACGTGCCCGAGGTGACGCCGGACAGACCGGAATAGAGCTGGGCACGCGGGTCGTTGTCGTTGCGCTGGCCGTCGCGGCCTTGCTCGGCCTTGCGGGCGGCGAAGGTGGACAGTTCGGCAAGACCGTCGATGGCGGCGCGGCGGGCGATGCGCAGGTAGACGACCTTCTCCTGCTCGGCGTCCATCATGGCGGTGACTTCGGCCAGCGCGTCGAGATTGATCTGACCATTCAGGGCGACCACACCGGTCACGAAGGCGTCGGCGAACTGGCTGGCATAGGGCGAGCGCAGATAGTTGCGTACATATTGCAGCGAGTTGTGAAGGAAGCGGCCGCCGTCGCCGATGCGCGGCGCAAGCGCCACCGAGCGGCGCAAGGCGGCTTCCTCGACAAGTGTGCCGGGGCTCATCAGCCGCGCCTGGTCGAACAGCTTGACCGCCTGCTCGGGCTGGTCGGCGACGCTGACGGACCCCTTGACCAGCGCTAGGAACGCGCCGAGCTCGGAAGTCTCGGTCAGCGGGTTGATGGATGCGAGGGCGTCGATCGTGCCCTTGGGCTTGCCGCGGAGATAATCGATGACGCCCTGGGCCATCTGCTTGTCGGCGTCCTCGAGCGTGAGGCGCGAGACGACCTGCTCGATGGTCAGCGGGTTGCCGCCGCTCATGGCGTAGATGAGCAGGGCGCGGAAATTCTTGGGATCCTTGAACGACGCGGGATCGGCGGTGCGCATGCGCTCGTCGGTCATTTCGAGCAGGCGACGCTGCATTGGCAGCGATGCCTGGTCGCCCGCGGCGATACGATCCTGGACCAGCTGCAGGCAGCGGACCATCTGGTAAGGTTCCAGCCCCGGCGCCTCGCTGGCGCGCGCATGGTCGGGCGCTGTCGCCGCGATGAGGGCGATCAGGCCGGCACCAGCGAAGGTCGCCGCGAGCCTCATTCAGGCTTCTCCAGCAGGATTTCGATGCGGCGGTTGACTGGCGAGAACGGCTCGGACGGATCCTTGAGCTTGCGATCGGCGAAACCACCGACCTCGACGACACGCTTTTCGTCCAGGCCGGCACGTACCAGCATGTAATAGGCGGAGTGCGCACGGGCGGTGGACAGACGCCAGTTGTCGTAGCTGGCGTTGCGGAAGGGGCGGGCGTCAGTGTGGCCGTTGATCGAGACGTTGCCTGGATGAGTGGCAATGGTCTTGGCGATCTTTTCCATCGCCAGGATCAGTTCGCGGCGCGGCACGGCGGAGCCGATCTCGAACATGCCAAAGTCGAGCTGCTCGGTGACCGAGATGACCACGCCCTTGTCGGTGGCGACGACCGAGAGGCCGTCGGGCAGGTTCTGGCCCGGCTTGATCGCCGCGGCAAGTTCCTGGCGGATGGCGTCGGCGTCCTGGACCGTTTCCTTGGTGGGGGCTGGCTCCTTGGGCTGCTCGGCCATTGCCTCAGCCTCGGCCTTCTCGCTCTTGGGAGCGTCGCCGGATTTCGTCGCGTCGTTCGGCTTCGCCGCTTCGGCAGGCTTGACTGCGTCTCGCGGCAGCGGGGGCGTTGCCGCGTCGGCGGCCGAAGCCTGCTCGGTCGTCGGCTGCTCTTCGACATGCTTGACCGGAGCGGAAGGCGTGGACCGCGCGGTCGGCTCGCCGGGCTTGGCCGGTTCGCCCTCGATGGCCGCGCGCTCGGCACTGGCTTCGGCCGCGGGGGTTGCCACCTGCTCGGTCCAGAAATCGGGTGCGAACGGATCGCGATAGGCTTCGCCACCGGTGGCGCCGCTCGACGGGCCAGACAGTTGCGCGCCGCCGTCGCCGCGCTCGGAGATGTTGGCCTTGGCGCCGGTCTCCTGCGCGATCTCGGCCAGCACGGCGTAGGGATCGGCGAAGAGGTGGTCGTCGGATTTCTTGGCCGCGTCGGCGGTGTCGATCGAGTTCTTCTCGGTCGAGGGACCGGCACTGCTGCGTCCGTCGGTGCCTGCCTTGGCTTCGGGCTGCTGAGGATCCTCGGCGGTCAGGCCGACGGAGTTGGGACCGTCGCCCATTTCCTCAAGACCTTTGCGGCTCGCCTGGCGGTCGACCAGTTTGACCGGGTTGAAGTAGCTCGCAACCGCTGCCTTGGTCTGCTCGTTGGCGGCGCTGATCAGCCACATGACGAGGAAGAAGCACATCATCGCCGTCATGAAGTCGGCGAAGGCGATCTTCCAGGCGCCGCCATGGTGGCCGTCGTCGTGGTCGGCATGACGCCTGACGATGATGATCTGCTGGTGATGGGGATCGCTGTTGTCGGCGGCGCTCATGGCAAGGTCTCGGAAAGGGCCGAAGACCATTCGCCAAGGCGGGTCTCGAACAGATTGTCGTCGATCGACACACTCAGATCGAAGCCAGTGGCTTCGGTGAAGTCGACATTGCCCGCCCGTTCCCCCAAGGCGGTCGCCAAGGCGTCGAACATGAATTGCGGACCACTGACGCGAATGCGTACCGCTTCACGGTCTTCCATGGCCGACAGCACTGCGGCTGCGAGGGCGTCGATGGAGCGCTTGCGAATGTCGTCGCTGACAAGACCGGCGATGATGCGGGCGGCAGCATCGGTGGCAAGATGAACGACACGCGCCTCCATGTCCCGCAGACCAGCGGCCATGGCCGTGCCGGTCTCGGTGCCCATGTGGATGCCAAACGCGCTCAGCTCGGCCGCATGCTGCTGGCGCTCGGCTTCGAGGGCTGCCTCATGTTCGGCCACGAGGCGGGCAGTGAGCGCCTCTTCGGCCTCGGTGACTGCGATCGCAATCAGTGTGGGAAGGTCGGGTTCGGGCACCGCCTGCGGGTAGGTCGGGGCGGGGAAAGGCTTGTCGTCATCCGCACGCGACGCATGCGGCGCGAAGTCGGTCAGCCGTTCGAACAGTGCTGCGATCGACATCAGGCGGCGACCTCCTGGCCGGCCCATTTGCGCAGGATCAGTGCGGTGCGCTCTTCATTGATGTCGACCATGCGAGCGAGGCGGTCCTGGGGGGCGGGACGCAGCTTGTTGCGCAGATCGTCCATGGCATGTGACCGCTGGTCGGACAGGGCGACAGGCTCCTCCTCAAAGGAAGCCATTCCTTCGGCGTTGGGCAGCGCCCGCTGCATCTCCTCGAAGCTCGGGCCGGCAAAGGTCGGCAGGGCCGGGGCACCGGACTGGGTGAGCGCGGCCGCCATCGGGCGTAGGCCGAAGAAGGCGATGAGGAAGACGACGACGATGAAGGCAGCGGCGTTGATCAGCGTCCCGGTGTGCTGGCCGATCGAATCGAGGACACCGGGGCTTGCGACCTGCACTCCATCGAGGCCGTCGATGAACTCGACCGCCGAGACGTTGATGATGTCGCCGCGCTTTTCGTCGAGGCCGGTGGCGGAAGCGACCATCTTCTGGATATCGGCGACGCGGGCGGCAATCGCCTCCGGGGTGGCGTTCTGGCCGAGGATGGCGGCGAGGCGCTGCTGGTTGACGACGACGGCGATCGACATCTTGGTCACCGAATAGCCGTTCGAGACCGTGGCGATGCGCTTGGAGTTCATCTCGTAGTTGGTGATTTCTTCCTTGCGGTCGCTGGCCGACGTCGACTGCGGGCCGTCGGTAGCAGCCGCGCCGGCGTCGGGCAGGTTCTGCTCGACGGTTGCGGGCGTCGCCGACTGCTTCTGGTTTGAGTTCTCGTTGGCGCGGACGACCTGGACCGAACGCTCGACGCGCGATTCGGGATCGAAGATGGTCTCTTCGGTCTGGCGCGTGTCGGTGTTGACATCGGCCTTCACGCTGGCGCGGAAATTGTCGGGGCCGAGATAGGCTGTGAGCGCGCGGCGGATGTTGTCTTCGATCTGGGTTTCGACGGTGCGCTCGACGCCGATGGAGCGGGCGGCGCTGGAATTGGCGGGATCATCGCCCGAGGCGAGCAGGTTGCCCGAAGCGTCGAGCACGGTGACGCGCTCGGAATCGAGGCCGGGAACTGCCGCGGCGACGAGGTGACGGATGGACATCGCCGCCTTGTCGGCGTCGGCGCTGGAGGCGCGGATCACGACGGATGCGGAGGGCTTCTGCTCGTCGCGGCGGAAGTTGGCGCGCTCGGACATGACGATGTGAACGCGGGCGGACTTGATGCCCTGGATGGACTGGATCGTGCGGGCGATCTCGCCTTCCAGTGCGCGGACGCGGGTGACCTGCTGCATGAAAGAGGTGAGGCCGAGCGAACCGACATTGTCGAACAGCTCGTAACCGGCGTTGGAACTGGTGGGCAGGCCCTTTTCGGCGAGCAGCATGCGCGCCTTGGCGGTGCTGCCGGCAGGAACCAGGACCGTCGTGCCGTCGGAGGCGACGTCGAAGCCGATGCCGGCTTCGCCAAGCACCATGCCGATCTGGTTCACGTCGGAGCGTTCGAGCCCGACATAGAGCGTCTCGTAGGCCGGACGATTGAGATAGATGGAGGCAACGCCGACCACGGCGATGACGAGCGCCGCGATGCCGCCGAGGATCGCCAGCTTGCGCGGGCCGAAACTCTGCAGATTGGCGACGATGGTCCTGAGCTGTTCGGGCACGTGCGTAGGTTCCCCGCAATATCTTCCGCAGAGACCCTAGACGTCGAAGCTTGTGCAAAAATGGAAAGGGCCGCGCCCGAGGCGCGGCCCTTTTCGATAATCTGCCGGTTGCGTGGCCAGGTCAGCCCTTGAACAGGGCCAGGATCGCCTGCGAGTTGGAATTGGCGATGGAGAGCGCCTGGATACCGAGCTGCTGCTGGACCTGGAGTGCCTGCAGGCGGGTCGATTCCTTGTTCATGTCGGCGTCGACGAGCTGGCCGACACCACGGTCGATGGAATCCATCAGTTTGGAGACAAAATCTTTCTGCAGGTCGATATGCGACTTCGCGGCGCCGAGCTCGGATGCCGCCAGGGTGAACCCTGTCAGCGCCGTTTCGATGTCGGCGAGGAAGCCGTCGATGTCAGCATCGGTGCCGTTGGTTTCGACGTTGATCGCCATGATGTCGGCGGTGATCGGCCTGGCGGTGCCGTTGGCGGCAAAGAGGGTGATGTTCGAGATGTCGATCGAGATCTTGCCCAGGGAGACGGTGCCGTTGGCGGCGCGGTTGTAAGAAGAGACGATTTCGACCGGACCAGGATCATCGGTGGCCAGCATGTTGGAGCCGGCATAGCTGGCGCCGATCGCAGCGCTCTTCAGGTGGCCCAGCAGCGGCGCGATTTCGCCCTGGACCTGCTTGCGCGTGTCCAGTCCCTGGCCACGCGCGGTGATCAGCTTCTGCTTGATGTTGTCGATGACGCCGATGATGTCCTTCAGTGCGGTGTAGGCCGTGTCAACCTTGCCGGCGCCGAGACCGAGCGCGTCCTGCACCGACGAGTTTGCGCCGTTGTCGGAGCGCATCGTCGTGGCGATGGACCAATATGCGGCGTTGTCGGAAGCCTCGGCCACGCGAAAGCCGGTCGAGATGCGCCCCTGGGCAACCTGGAGCGCCTTGTTGGTGGAGCTCAGGCTCTGCAGCGCAGTCATCGCTGATGCGTTGGTCATGATGCTGGACATCGGATAAGGCCCCCACTGTCGTTTCGCGCCACCTTCGGTAGCGCTTCCGCTGCATACGCGGCTGGTTAACCATAGCTAAACAAGTATGGTTAATAGCTGATTAATGGCGCTTGATCAGAGCCTGCCGGCGCTGTCGGTGACGCGGCGGAATGATCTGCCCGGAAGCTTGCGCGGGGCTATCCGCGAATGTGCCAGCTGGACGTTCAGACGTAGAAATATGCCATTTTATTCAGCCGGTTACGTAATTCGACCCGCCCGAGTGGAAGCCCCGGTGCGCAATGCAATCTGCTGCTTGCATTAGACAAAACGAAACCGGGCCGTACCTTGCGGTACGACCCGGCGTCCTTGTTGCCGAGATGGCTCGGATCGATCTTAGTTGCGGAACAGCGACAGCAGCGACTGCGAGCTCGAATTGGCGATCGAAAGCGCCTGGATGCCGAGCTGCTGCTGGGTCTGGAGGGCGGCGAGACGTGCCGACTCCTTGTTCATGTCGGCGTCGACCAGCTGGCCGATACCGCGGTCGATCGAGTCGATCAGCTTGCTGGTGAATGACATCTGCGAGTCGACGCGGGTCTTGGCGGCGCCGATGGTGGCGGCATTCGACTTCATCGCCGTCAGGGCGGTTTCAGTCAGTGCCGCGTCGGTGGCAGCCGTCAGGGCGGCCTCGAGGTCGTAGGCGGCGACGGTCATCGTCGTCGGAGCGGCGCCCGGCTGGTAGCCGGTCACGATGTTGGCGGCCGTGCCACCTGTCTCGAGCATGTTGACGCCCTGGAAATTGGCGTTCTGGGCGATCGAAACGACCTGGGCCTTCAGCTGGGTGATTTCAGCGTCGATGGCGGCGGTGTCGGTGCCGGGCGTTGCGCGGGCAACGTACTTCTTGACGATTTCCTTGGTCTTCTCGATGGCCTCTTCCAGAGCGGAGGAAGCGGTGTCGAGGACAGCGGCGCCGAGACCGAGAGCATCCTGAACGGCGCTCAGAGCGCCCGTCTGGGTGCGCATCGAGGTCGCGATCGACCAGTAGGCGGCGTTGTCCGAGGCGGTCGAAACGCGCTGGCCGGTGGCGATGCGATTTTGAGTGGTGGCCAGATTCTTGTTGGTGCTCGACAGCGTCTGGAGAGCCGTCATTGCAGACGCGTTGGTGAGAAGGCTGGTCATGAGCCCTGTTCCTTGTATTCAGTTTTTTCGAGGAACATGCCGGCGAACAGCCGGCTCAGGCGAAGCGGCATCATACCTATGGCCAACTGTCTGGGCCAACTCGCGCTGTATCGCGATCTAACCGCGGACTTCCTGCCAAAGGGCTAAAAATCATGGTTAATCAACTCTAAATAGCTGATTTTTTTAACCTTAATGCGAATTTGCGGGAACTTCCAACGCCTGGTCGTGACTTGTTTTGGCACGGAAGCTCAAGCGCCGCAGTCGACAGTCTGCCAACCGGCGTTTGCAAGTTCCTTCGACGGGCACGACGAGCAGGATCCCCGATGAGGCGCCGCTGTCGGCGACAGCCTCATAACGAAACCGGGCCGTACCTTGCGGTACGACCCGGTCTGCGATCCTTGTGCCTGAGACGGCCGGGATCGGTATCGATGCGGGCGCGGCGAGCCGCGCCCCTCCGATCTATTAGCCGCGGAACAGCGACAGGAGCGACTGCGAGCTCGAGTTGGCGATCGAGAGCGCCTGGATGCCGAGCTGCTGCTGGGTCTGGAGGGCGGCGAGACGTGCCGACTCCTTGTTCATGTCGGCGTCGACCAGCTGGCCGATGCCGCGGTCGATCGAGTCGATCAGCTTGCTGGTGAACGACTTCTGCGAGTCGACGCGGGTCTTGGCAGCGCCGATGGTGGAAGCGGCCGTCTTCATAGCGGTCAGCGCCGTGTCCACAGCCGTTGCGGTGGTGGCGCCGGTCAGGGCAGCTTCCAGGTCGTAGGCGGCGACGGTCATCGTCGTCGGAGCGGCGCCCGGCTGGTAGCCGGTCACGATGTTGGCGGCCGAACCGCCGGTGCTCTTGAGCATGTTGACGCCCTGGAAGTCGGCGTTCTGGGCGATCGAAACGACCTGGGCCTTCAGCTGGGTGATTTCAGCGTCGATGGCGGCGGTGTCGGTGCCAGGCGTTGCACGGGCAACGTACTTGTTGACGATTTCCTTGGTCTTATCGATGGCCTCTTCCAGAGCGGAGGAAGCGGTGTCGAGGATGGCGGCGCCGAGGCCGAGAGCATCCTGAACGGCGCTCAGAGCGCCCGTCTGGGTGCGCATCGAGGTCGCGATCGACCAGTAGGCGGCGTTGTCCGAAGCGGTGGCAACGCGCTGGCCGGTGGCGATACGGCCCTGCGTGACGCCCAGGTTCTTGTTGGTGCTCGACAGCGTCTGGAGAGCGGTCATTGCAGACGCGTTGGTGAGAAGGCTGGTCATGAGCCCTGTTCCTTGTATTCGAATTTTTTGAGGAACATGCCGGCAATCAGCCGGCTCAGGCGAAGCGGCATCATGCCTATGGCCAACTGTTCCGGCCAACTCGCGCTGTATCGCGATCTAACCGGGCACTTCCTGCCAAACGTCTAAGCAATGTAGTTAATCAACCGTAAATAGCTGATTTTTCTCAGTTTTATGCAAAATGACCGAAGCTTGCGCTCCGGCCATTCGTTGCATTTCCGAAGTAGGCGACGCGCTTTCCGGGTCGCTACGTGAAGGATCGCACGAGGGAACCCACCAGCAGGTTCCAGCCGTCGATGAGCACGAAGAACAGTATCTTGAAGGGCAGCGACACCACTGTCGGCGGCAGCATCATCATGCCCATGGCCATCGTGATGGTGGCGACGATGAGGTCGATGACGAGGAACGGCAGCACGATCAGGAAGCCGATCTCGAAGCCGCGGCGAATTTCGGAGATCATGAAGGCGGGAACGAGGATGCGCAGGTCGACCTTGTCTTCCGAGACGGTCTGGCCGCGCTCGCGGGCGAGGTCGGCGAACAGGTTGAAATCCTTGTCGCGGACATTGTGCATCATGAAGGTGCGGAACGGATCGGAGATGCGCTCGACGGCCTCGGTCTGGGTGATCTGGTTGTCCATCAGCGGCTTGACGCCGTTGTTCCACGCCTGGTCGAACGTCGGCGCCATGACGTAGAAGGTCATGAACAGCGACAGCGAGATCAGGATCAGGTTGGCGGGCGTCGACTGCAGGCCGATACCGGTGCGCAGGATCGAGAAGGCGATGACGAAGCGGGTGAAGCTCGTCACCATGATCAGCAGGCCCGGCGCCACCGACAGCACGGTGAGCAGGCCGAACATCTGGATGATATAGCCGACGGTGGCGCCATCGGGGTTGCCGAGGGCGTTGAGGTTCAACTGCTGGGCACCGGCGGGCAGGATGCCTGCGGCGAGGATGGCAACGGTGGCCAGGAACTTTTTCATTCGAACAGCAACGTTCTGATCAGCACTTCCTTGACATGGCCGTCGCTGCGGATGGCGGCGCGTTCGTCGAGGTCGGTCTTGAGATGACGGAAAGCGCTGGCGCCCTGGACCTGGTGGATCCGGAGCGTGCGCACATAGGCGAGCAGGTCCTGGTGGACCCGCTCGGTGAGTTCGGCCGGCTGCGGCGCGTCGAGCACGAGCGACACCTCGAGGCGTATCCACATGGTGTCGGGTGCGGCCAGATTGGAGGTGATCGGCGCAAGCTGGACCAGCGTGCCGGCCGCGGCAGGATCTTCAGAGGCTGCAGCGCCTTCCTTGCCGCCATGCGGCTTGGCCTTTGCCTCGGTCTTTTCGACCGGCTTGGCTTCGCCGTAGAGATACCCGCCCGCCATCCAGCCCATGCCGATGGCGGCCGCCGTCATCAACAGCAGGGCGCCGAGCTGGACGACCATCGACGGGCCTGACTTCTGGGTGATGGGCAGTTCGATCACTGACATGGCCGGACCTAGAAGGGGAGGACCTGGTCGAGGACCTGCTGGCCGTAGGGCGGCTGCTGGACCTCGGTGATGCGGCCGCGGCCGCCATAGGAGATGCGAGCTTCGGCGATGCGCTCGTAAGGAATGGTGTTGTTCGGGCCGATGTCGGACGGACGGACGATGCCTGCAATGGTCAGCACGCGCAGCTCGGCGTTGACGCGGACTTCCTGCGAGCCGCGGATCATCATGTTGCCGTTGGGCAGGACATCGGTGACGACGGCTGCCACCAGAAGGTCGAGCTTTTCGGAGCGCGAGGTCGCGCCGTCGCCCGAATAGATCGACTTCGAACCGGCATTGCCGTCCAGCTTGCCGCCGGTTCCGACGCCGTCCCATTCCGCATTGAGGCCGCCACCGATGGTGCGGTTGCTGGTGCGGTTGCGCTCGGACTCGTTCTTGAAGCGCGCCCGGTCGTCGATCGAGATCTTGACGGTCAGGATGTCGCCCGGCTGGAGGGCGCGCGGGTCGGTGAACATGCGGCTCTGCTTGTCCTGCCACAGCGAGAACCGCTTGGTCGGGGTCGCAGGCGCCTCGGGATAGCGGTACATCGACGAGCTGCCGTCCTCGATGCCCGAGCCGACGGCGGACATGGTCGGCTCCTTGCCGACCTCCTTGAGGTTGGCAGCGCAGCCGGAGAGGCCGGCGAGCATGGCGACGAGGAGGACTTTTCTGGTCATGAAGGATCTTCCCGGCGGGCGGCGCTCGCCATGATACGGGTCAGCTCGGCGGCCGACTTCTTTTCCATTTCGTTGAGAATGACGCTGGCCTTGCGGGCGTCGAGCTTCATCAGAATGGCAGACGCCAGTTCGACGTCGAGCGCGGCAAGCCGCTCGGCGGCAGCGTCGGGCTTCATCTTGGCGTAGATCTGGACGACGCCTTCCTCGGCGCGGGCGAGGAACAGTTCGCGGCGCTTGAGCCAGGTCTCGTATTCGGTCTTGCGTTCCTCAAGCAGCGCGATGCGCTTGTCGACCTCGGCCTGGAGCTTCTTCAGCTCCTCGGCCTGAAGTGCGTAGCGGCGGTCGCGTGCGGCGTCGGCGATGTTGGAGCAGAAGCGCTCTACTTCGCTCGGCTCCACCGTGGCCGGCTGGACGACGTTGGCCGTGGGCATCGGCCGCTCGATGAACTGGGCCGGCGCGCCCTGCTCCTGGGGCTGCGCGGGGGCAGTGGCCTCGGTGCGGGCCGGGCCGACACCGACCACGAGCACGGCGAGTGCTGCGAGCGGGTAGACGCTGGAGCGGAACTTGGCGGAGAGCTCTTGGATCACGGCCATGCCTTACTGGACCACCAGGTCGGCTTGCAGCGCGCCGGCCGACTTGATGCCCTGGAGGATTGCAATGATGCCGTCCGGCTTGACGCCGAGGCGGTTAAGACCCGCGACCAGCGTTTGCAGGTCGGGGCCGTCGAGCATCGCGAGCTTGGAACCGGGGCGGGCGGCGTCGATGACGGTGAAGTCCTCGACCGCCGTCTGGCCGCGCGAGAACGGCTCGGGCTGGACGACACGCGGCTGCTCGGTGATGCGGACGGTGAGCGTGCCGTGGCTGATGGCGACCCTCGAGATCTTGACCTCGTTGCCGATGACGATGGTGCCGGTGCGTTCGTCGACGACGACGCGGGCAGGGCTGTCGGACAGCACCAGCAGGTTTTCCAGCTCGGCATAGAAGCGGGCTGTGGAGATACCCTCCGGCTTGCGGATGACGATGGTGCGCGAATCCTGCTCGCCGGCGACGCGCTTATTGAAGCGGTGGCGGGCGTAGTCGTTGATGGCGTCGGCGACGCGGACTGCGGTCGAGAAATCCGGGTTGAACAGCTGAAGCGTCAGCATGTTCTCTTCGGCGAAGCGTGCGGTGACCTCGCGCTCTACGATGGCGCCGTTGGGCACGCGGCCGGCGGTCGGGATGCCCTGGGTGACCTTTTCGGCAGCACCCTGCGCGTTGAAGCCGCCGACGAGCACCGAACCCTGGGCGACGGCGTAGATGTCGCCGTTCGGCGCCTTGAGCGGGGTCATGACCAGCGTGCCGCCGGCGAGCGAGGTGGCGTCGCCAAGCGACGAAACGTTGACGTCGATGCGCGCACCGGCCTGCACGAAGGCGGGCAGGTTGGCGGTGACGATGACGGCGGCGACATTCTTGACGCGGGCGCGGCCGTCCTCGGAGGCGATGCCGAGATTTTCGAGCATGGCGCGGATCGACTGTTCGGTGAAAGGCGCGTTGCGCAGGCTGTCGCCCGAACCGTTGAGGCCGATGACGAGGCCGTAGCCGACGAGCTGGTTGTCGCGCGATTCCTGCAGCGAGGCGATGTCCTTGATGCGAACATTGACCAGATGCGTGCCGATGCCGCCATTGAGCGACGTCAGCCGGTTGCCGCTGTCGCCGAATTTGCCGGTGTCGAAGGAGCCTTCGCCAGCATTGCCGCCGGCGGCCTGGCCGGCGCGTGCGTTGAACTGCGCTGCCGGCACACCGTCGGGGCCGTCGGCATAAGCTGTCTGGAGGCCGAGGACGGCGACTGCCGCGAGCACTAACCTGCGCATCATGTCGCACCCACGTGGATGGAACCGTCGGCCATGACGGTGCCGGTCAGGATCTTGCCGCTGTCGATGTTGCGCACCTTGACGACGTCGCCGGCAGCACCGGGCTCCAGGGTGACGCCCGAGGCCGAGATCATCAGCGCTCCGGCGGCGAAGACGACTTGGACGGCCGCGCCGCGCTCGACCAGCCACGCTTCGCGCAGGGCGTTGACGGGAACATACCGGCCCGGCAGCAGCGTGCGCTTGGCAACGCGGCCGTCGAGCTCGGCGGGAAGGGTCGCCACGCCATCGGGGCGCACCTTGCCCGGCCTGAGGGCAACTTCCTTGAGTGAGGAAAGCGCAATCGCCTCGCCGGGATAGATGACGCGGTTGGGAACGAGCACCACCTCCTGCTCGGCAGCCATCGCTGCGCCGCCAAGCATGGCGAACGCAAGAAGTGCCGCACGAATCCTGGGTAGGGCGTTGCCTCGCCGCATGATGCTCACCTGATGTTCTTGGAGACGACAGCGGCCATTTCGTCGGCCGCCTGGATGACCTTCGAGTTCATCTCGTAGGCACGCTGCGCCGAGATCAGCTCGGTGATTTCCTTGACGGGGTCGACGTTGGAGTTTTCCAGGTAGCCCTGCTTGACGGTGGCGAAGCCTGGATCGCCGGGCGCGCCGACATTGGCGGCGCCCGACGCTTCGGTTTCTGCGAACAGGTTGTCGCCGAGCGGCGCCAGGCCGGCCTCGTTGGCGAAATTGGCGAGCTGGAGCTGGCCGATCGGCTGGAGCGCGGTCTGGCCGGCAACGCGGGCGAAGACTTCGCCGGTGTTGTTGACGATGACTTCCAGCGCGTTCTGCGGCACCGTGATCGCCGGGATGACGTTGTAGCCGTCGATGGTGACGAGCTGGCCGGTGGCGCTTGTGTTGAAGGAGCCGGCGCGGGTGTAGAGGGTCTGGCCCTCTGGTCCCTCGATCTCGAACCAGCCGCGGCCGGTCAGCGCCAGGTCGTATTCGTTGCCGGTGTTGGTCAGTCCGCCCTGGATGTGGACGTTGCGGACGGCCGCCGTCTTGACGCCGAGGCCGATGCTGACGCCCTCGGGCACGATGGCCGAGTTGGCGCGGTTGGGAACGCCCTGCATGCGGTCGACCTGGTAGAGCAGGTCGGAGAATTCGGCGCGAGCGCGCTTGTAGCCTGTCGTGTTGATGTTCGCGATGTTGTTCGCGATCACCTCGAGGTTGGTCTGCTGGGCGTTCATGCCCGTGGCGGCAATGGCAAGCGCTTTCATCGCGGCGGTCCTCAGATGCCCATACGGCTGACTTCGAGATAAGCCGTGACGATCTTGTCACGGATGGCGATTGCCGCCTGAAGAGCCTGTTCGGCGCTCATGACGGCGTCGACCACCTCGCGGGTGTTGGTCTGGCCCTGGATGCCGGCTGCCGACAGCTGTTCGGCCTTGCGCATGGTGGCGGCCGTCTGCGCGGCGACGTCGGCAAGAGCGGCGGAGAAGGAGGTGCCAACTGCGCCGGTCGCGGCCGGTGCGATTTCGGGAAGGCCGGTCGGCTTGGTCAGGACCTGTTGGCCGAGCGGGCTGATGCTGCCGATCATTACTGGCTCCTCATAAGATCAATGGTCATGGAAATGAGATCGCGCGCCTGCTTAACGACCTGCAGGTTGGCTTCGTAGGACCGGTTGGCCTCGTTCATGTCGGCCATTTCGATCAGAACGTTGACGTTCGGCATCTTGACGTAGCCATTGGCGTCGGCCGCCTCGTTGCCCGGCTGGAACTCCAGCGGGAAGGCCGACTGGTCGTTGCCGATATTGGCGATCTCGACGGTCGAGCCACCGGTGGCGCGATCGAGCTCGGCGGCAAAGCTGATGGTCTTGCGGCGATAGGGATCGGCGCCCGGCGTGTTGCCGGTCGACTGGGCATTGGCCAGGTTTTCGGAGACGACGCGGAGGCGTTCGGACTGGGCGCCGAGGCCGGAGCCGGCGACCTTGAGGGCTGCGACAAGCGGATCCATCGGCGTCAGGCCTTGCTGCTCAGCATGATCATGCGGTGGAAGGCCTTGACGATGGCCGTGTTGAGCTCGAAGGAGCGGCGGACTTCGCCGGCCTTCATCAGCTCATCTTCGAGCGCCACCGTGTTCTGGGACGGCAGCACCGCATGCTTGGGCTCTTCCTGCTTGACCGCGTAGCCCGCTTCGGTGGCGCCGCCGGTGAGGTGGCCCGTCTGCGTTGCGGTCATGGCGACGCGCGAACGGTCGAGCACTTTCTCGAACGGTTCGACGTCGTGCGTCCGGTATCCGGGCGTGTTGGCGTTGGCTATGTTGCCGGCGATGGTCGTCTGGCGCACCGAGAGCCAGCGCGCCTGCTGGCTGGCCAGATCGAACAGGTTGACGGGGTCCATGGAAATCTCCGATCAGATTTCCAAACACTATTGCGCCAGTCTTGCGCGGGCCTTGCGAGGCCCGGCAAGCTTCGGGGCGCGGTCAGCGGGTGACCTGGAGGACCTCTTCGCGCGAGGTGACGAGCACCCACTTGCCCTTGCGCTGTTCGATCGAGGCGACCTTGCTGGAATCGGGCAGGACCGATCCGCGCTGGACGACCCACACGCCGGCGTCGTCCTCGATCATGGCGCGGCCGTTGGCAACATGGACCAGCTTGAAGCTGATCTTGGGGCCGGGGAAGGGCTGGTCGGCAATCTGGGCGCTGCTGCTGCCATCTTCGGTGGCGGGCTTCAGCGAGCCGGTGGCGAAGAGATCCAGCTTCATCGGCGGAATTTCCTCGGGCGTGATCGGCGCGCCGACGCGCTCGACCTGCTGGCCCATGGCCAGCGGCACGGACTGTTCGCTGTCGCCCTTGCCGCTGAACTTCATCGCGCGGATGCCGAACTTGTCCTGGTTGAAGAAGATGTACCAGGGAAACAGCGCACAGGTGGTGCCCAGCGCGATGCCAAGGCAGGCGATGATGAAGTCGCTCCTGTGATCGCGCTTCTTGCGGCGCGGCTCGATGGTCAGCGGCGGGCGCTGCAGCCCGACGCGCTGGAGCAGCGTGCGGGGCCTGTCCTGCGCGCCGATGATGTCGAGCAGTTCGCGCTCGGGATCACTCCGCCTGAACATTGGGTCTTTCCTTGGCTCTCAGATGGCTGGCGAGATCGGAGAAGGGATCGTGCGAAGGGCCGTCGGCGGGCGACTGGGCCAAGGCTTCATAGATCACCGGCACCTGTCGCACGGCGAGGTCTAGTTCGGGGTCGGCGCCTGGCTGGTAGGCGCCGAGCAGGCGGATGTCGCGGGTGTCCTCGAAGCGCGAAATCATGGCCTTGAGCTTGCTGACCAGAAGTCGCTGGTCGGGGCTCCAGGCTTTTGAAGCGAGACGCGAGATCGACGACAGCGGATTGACCGGCGGATAGCGGCCCTGCTCGGCGATGGAGCGGTCGAGCACGACGTGGCCGTCGAGGATACCGCGCACGGAGTCGGCGACGGGATCGTTGTGGTCGTCGCCATCGACAAGCACCGAGATGATGGCGGTGATCGATCCCTTGCCTTCCATGCCGGGGCCGGCGCGTTCGAGCAGTTTCGGCAGTTCGGTGAAGACGGACGCCGGATAGCCCCGCGCCACCGGCGGTTCGCCGGCGCCGATCGCCACCTCGCGCAGGGCATGAGCGAAGCGGGTGATGGAATCGAGCACGAGCAGCACACGGTCGCCCTGGTCGCGGAAATGCTCGGCGACGCGCATTGCCGTGTCGGGCGCGCGCCGGCGCATCATGGCGCTTTCGTCCGACGTGGCGACGACGGCGACCGTCTTGGCCATGCTGGCCGCACCGATCGTGTCTTCAAGGAATTCGCGCACCTCGCGGCCACGTTCGCCGATAAGCGCGACGACGACCGTGTCGAAGGCATCGGCGCCGGCAAGCATGGCAAGCATCGTCGATTTGCCGACGCCCGAGCCGGCGAAGACACCCATGCGCTGGCCGAAGCAGAGCGGGGTGAAGATGTCGATGACGCGCACGCCGGTCATGAAGCCGGTTTCGACGCGCTGGCGCGCCAGCGCTGCCGGCGGCGCGGCCTCGGACGTCTGGGTGATGGAGGCGCGGATGAGGGGCGGCCCGTTGTCGATGGGCCGAGCCATGGCGTCGATGGCACGGCCGCGCCAGCTCGGGTGAGGGGTGATGACGATCGGGCCACGGGTGAAGATGGGGTCGCCGACGCCAACCTCGCCGCTGCTTTCATAAGGGGCGACGAGCACTTCGTCGCGACCGATCTGCACGATCTCGCCACGGCGGCTGCGGCCATGGCCGCGATGCTCGACGATGTCGCCGAGGCGGGCAATGGCTGACAGGCCGCCGACCTTGTAGTGGGTCGGGGCGATTTCGGTTACGCGGCCGCCGCGCCGCACCAGTGTGCGGTCGTCGGCAAAACGGCGCTGGATGCGCTCGAGCGCCTCCAGCCGGTCGTCGTGCATTGTCTCTGCTTCCGTACGGATGGCGTGCGGGGTGGTGCTCACTTAACGGCCTATTTCGAGCCGAGCGTCTTGATTGCGTCGGAGAAGGAGCTTTCCGTCTGGCGCATCAGGGCGGCGGTGTTCTCGAAGGCGCGCTGCACCATGATGAGCTTGGTCATTTCCTTGACCGGATTGACGTTGGACTCCTCGACGAAGCCCTGCACCATGCCGGCTTCCATACGGTCCACGACCGGTTCCGGCGTGGTCGGCGCGACGACGCCGGAATTGCCGTAGCGGATGAAATCCGGACCCGGGTTGAATTCGTAGAGGCCGATGGCACCAACCAGGCGGCCGTCCTGGCGCAGCGTACCGTCGGCGCCCGCCTGCGGCGGACCGGCACGCGGGTCGAGCTGGATCGGGGAGCCGCCGGCGTCGAGCACCGGGTGGCCTTCATGGGTGATGAGCTGGCCTTCCGTCGTCATCGAAAACCGGCCGTCGCGGGTCATGACGATTCCAGCCGGCGTGTCGATGCCGAACCAGGCCTGGCCTCTGATGGCGAAGTCGAACGGGTTGCCCGTCTGGGTCATCGCGCCGTGTTCGGTCGACAAATAGGTGTTGCCGGGCGAGGTGAACGACACCGACTTGGAGCCGAGGCCGGAGACGACATCCTCGAACTTCACTCCAGTGGCGCGGAAGCCGACGGTGGAGGCGTTGGCGACGTTGTCGGCAATGGTGTTCAGACGCTTTTCCAGCGCCACCTGCGCCGATAGCGCGACATAGAGACCGTTCTGCATGATCGGTTCAGAACCTCAGCTTCTGCATGGCAAAGAGGAGGTCGGTCGAGACCCCGTATGTGTTGGGCATCCCGAAAAGGATGCCGGTCGATTGCGCAGTGGGCGAACTCGGGTTCTCGAGTTCCCAAAGACTGGTGAAGCGCTTCAGGAACTGGTCGAGCTTCTTGGGATCGGAGAGATCGCTGACCTTCATCTTCTGTTCGAAAAACTTGACCTGCCGGTCGATGTCGGCATTGGCGAAGGATGCGGGCAGGCCCAGCGCGGTGCGCATCACCTTGCCCATCGCCGGATCGGCGAGCACTTCGTAGAAATTCTTGATGCCTGGCGCCTTGCGCTGGAAATAGAGGGCCAGGCGGACGCCTTCATTGTCCTTGCCGGCGTCTTCCTCGAGCTTCTGCCGGAAGAACTTCTCGGTCGCGGGTTTCTGCGAGGCGTTGATGGTGGTGGTATCGGCGCCAAGGGCCTCGAAATTATATGTCGAGGCAAACGCTGCGAAGCGCTTGTCGACCATCTGGTTGGCGTAGCTCTTGGGATCGCGGACGCCGCCATCCAGAACCTTGGCCATCATCTCCTTGTTGGGGATGGAGGAGCTGAGACCGAAGGCCTTCATGGCGAAGGTGTAGAGGCGGTCGTCGGCGAGCAGATCCTTTGAAGACTTCACCTTGACGATGTTGTCGAGGTAGTACTTGACCTCGGCCTTGGTCGCATCGGAGGTCGGATCGCCACCGCCCAGCTTGACGGCTGCGAGGTATTTGTCGACCGCACCCTTCTGGGTCTGGTTGTAGGTGGTGGCGTTGGCGCCGAGTTCGGCGAAGTTGAAGCTCTTGACGAATTCGGCGTAGCGCTTGTCGGTCAGCTTGTTGGCGAAGGCGCCCGGTTTGGCGATGCCTTCATTCAACACCTTCTTCATGAAGGCCTTGGCGTAGGCCATGTCCTCGAGGCCGTGGGCCTTCATCGCATATCTGAAAAGCCGATCGTCCTTCAGGAGCTCGTCGACGCTTTTCACCTTGACGATGTTCTTGAGGTAATACTCGGTCTCGCGCTCGACCGTCGGCTGGTTTTCGACACGGTCGATTGCCTTGCCGATGTTCTTCGCGATCAGCATGTAGCTTGTGTAAGTATTGAGCACGGCAAGGCCCTTCCGTCGCAGGATAGTCGGGACAGGCTATGCGCAAATGCTTGCGCGAGGCTGAATCATTTCGCGACAAGGCTTCAAGCCTCACACAAGGCACGGCCGCTATCTCTGAGTGCATATTGCTTTCAATGCGGAAGGACCTGCCGTGGGCATTCTTATCGGACTCGTCGTGACGCTGGGCTGTGTGCTCGGCGGTTTCATGGCGATGGGCGGCCATCTCGAGGTCCTTATCCAGCCTTGGGAACTCGTCATCATCGGCGGTGCAGCACTCGGTACCTTCCTGGTCGCCAACCCGATGTCGGCGGTCAAGGATACCGGCAGGGGCATCATGGAGGCCTTCAAGCAGGCGGTGCCGAAAGAGCAGAACTACCTTGAGACGCTGGGCGTGCTGCACTCCCTGATGCGCGAGCTGCGCACCAAGACGCGCACGGAGGTCGAAGCGCATATCGACAACCCCGACGACTCGGTGATCTTCCAGGCCTTCCCGACAGTGCTGAAGAACTACGACCTGACGCATTTCATCTGCGACTACTGCCGCATCATCATCATCGGCAACGCCCGCTCGCACGAGGTCGAGGCGCTGATGGACGAAGAAATCCAGACCATCCGCGCCGACAAGCTGAAGCCCTATCACGCGCTGACCGCCGTTGGTGACGGCCTGCCCGCACTCGGCATCGTCGCCGCCGTGCTCGGCGTGGTCAAGGCGATGGGCGCGCTCGACCAGTCGCCGGAAATCCTCGGCGGCCTGATCGGCGCTGCGCTCGTCGGCACCTTCCTCGGCATCTTCCTTTCCTATGCCGTGGTCGGTCCGATCGCCACCAAGGTGAAGACGGTGCGCGAGAAGAACAACCGCCTCTACATCATCGTCAAGCAGACCCTGATTGCCTACATGAATGGCTCGCTGCCGCAGGTGGCGATCGAGTTCGGCCGCAAGACGATTTCCTCCTACGACCGTCCGTCCATTGACGCGGTCGAACAGAGCACCTTGAATACCGGCATTATCGAGAAGAAGGCGGCCTGATCCCATGCGGGACGCTGACAAAGGGCAACTGCAATCATGAACACCACCGCAAGCCCGGCGGAACCGCGCGACGTCGTCATCGAGCGCATGCTCGGCGATACGGGCGAGCCTGCCAAGGTGCATTCCGCCGCCCGCCGCCTGGCGGAGCGCTCGGCGCCGCTGATTGCAAAATACCTGACCGACGTGTTGCCCGAGCAGGTCTTCGTCGAGGTGGTCGAGGTCAAGCTCGGCCGCATGGCCGATGCCAAGGCCGGCAAGAACAACCAGGCCATGGCCGTGGCGCTGACGCAGAGCTCGCCCGATGGCCTGGTGATGACGCTCGACCCTCAGGCGATTGCGATCCTGGTCCACCTCCTTTTCGGCGGCGAACCCAGCCGCGAAGTGGCGCCGATCGACCGCGAGCTCTCGGCCATCGAGATGGGCGTGGTGAACCTGGTGTTCCAGGATGTCGCCAAGGCGATGAACGCGCAGGGCCCGGACGGCGGCGTCGGCGTGAAGTTGCCGGTGGCCGAGCCGATGAGCGGCACGACCATGAAGAAGCACGTGTTCCGTGACGGGCCCTCGGCACGCATCACGCTGTCGGTGGCGACCGCAGTGTCGCGCGGCACGCTGACCTTGACGCTTCCGCAGCGCGTGCTGATCGAGGACAAGCGCGGCAAGGCCGAAAAGGAAGCGGCGATGCCGACCACCGAATGGCGGTCGCGCTTCTCCGATGAGCTGATGCGCTCGGCCGTCCGTCTCGAGGCCTCGATGCCGCTCGGTCGCATGACGCTCGGCGAACTGACCGGGCTCGAGGTCGGCCAGGTCATCGAACTGCCGGAAAACACCCAATCCAACGCCGTCATCGCGGCGCGCGGCAAGACGCTGTTCGCCTGCGAGTTCGGCAAGCTCGGGCAGAACTACACCGTCCGCATCAAGCGTCCGTTCGATTCGACGGAAGAAACCATTGAAGGGATCGTCGCAGGCTGATCACGGCCGCTACGCAGCGGCCGACAGCGCGACCGATAGAACTGGAGAAGACCGATGACCAAGGCGCAGGCAAAGCCCGAGATCGACAAGCCGGAAGTCGTGACCGAAGACGACGATCAGCTCAACCGCGCCATCGAAGAGCTGCGCGGCGTGCTGAGCGAGGAAGAGAAGCGTCCCGGTCCGGGCCGCGGCGCTCCTGCCGGCAACAATGTCATCCTCGACATCCCGGTCGAAGTGCAGATCGTGCTCGGCAGCACCGAGATGCCGGTGTCGGACCTGATGACCCTGCAGAAGGGTTCGACGGTCGCGCTTGACCGCCGTATTGGCGAACCTGTCGATGTTGTGGTCAACGGTCGCCGTATCGCGCGCGGGGAAATAACCGTGCTAGAAAGCGATCCGTCCCGCTTCGGCATCCGACTCACCGAGATCGTTGCCGCGACCAAGAGTGCCTGAGGTTTCGTGAAAGTGCTTTCCCATCCTACCCGAAAGGCTTCCGCATGAGCCCGCTGTCGACGCTGACGCGGCCGCAGAAGGCCGCGGCCATATTGGTGGCGATGGGCAAGCCTTCTGCCAGCCGTCTGCTCAAGTTCTTCAAGCAGGAGGAGCTGAAGGCGCTGATCGAGGGCGCACGGCTTTTGCGCACCATCCCGCAGGCCGATCTCGAAAGGATCGTCGCCGAATTCGAGGCCGAGTTCACCGAGGGTGCCGGCCTGCTCGATTCGGCCGACAAGATGGACACGATCCTCAACGAATCGCTGTCCGAAGAAGAGATGAATGCGCTGATGGGCCGGGGCGAGCCCGTGGTGAAGAAAGACAATTCGCCACCCGTCTGGCCGCAGCTTGAGAAGCTGGAGGCAGCGCAGGTGTCGGCCTTCCTCGTCAACGAGCACCCGCAGACCTCGGCGATGATCCTCGCCAATCTCGCGCCGAGCTATGCCGCCAGCGTCGTGCTGACGATGGACAAGCCGATGCGCAGCGAGATCATCAAGCGCATGATGGAAATGGCGACCGTTCCGGAAGCGGCGGTCAGGATGGTCGAGAGCCAGATTCGCACCAACGTGCTTTCGGGAGGCGCGCAGAAGGACAATTCTGCCGGCCAGACGCGCGTTGCCAGCCTGCTCAACGAGCTCGACAAATCGCAGCTCGAAGAGGTGATGACCGATCTGCAGGAAGTCGGCATGAACGACCTCGACGCGATCCGCGCTCGCCTGTTCTCGTTCGACGACATCCCGATGATGACGCAGAAGGCGCGCGTGTCGCTGTTCGACGGATTGTCGAGCGAGCTCATCACGCTGGCGCTGCGCGGTACGCAGCTGACGGTGGCCGAAGCCGTGCTGTCGTCGATCGGCGCGCGTACCCGGCGCCTGATCGAATCCGAGCTGAGCCAGGGGTCGGAGGGTGTGCTGCCAGCCGATATCCTGAACGCACGCAAGTCCATTGCCTCGACCGCGCTTCGCATGTCGAACGAGGGACTGCTCGAACTGCCGCAGGCGCAGAACGCGGCCTGACCGGGCGAGCGTCGTTGAGCCATGTCTGAAAACGACGACAAAGACTCAAAAACAGAAGAAGCCACAGAGAAGAAGATCCGCGACACGATCGAGAAGGGCAAACTGCCCGTCTCGAAGGAAGCCGCGATCTTCACCTCGTTCCTGGCTATCCTGGTCTACGCCGTGTTTTTTGCCAGCAGCTCGGTGGCCGAGCTTGGCGTCTTTCTGTCCAATTTCCTTGAAAAGCCGGAATCCTGGCCGCTCGGCACGGAGCGTGACGTCATCGAGCTGTACCATTCGGTGATCATGGAGATCGGCCGTGCCGTTACAAGCCTGTTGATCATGCTTGTCGTCGCCGGTCTCGCCGCCTCCATCCTGCAGAACGTTCCGCAGTTTGTCGGCGAACGCATCCGGCCGCAGCTGTCGCGCATATCTCTGACCAAGGGCTGGAGCCGCATGTTCGGCGTGCAGGGCCTGGTCGAGTTCTTGAAGTCGGTGGCCAAGCTCAGTCTCGTCGTGCTTGTGCTGATCTTCGTGCTGTCCAACGACCACCGACGGCTGTTGGCCGGCATGATCACCAATCCGGTCGCCTTTGCCAGTGTCATCCGCAGCATCGCGGTCGACATCCTGGTTGTCATCGTCTTCGTCATGGGCGCTATCACGGTGGCCGACTTCGTCTGGTCGCGGTTCCATTGGCGCCAGGAACAGCGCATGACCAAGCAGGAGGTCAAGGACGAGATGAAGCAGGCGGAAGGCGACCCGATCATCAAGTCGCGCCTGCGCTCCATCGCCCGCGACCGCGCCCGCCAGCGCATGATAACGGCAGTGCCGCAGGCGACCCTCGTTATTGCCAACCCGACCCACTTCGCCATCGCGCTGCGCTATGTGCGCGAGGAGAATGCCGCCCCTGTGGTGCTTGCCAAGGGACAGGATCTGGTGGCGCTCAAGATACGCGAAATCGCCGAGGCAAATGGAATTCCAGTCTTCGAAGACGTGGCGCTCGCCCGCTCCATGTACAAGCAAGTTTCAGTAGATAGTGTGATCCCACCTCAGTTCTACCAGGCGGTCGCCGAGCTCGTGCGCATCGTTTATGGAAATAAGGCTCAACGCAGGACACCATGAATCTTCAGCCACATGCTACGTCCCGGGAAATGATTGTTGCCACCGCCATCCAGCCTGTGGTGCGTGAGCTCAGGCTTGTCGATATCGCAGACTACATAGCCTTTATTCGCATGGAGCATTTCGCCAGCGTCGCCGACCTGGTGGATTCGGCGGCGGAGCTCTTTTTCATGCCGGGCGCCCTGCGCATGGGCCTTGGCGGGGAGGCGCATGTCTGCTGGACCGGCAGCCCCAGGATCGTGCTCGATCTGGAGCTTCGGCCCGAAGGTGCGGTCGTCTATTTCCAGCTGTCGATGACGGCCGACCATGCCTCGGTCGAGGTTCACTATGTGTCGTTCGAAAAGCCTGACGCGGAGCCGGAGAAGAACACCGAATATCTCGCCGCAGCGATCGAGCAGGCGATGATCCGGCGCACGGTGCCGCGGGCGGAGGCGGCCTGAGCCGCAACGCGCAAAGGCGCACGCCCTGAAGGCGTGTGCCGCGTGACGGTCAACGTTTCAGAAAAGAAGAAATCAGTCGATCAGGCCGAGGCGCAGTGCCTTGGCAACCGCATGCATGCGGTTGACGGCGTTGAGCTTCTGGGTCGTCTGGGTGAGGTACTGGTTGGCGGTGTGGACCGACAGCTTCAGTTCCTTGGCGATCTCCTCGCTGGTGTAGCCGCGCGAGGTAAGCTTCAGGCATTCGATCTCGCGGCGCGACATCGAGGGCATGGCGGCGGCGCGGCCGCGCGCCAGAGCGGCAATCGAATTGAACAGCTGGAAGCAGCGGCCGTGCAGGTCGTGAAGCGCAGCTGAACTGGGCGCCAGCTGGGCGCCGGCAAAGACGAAAAGGCCGGCCTGGCCACAATCGCTGTAGACCGGGAAGGCGATGCCGCGTCCGCCTCCGGCGGTAGGCTCCAGGCGGTTGGTCCAGACGAGGCCCGCAAAGGCCTCGGCTTCCGCCTCGTCGGCCCACCAGCACGGTGCGGTCGAATGCCTGACCTGGCGCAGCAACTGCTCGCCGATGCCGTCGTCGAGAAGACGGGTCGAGGCCGAGGCGACGAGATGATCGGAATCGAAGCATGGCACCAGGCGGCCGCTCTCGGCCGCCGAGCCCACCGTGCAGAACGCGAAGTCCTGTGCGCCGAGTTCGATGGCGATCCAGCGGCAGCGCCTGATGGCATCCGCCAGCGCGATTGCCCGCGAGGCGTTGCCGCCGGCGCGGGATGGAACGTCCTGCGCGACTTCGGGCGCAGTGGACGTCTGTCTTGCGTGCGCCCGGGTCAAATGATGCCGCTCCTGATCGCGGTCGCAATCGCCATGGCGCGATTGCTGGCCGACAGTTTCTGGATTGCGTGAGTGATGTAGCTGTTGACGGTGTTGGAGGAGACGCCAAGGATCAGCGCCACGTCCTCCGTCGTCTTGCCTTCGGAAACCCAGAACAGGCACTCGCGCTCGCGGTCGGAGAGCGGATCCTGAAGCGAGGCGGAGGCGAGGATGCCCTGCGCCTGCGACAGCGCATAGCAGCATTCGAGCTGGGCGCGCGGCATGGCCGTGGCATCGATCTGGCCGGCCTCGGCGGCTGAGAACAGGACGAACAGCCGCTGGCGTCCGACTTGCAGGCGCAGCGCGAAGATTTCGGAATGACCGAGCACCTCCAGCAGGCGGGCTTCCTCGCCGCCGAGCAGCGCCGGCGCCTGGGAGGCGACGAGGCTTTGCGGGCGGACACCCGGAGCGCTGGCGTATGGGCTCTGCGCCAGCCCGGCGATCAGCGCGTGGCCGGCCATCTGGATGGCGTCGTAGATCCAGTTGGAGGCGATGATCTGAAGATTGTCACGGTCTTGGTCGTGCGAGATGGCGACCAGCATGTAGCCGTCGGCGCCGATTTCGTCGGTAAGGCCCATGAAGAAGGCGGTCAGATCGCTGCGCGAAGCGAGCCTTGCTGCGACGGTCGTCTGTGCGGTGCGGGCTGCGAGGGCGGTCATGCGAGTACTTGGCCGAATCCATTGGAGGCCGGAAAAGGCCGCTGCCCGGTCCGGTCGAAAACGCTTCACTTGAGACGAAAAACGCCACGCAGATGCCTGACAGCATCCATCGGCCGAATCCGTACGGGTCGCGCGAAACCTGACGCGCTCTCAACCGAGGAAAGCCCCGGCATTTCAGAGAGTTGGTGGTTCGCCGCGCCCCCCGTGGACCGGCTGATTCGGGTTCAATTTAACCCCTCGCGAATCGCTCCGCAAACAGAATTGACAAAAAGTTAATTCAGAGTCCTTCCGCAGACTCGGAAGGCCGGAAATGCTGGAATCGCAGGGCGCGAAAACCATTGATCGGCTGGTGCAAACGGCTTAACCCTCCCCGCATTTGGGTGGGGATTTCAATGAGCGATCAATTTCGAGAGGTGAATTCGGTTTCCTGGTTCGGCCGGATCAAGAATGCGCTGATCGGCGTCTTGGTCGGGCTGCTGCTGGTTGTGGCGATGGTGGTGGTTCTGTTCTGGAACGAGGGCAGGGCTGTGACCACGGCGCGGTCCCTGGCCGAAGGAGCAAGCGCGGTGGTGTCGGTCACGGCCGATGCGGTCGACCCGGGCCATGACGGCAGGTTGATCCATGTCGGCGGAGCGCTTGCGACGTCGGAAGGCCTCGAAGACGAGGATTTCGGCATCGCGGCCAAGGGTGTGCGCCTGGTGCGCGAGGTCGAGATGTACCAGTGGGTCGAAAGCTCGAAATCGGAGTCGACCACCAAGCTGGGCGGCGGCGAGGAGACGGTCACCACCTATAGCTATGCCAAGGAGTGGCGCGACCGTCCTGTCTCGTCCTCGGAATTCAAGCAGCCTTCCGGACATGAAAACCCGTCAATGGAAATCGAGGGGCGCACATTCCAGGTTGCCGAGGCGAAGCTCGGCGCCTTCACCCTTGGCGAGCCGGTACTCGACCTCATGGGCAATGCCGACAAGCTGTCAATCTCCCCGACGCAGAAGGCGGCCATCGAGAGTGTTTTTGCGGGGTCTCAGCGCGTGGGCATCAGCGACGGGCAGATTTTCCTCGGGGCCAACCCGACTGCGCCTGGCGTCGGCGACTATCGCATCGGCTATCGTCTGGTTCCTCTGGGCGAGGTCAGCGTCATCGGGCGGCAGGAAGGGACGGGCGTTGCGGCCTACCAGACGGAAGCGGGCGACGAGCTGCTGATGGTCGACAGCGGCAGGGTACCGGCCGAAAAGATGTTTGCCGAGGCCGTGACCGCAAACAAGATCATCACCTGGCTGTTGCGCGCCGGGTGCCTGCTGTTTCTGGTGTTCGGCTTCAGCCTGCTGCTCGGACCGCTCGGTGTCCTGGCCGATGTCATCCCGTTCGTGGGTTCTATCGTGCGCATGGGCACCGGCCTCATCGCTTTCGTCCTGGCACTTCTGGTGGGAACGTCGACGATCGCCGTCGCCTGGTTCTGGTATCGGCCGCTGCTGGCGCTCGGCATCCTGGCGGCGGGACTTGCGGTGGCTTACCTGCTGACGAAGATCGGGCGCAGGAAAGCAGCAGCTCCGGCTGCTGCAGGGCCCGTTTCGGCATAGTGATTTGAGAATGGCCGGGGCAGCATTGGCGCTGCCCCTCATCCGCCCCTGAATTTGCCGAAGGGCTGGGACCTTCACCCCGCTGGCGGGGAGAAGGGGCTTGACGGCTAGCGTCCCTCGAAGCCGGTGAGCACGCCGACGGCGTTGATGCCGATCTCGTCCACGGCATAGCCGCCTTCCATGACGAACAGCGTCGGCAGGCCGAGCTTTGCGATGCGGGCGCCGATCTTCGGATAGTCGGCGCTCGTCAGCTTGAACTGGCTGATCGGATCCTTCTCGAAAGTGTCGACGCCGAGCGAGACGACAACGACGTCGGGCGCATAGGCGGTAAGTTTCTGGCAGGCATCCTCGAGCGCCTCGTTCCACTTTTCCCACGAGGTGCCGAAGGGCATCGGGTAGTTGAGGTTGAAGCCTTCTCCTTCGCCCGCGCCGCGTTCGTCGGCATGGCCGAGGAAGAACGGATATTCGGTCATCGGGTCGCCGTGCAGGTTGATGACCTGGATGTCGGCGCGCGAATAGAAGATCTCCTGGGTGCCGTTGCCGTGGTGGTAGTCGACGTCGAGGACGGCGACGCGCTTGGCGCCCTGGTCGCGGAACCATTGAGCTGCGACTGCTGCGTTGTTGATGAAGCAGTAGCCGCCCATGAAGGCAGCGCCGGCATGGTGCCCCGGCGGACGGCAGAGCGCGAAAGCTGCGCGTTCGCCTGCCTTGACGAACTGGGCAGCGGTCAGCACCACGTCATAAGACGACTTGATCGCTTCCCAGGTGCCCTCGACGAAGGTGGCGCCGCCATCGAATGAATAATAGCCGAGCAGCGCCTCGATGCCCTTTGGCCTGACATCGCCGCGCAGGCCGCGCGTCGGCCAGGCGAATGGGATGGCCGAACCGGACTTGCCGGCGGCCTGCCATTGCGGCCAGACGGTCGGCAGGAAGTCGATGTAGTCGGCGGTGTGTACGCGCTTGGCGGCGGCGAGATCATGCACCTGGGGTGCCACGATCGAGCCGAGCTTCTCGCTCTCGACGCGCTTCCTGATGATCTCGGCCCGCGAGGGCTTCTCGAAGCCGGGCACGATGGCGCCGGCGACAAGCTCCATCTGGTCGCGGTGACCGGCGTGGAGCGGCGAAAAGACTGTCTTCATGAAAATCCTTCCTGGTTCTGGTTGAGGTCGAGATAGGGGGCGACGAGGGCAAGCCACATGGTCTTGACGTCGTCCTGGATGAGATCGAATGCCTTGCGGTCGCGCTTGAGGCCGACGAGGCGGCAGACGTGGCCGACTTCCATCATCACCACGCCGAGCCGGCTGGCGATGTCGCCCTCGAGGTTCGGGTTCACATGCTGCAGCCAGGCGGCATAGAGCGCGATGATCTGCTCGTCATATTCGTTCTGGATGGGCCTGAGGTCGGGATTGCCAGTAATCGCCTCGATGACCGGCATCAGGCTGGCATTGTCGAGATAGAGCCTGGAGGTGTCGACGAAGAGCTTGTCCACCTCCTTCTGGAACTCGTCCTGATTGGACGGGCGGGGAGCCTCGATGCGCTTGGCGATGACCTCGGGGAAGGCGCCGAGCCAGCGCCGGGCGAGGTCGAGAAGAATGGCTTCCTTGTTGGGGTAGTATTGATAGACGGAGCCGACGGACAGCCCGGCATGCTGGGCAATGGCAAGCGTGGTCGGCGTCTTGGTTCCCTGTTCCCTCGTCAAGACGAGGGCGGCATCGAGAATCCTGTCGACAACTTTGCTCGACCGTTCCTGTCGCGGCTGCTTGCGCGGACTGAGCGCCGCGCTGGCCTTCTTGGTCAGACTGCGATTCACGGGCAGAACTTCTCGCTCCCTGCTTGTTGCCAACATACACGAGAGACGTCCTCCACAACGCATCCCCGGGGAAACCCGCATATTGACAAACGCGAATAATTAGTCGCATTTTTTCTTGGCGCTGTCTTTAGGGAAACAAGGGGAATTCCTTGAAGTAGCGGATCGGTCTCAGGCTTTCCGTCTGGCTGCTCATTTCCTCGGGAATGGCGGGCAATCGGCGCAAGTTTGAATGGTCACTGTCAGTCAAGTGCGCGGAGTCGCGATGTCTGTCCAAACGGTTCGCAATGCCGACCTGATCGTCATCAACGGCCGCGTGCTGACCATGGACACGACCCGGCCGACGGCAGAAGCGGTGGCCGTCACGGATGGCCTGATTGCAGCTGTCGGCGACCTCTCCACGATCGAAGCCTTGCGTGGGCCCGATACAAGGGTGATCGACGCGCGCGGCGGCTCGGTGGTTCCGGGCTTCATCGAAGCACACATGCATCTCTTCTCCGGCGCTGCCGAACTGGCGCATCTGCAGCTCGCAGGCGTTCACGGCTTCGAGGCCCTGCGCGAGGCCGTGCAGGCCTATGCCGCTTCGCGCCCGAACCAGCGCATGCTGGTTGGCCAGGGCGCCGACTACACCATTCTCGGCAGCGAACGCGTGACGCGGCATCACCTCGACGCCATCCTGCCCGACAGGGCTTTCCTGATGGCGGCCCCCGACCACCACACCTACTGGGCCAATACCCGGGCGCTGGAGATGGCCGACGTGCTGCATGGGCGGGAGCTTACGCCCGGCAACGAGATCGTGATGGGCATCGACGGTCTGGCCGAGGGCGAGCTGCGCGAGAACGAGGCGTTCAACCCGGTGCTGAAGCTTGCGGGGGAGGAGCGGGTGCGGCTCGGCCTGTCGACCGGTGGCGAGCCCAACCCTATGCCCGATGCCGACGAGCGCGAAGGCGACCGCGCCATCATGCGACGGGGTCTCGACTGGTGCGCGCGCCACGGCATCACCTCCATCCAGAACATGGACGGCAACTACTACCAGCTCGAACTGCTGTCGGAGGTCGAGGCTGAAGGTGACCTGATCTGCCGCGTGCAGGTGCCGTTCCATTACAAGAACTTCATGACACCAGACATGCTGGACAAGGCGTCCGACATGGCCGAGCGCTACGACAGCGACTGGCTGTCGTCGGGTCTGGTCAAGCTGTTCTATGACGGCGTGCTGGACTCGTGGACGGCGGTCATGATCGAGCCCTATGCCGACCGGCCGGGTTGGGTCGGCGAGCCGCTGTTTTCGCCCGAGGAGTTCAAGCGCTTCGCTGTCGAGGTCGACCGGCGCGGCCTGCAGATCGCCGTGCATTCGATTGGCGACGGTGCGACACGCGCCGTGCTGGACGGTTATGAGGCGGCACAGGAGGCCAACGGCAAGCGCGACAGCCGCCACCGCGTCGAACATGTCGAACTGACCACCGCACGCGACATCCAGCGTTTCGTCGATCTCGGCGTCATCGCCTCGATGCAGCCTCCGCACCCGCCCGGCGGCATGAGCTTCCCGCTGGAGCCGACCGTGTCGCGCATCGGCCGCGAACGCTGGCCCTATGCCTATCCGACCCGCACGCTGATCGATGCCGGTGCACATGTGGTGTTTGCTTCCGACTGGCCGGTGGCGCCTATCGACCCGATCCAGGGCATGCAGGCGGCCATGCTGCGCAAGCCATGGGCTGACGACATGCCCGACCAGAGCGTTTCGCTGCACCAGGCGCTGGCAGGCTACACCGTCGAGGGCGCTTATGCCGAGTTCATGGAAGACAGGAAGGGCACGATCAAGCCGGGCTATTTCGGCGATCTGGTCGTGCTGTCGGCCGACTTGGAGGCGACCGATCCGGCCGCGCTGCACGAGGTGCGGCCCGTGACCACCATCTGCGGAGGGCGGGTGACCTACCAGGCGTGAGCCGCATGGCGAGCGTCTGGCGAAATGATTGAGTGCTGTTGTTGCCAAGCCATTTGGCCTGTGGTGACAATCGGTCAGGGAAAAAAGTTCCACTGTGAAGGTGGACGAAAACAATGGGGCGTTTGAGTGCCGGACACACCGGGTAAGAATGCGATCGAGGTTCGTGGGGTTCGAAAGGTGTTCGGGACGGGAGAGGCGCAGGTCGCGGCGCTGGACACCGTTTCGGTTTCGATCCGGGAAAACGAGTTCTTCACGCTGCTTGGACCTTCCGGCTGCGGCAAGACCACACTTCTGAGGCTGATTGCCGGTTTTGACTTCCCGTCGGAGGGCGAGATCATGCTCTACGGCCAGGACATCGCGCCGCTGCCGCCGTTCAAGCGGCCGGTCAACACCGTATTCCAGTCCTACGCGCTGTTCCCGCACATGACGGTGGCCCAGAACATCGGCTTCGGGCTGGAGATGCTGGGCAAGCCGCGGGCCGAGATCGACGCCCGCGTCGCCGAGATGCTGAAGCTGGTGCGCATGGAAAAGCTCGCCAAGCGCCGCACCAGCCAGATTTCCGGCGGCCAGCAGCAGCGCGTGGCCTTGGCTCGCGCATTGGCGCCGCAGCCCAAGGTTCTGTTGCTCGACGAGCCGCTGTCGGCGCTCGACTACAAGCTGCGCAAGGAAATGCAGATCGAGCTCAAGCGTCTGCAGCATGAGACTGGCATCACCTTCATCTTCGTCACCCACGACCAGGAAGAAGCGCTGACCATGTCGGACCGCATCGCGGTGATGTCGGCCGGCAGGATCCTGCAGGTCGGCAGCCCCCGCGACATCTATGACCGGCCGGCCGAACGCTTCGTTGCCGATTTCATCGGCGAGACCAACTTCCTCGATGCCAAAATCGACAGTCTGGACGGCGCCAAGGCCAAGGTGACGCTCAAGTCGGGTGCGACGATAGCCGCGACCGTGGCCGAGGGCTTCAAGCCCGATGGTGACGCCACCGTCGTGATCCGGCCCGAACATGCCAAGGCCGTCAAGGGGCAGGGCGATATCTCGGGCATCGTCGAAACCGTCGTCTATTTCGGCACCGACACGCATGTGCACATCCGCCTCGACGACGGCGAGACGTTCACCGTGCGCCAGCAGAACGCGCGCGGCGCGGTGGCTGCCTTTGAACGCGGCGACCGCGTCGGCATCGTCATCGGCGACGATGCGGCCCAGATCCTCAGGGACTGAGCCATGGCGACCGCTGCTGAAATCGAAAAACAGGCAGAGCAACGCGAGATCCGCAATCGCTGGTTCCTGTCGGCGCCGGCGCTGCTGATCATCTTCCTGGCCGCCTCCGGTCCGCTGGTGATCGTGCTGATCTATTCGTTCCTGACGCCCGGGCCGTATGGCGACGTCGTCTGGAAATTCTCGACCGACGGCTGGATGTCGGTCTTCCTCGAACGCGACATTTTCGACGACACGCTGTCGTTTGCGAGCGCCCATATCACCATTTTCTGGCGCTCGCTGAAGCTGGCGCTGATGGCCACGGTGGCGACGCTGATCTTCGGCTTTCCCACCGCCTATTTCATCGCCACGCGTTCGGAGCGGACGCGCGACATCTGGCTGTTCTTGATCACCATTCCGTTCTGGACCAACCTGCTGATCCGCACCTTCGCGGTGCTGCAGGTGATCCGCAACGAAGGCATCATCAACACGGCGCTGATCAATCTCGGCATCGTCAACCAGCCGATCCAGATGCTCTACACCGACTTCGCCATCATGGTGGGCATGGTCTATGTCTACCTGCCGCTGATGGTGCTGCCGCTTTATGCCAGCATGGAGAAGCTGGACTTCCGTCTGGTCGAGGCCGGCTACGACCTCTACGCCTCGCGCTGGCAGGTGCTGCGCCGGATTATCTTCCCGCTGGTCCGGCCTGGCGTTATCGCCGGTTCGATCCTGGTGTTCATCCCGGCCATCGGCGCCTATGTGACGCCGAGCGTGCTCGGCGGCGGCAAGAACATGATGTTTGCCAACCTGATCGAGCTGCAGTTCGGCCAGGGGCGCAACTGGCCGCTGGGGGCAGCCCTGTCGATCACGGTCATGGCCATCGTGATGGTGGCGCTGCTGGTCTATGTCCGCAACACCTCGGGTTCGGAGACGCGTCATGGCTAAGCGTTTCTCGATCCGCCACCAGACCGGCTTCACCGGCATAGCGGCTGCCTGCTTCGTGCTGCTCTATCTGCCGATCGCCGTGCTTGTGGCCTATGCCTTCAACGAGTCCACCTCGGTGTCGGAATGGGGCGGCTTCTCGCTGCGCTGGTTCGTCTCCGCCTGGAACAACGTCCAGGTGATCGACGCATCGGTGCGCTCGCTCAAGATTGCCGCTTCGGCTGCGATCATCGCCACCACCGTCGCCACCATGGCGGCACTGGCGACGACGCGGACGCAGGCCTATCGCGGGCTCACCTTCAAATACGCCTTCATCAACCAGCCGCTGATGGTTCCCGAGATCGTCACGGGCGTTGCGCTCCTGATCTTCTTCTCGCAGATCAAGGTCGCCACCGGCTATTCGGGGCTGGGCTACCTGATCGCCGCGCACACGGCGTTCTGCATTCCCTTCGCCTATCTGCCGATCCGGGCGCGCCTCGAGAACATGGACCTGACGCTCGAACGCGCGGCCGCCGATCTCTATGCCACGCCCTGGAATGCGTTCCGTCGGGTGACGCTGCCGCTGCTCTGGCCGGGCATCATCGCCGGCCTGATGCTCGCTTTCGTCATCTCGCTCGACGACGTGGTCATCACCGAGTTCGTCAAGTCGGGCGGCCAGGACACCTTGCCAACCTACATGCTGGGGCAGATCCGCCGCGGCATCACGCCGGAGGTCAATGCGATATCGACCGTCTTCCTGCTCTTGTCGGTCGTCATCGTCACGCTGTTCTTCTTCTTGAGCAGGAAACGGGATTAATCAACGGGAGTGAAATGATGAACCTGAAATCCATGTCGATGGCCGCCGGCCTGGCGCTGCTGGCCTCGACCAGCCTCGCCTCCGCCGCCGGCGAGCTGAACATCTACAACTGGGGCAACTACATCAGCCCCGACATGATCAAGAAGTTCGAGAAGCAGTACGACGTCAAGGTAACGGTGACCGACTACGACTCGAACGACACGGCACTTGCCAAGGTGCGCCAGGGCGGTACCGGTTTCGACATCGCCATGCCGTCCCAGACCTTCATCCCCATCTGGATCAAGGAAGGCCTCATCCAGGAGACCGATCCGGGCAAGATGGAGAACGCGAAGAACATTGCGCCGGAATGGGCCAATCCCGACTTCGATCCCGGCCGCAAATATTCGGTGCCATGGGCCTGGGGTACGATCGGCGTCGTCGTCAACACCGACACCTACAAGGGACCGGCCGACAGCTGGGGCATCATCTTCAACACGCCGGAAGAGCTGAAGGGCAAGGTCAACGTCGTTCCCGAGATGAACGACGTGATGTTCGCCGCGATCAAGTATGTCGGCGGCCAGCAGTGCACCGAGGACAAGGAAATCCTCAAGAAGGTGCGCGATACGCTGGTGGCGGCCAAGCCGAACTGGATCGCCATGGAATACAACACCATCGAAAAGATGGGTGCCGGCGACTTCAAGGCGACCAGCGACTGGAACGGCTCGGCCCTGCGCCAGCGCCTGGCCAATCCGGCGATCCACTACAACTATCCCAAGGAGGGTTATGGTCTCTGGAGCGACAACATCGTCGTGCTGAAGGAAGCCAAGAACCTCGAAAACGCCAAGCTGTTCCAGAACTTCATGATGGATCCGGAAAACGCGGCGATGAACTCGGCCTTCCACCGCTATGCCAACGGCATTGCCGGCTCCGACAAGTTCATGCCGGCCGACATGAAGGACGCGCCTGAAGTGATCATCCCTGAGGCTGAAAAGTCGCGTGGCGAACTGCAGCGCCTGTGCTCGCCGGAAGTGCAGGCACTGTACACCAAGATCTGGACCGAACTGCAGAAGTAAGCGTTCGCCAGGAACCATCACAGCCGGACGCGCTCCGGCTGTGATGTGACTGTAGCCTGCCGCTGGCAGGGTGCTCACAGCCAACAAAAAAAGGAGACCCGCTGTGAAACCAATCATGTCCACTGCTGTTGCGGCGATCGCGCTGCTTGCGGCGACCGGCCTCGGCCGCGCCGAGGGCCAGCTCAACATCTACAACTGGGGCAACTACACCAACCCCGAAGTCATCAAGAAGTTCGAGGACAAGTACCAGGTCAAGGTGACGATCACCGACTACGACTCGAACGAGACCGCGCTCGCCAAGGTGCGCCAGGGTGGCAGCGGCTTCGACATCGTGGTGCCGTCGCAGACCCACCTGCCGATCTGGATCAACGAAGGCCTGCTGCTCGAGACCAATCCCGGCGGCATGGAGAACTTCAAGAACGTCGCGCCCGAATGGGCCAACCCCGAGTTCGACCCCGGCCGCAAATATTCGGTGCCGTGGGCCTGGGGTACGCTCGGCGTGGTCGTCAATACCAACACCTACAAGGGCGACATCAACACCTGGAAGATCCTCTTCGACACGCCCGACGAGCTGAAGGGCAAGGTCAACGTCGTTCCTGAAATGAAGGACGTGGTCACGGCCGCCGTCCACTATGTCGGCGGCGAGCAGTGCACGACCGACAAGGACGTGCTGAAGAAGGTGCGCGACCTCCTTGTTGCCGCCAAGCCGAACTGGGTGGCCATGGAATATGGCGCCGTCGACAAGATGAAGGCCGGCGACTTCCAGGCCTCGAGCACCTGGAACGGTGCCGGCCTGCGCATTCGCCTGGCACGCCCCGAGGTGCATTTCGGCTATCCGAAGGAAGGCTTCACCTACTGGAGCGACAACGTGGTCGTCCTGAAGGACGCCAAGAACGCCGAGAACGCCAAGCTGTTCCAGAACTTCATCATGGACCCGGAAGTGGCCGCTGGCCTGTCCGCCTTCCACCGCTATGCCAACGGCATTGCCGGCTCGGACAAGTTCATGCCAGCCGACATGAAGGATGCGCCGGAGATCGTCATTCCGGAGGAAAGCAAGGCGCATGGCAAGATGGCGCTGATGTGCTCGCCGGAAGCGGATGCGATCTACACCCGCATCTGGACCGACCTGCAGAAGTAAGCAGTTTCGACTGCGGGGTCCGGCGTTCGCGCCGGACCCCAAGCATCCCGGCTGCGCGAGGGTGATACCATGAGCTCGTACCGCAACAGCGAAAACGTGCCTCCGATCATGCAGGGCTCGCCGCCCGCAATGCCCGTGCCGAAGGCGGCATGGGACATGCCGCCATGGAATCGCTGGGCCTTCCAGCATGTGCGCGAGATGGTGCCGACGGTCGAGGTGTGGCGCGGCGAAGGCCCGGTGCGCGCCTTGCCGCGTGCGGAGATCGATCTCGACCAGCTCGCTGTGACCGACAGCGAGGGCAGGGCAACGACGCTGTCGGGCCTGCTCGATGAGACTTACACCGACGGCCTCCTGGTGCTCAAGGACGGCAAGATCGCCTATGAGCGCTACTACAACGGCATGACGCCGCGCACGCCGCATCTGTCGCAATCGGTGGCAAAGTCGGTGACGGGTAGCGTGTTCGGTATCCTCGCCGGACGAGGCATCGTCGACCCCAGGAAGCTGGTGACCGACTATCTGCCGGAGCTTGCAGCGACCGGCTGGAACGGAGCCACCGTCCAGCACGTGCTCGACATGACCACGGGCGTGCGCTTCAGCGAAGCCTACACCGATCCCTATTCCGACATCGGCCAGGTCGATGTCGCCTGCGGCTGGAAGCCGGTTCCATCAGGGACCGATCCCGGCTTCCAGTGGCCGAAACATGTGTTCGAATTGATCCAGCGGCTGACAGGCACCACGCGCCCGCATGGCGCTGCCTTCGAATACCGCTCGATCGAAACCGACGTGCTTGCCTTCATCATGGAGCGGGCGACCGGCAAGCGGCTGGCGCAGCTGGTGTCCGAAGAGCTGTGGCAGAAGATCGGCGCCGAGGAGAGCGCCTATTTCACCGTCGACAGCGCCGGCTATGCGCTGGCCGACGGCGGCTTCAACGCGACGCTGCGCGACTATGCGCGCTTCGGCCAGACGATTCTCGAAAACGGCGCCGGCATCGTTCCAGCCGACTGGATCGCCGAAACGCGCAATGGCGTGCACGGCCCCAACTACAGCGCCTCGATGCCCGAGGGCAGCTACCGCAACCAGTTCTGGATCGAGGACCCGCGCTCACGCGCCTTGATGTGCCGAGGTGTGTTCGGGCAGCTGATCCATATCGACTGGGACAGCCGCATGGTGACGGTGAAGCTGTCGACCTGGCCCGAATTCACGTCCGTCGCCTATTCGGTGGCGACGCTCAAGGCCATCCACGCGATATCAGCTGCGCTCGCCTGAACGGCCGTACGATCAACAAGCAAGGACATATCATGACGACTTCCACCGCGTTCGAGCGCATGTTCGGCTTCGCCCGCAAGGATCTGAGCCTGGGCAACTGGCGCGAGCAGCCTTTCAACCGCTGGGCCTTCCAGAATGTCGCGGAGATGGTGACCAGCACGCGGATCGCGGCGCGCGAAGGCAATCTCGAGGCCGCCCCGGTCGATTTCGGCGGCCTCCTCGGCGAGACGGTCGAGATCAACGGCAAGAGCGAGACGGTCGCCGATTTCCTCGCACGCTCGTCGACCGACGCGCTGACCGTGATGAAGAAGGGGCGCTTCGTCGGCGACTGGTTCGCGCCGACCATGAAGCCAGATGCACGTCACATCATCTTCTCGATCTCGAAGTCGCTGACGGCGATCCTCGCCGGCGCGCTGGAGGGCGAAGGCAAGCTCGATCCGAACGCGCCGGTGACCGACTACGTGCCGGAGGCCAAGGGCTCTGTCTATGCCAATGCCAGCGTGCGGCATGTGCTCGACATGACCGTCGCGCTCGACTTCGAGGAAGCCTATCTCGACCCCGAGAGCCTGTTTGCGCGTTATCGCCGCGCCACGATGTGGAACCCCGGCGGCGGGGCGGAGTCGCTGCGAGAATTCCTCGTCACGCTGCAGCAGCTGAACGAACCGCACGGCCAGACCTTCCGCTACCGCTCGCCCAACTCCGACCTGCTCGGCATCATCGTCGAGCGTGCATCGGGCCAGCGCTACGCCGACCTCATGTCCGACAGGCTGTGGAAGCCGCTGGGCGCCAAGCGCGACGGCTTCGTCACCGTCGACAAGGAGGGCTCGGCGCGCGCGGCCGGCGGCGTGTCGATGGCGGTGCGCGACCTTGCCCGCGTCGGCGAGATGATGCGCCAGGGAGGTACGTCGGAAGGCGGGCGCATCGTGCCGCAGGCCTGGGTCGAGGATACGATCCATGGCGGCGATGCGGCCGCCTGGCAGCGCGGCGACATGACCAACCTGTTCGCCGGCGGCCGCTATCGCAACAAGTGGTACCAGAGCGGCAATGCTGCCCAAGCCTATTGCGGCATCGGCATCCACGGCCAGTGGCTCTATGTCGACCCGAAGGCAGAGGTGGTCATCGCCAAGATGTCGTCGCAGGCGCTGCCGGTGGACGATCCGCTCGACCTCGACAATGTGGCCTTCTTCGAGGCGCTGTGCACGAGAGTTTGAGGCGTCGGGCTTTTCGGGCCCAATAGCCCCTCTCACCGGTCACGGCTTCGCCATGCCGGTGAAGGCGTCATTGCTACGCGATCTCGCGCAGGATGTGATCGTGCAGCAGCTGCGCGGTGGGCGAGAGCGTGCGGCCGCGGACGGTGATCAGGCTGTAGGGCTGGACGTTGATCTCGAACGGGATCGGCACGACCTCGATCGACCCGGCGAGGCCGTTCTTGCTGTTGACGAAATCGGCGACCTCGATGGCAATGGGCGCGATGGCGTCGGTTTGCGCCACCATGACCAGGGTGAGCAGCAGCGAACTGGTGTTGAGGACGCGGTCGGGCATGCGCACGTTGCGGCTCATGAAGATGCCCTGCATGGTCTGGCGCAACAGCGAGCCGCCCGGCTGGAACACCCAATCGTATTCGGCGAGCCTTTCCAGGTCGACGGTGCCGCCTGAAGTGAGAGGGTGGCCGCGCCGGGCGATCAGACAGGCCTTTTCGACGCCGATGATGCGGCTGTCGAACAAGCGTGGATCGAGATCGTCGGGAATGCGGGCGATGATGAAGTCGTGGCGCGAAGCGAGCAGCTCGCGGGCCAGGACCGCACTTGTTTCGACCTGGACGCTGATTTCGACGCGGGGATAGCGCTCGCGGATCTTGCGGATCGCCGGCACCGCCAGTTCGATCGCCGGCGCCGTCACCGCACCCATCGCAACCGAGCCGCCCTTGCCCGATTTGAGATCGGAAATCTCGCGGTCGACCTGCTGCATCTCGAGCAGGATGGCGCGGCCGCGACGGGCGAGCGCGGCACCATAGGAGGTGAGTCTCACGCCGCGCGGCAGCCTTTCGCAGATGTCGACGCCGATGATGCCCTCGATCTCCGCGATCATCCGCGAGGCGGCCGGCTGCGACATGTTCATGAGCTGGGCTGCGGCGCTGATCTGTCCGTGGTCGTCGAGTGCCACGACCATGCGCATGTGCCTGAGCTTGAGGCCGCTGCGCAGCAGCGTCTCACTCTCGTTCAGCCGCACATGGGCGCCGGGCACTCTGGCGTCAGTGGCGAGATCGACCATGTGCGATGCTTTCCTACAGGAGGCGATCCCACAGTCTGGCATATCGTAAATGGCATAGGAACAGCCGATATTTGCATTTGACTGTTATGGTTTCGTCCGTGAACTTGTCATCGTCGCGAGTTCGATGCCAGCCCGGTTGGCTCATCGAGCGGAGGAGACGCAGCGCTCGCGACCCTGGAGGATGACACGCAGATCTGGCTTTGCCGCGCCATTCATGGCGAGGCCACGCGCGAGCGTTCGTGCCCGCGCGCCGGCATTTCACAAGGGAGAGAGAAGGTGAAGATCATCAAGACACTCGTCGCCGCACTCGCGGTGAGCCTCGCCGCCATGTCCTATCAGGCCCACGCCCAGGACAAGGGCGCCATCGGCATTGCGATGCCGACCAAGTCTTCGCTGCGCTGGATCAGCGACGGCAACGAGCTGAAGGCCGCGCTCGAGGCAAAGGGCTATACCGTCGACCTGCAATATGCCGAAGACGACATCCCCAACCAGCTGGCCCAGATCGAAAACATGGTGACCAAGGGGGCGAAGGCCCTGGTGGTCGCTTCGATCGACGGTACCACGCTGAGCGACGTGCTGCAGAAGGCGCATGACGGCGGCTCGATCGTGGTGGCCTATGACCGGCTGATCCGCCAGAGCCCGAACGTCGACTATTACACCACCTTCGACAATTTCAAAGTCGGTGTGCTCCAGGCCAATTCGCTGCTCAAGGGCCTCGGCTATCCCGAAAAGCCGGGTCCGTTCAATATCGAGCTGTTCGGCGGCTCGCCCGACGACAACAACGCCTTCTTCTTCTACGACGGCGCCATGAGCGTGCTGCAGCCGCTGATCGACAAGGGCGTGCTGGTGGTGAAGTCCGGCCAGATGGGCATGCAGAAGGTCGGAACGCTGCGCTGGGATGCCGCCGTTGCCCAGGCCCGTATGGACAACATCCTGTCGGCCAACTACTCGGACGGCAGCCGCGTCGATGCCGTTCTGGCCCCCTATGACGGCCTGTCGCGCGGCATCATCTCGTCGCTGCGCGGCGTCGGCTACGGCACTGCGGACCAGCCGTGGCCGATCATCTCCGGCCAGGACGCCGAGACGCCTTCGGTCAAGGCGATCATCGCCGGTGAACAGTACTCGACCGTGTTCAAGGATACGCGCGAGCTCGCCAAGGTGACCGCAAATCTGGTGGACGCCGCACTTGCCGGCGGCAAGCCGGAGATCAACGACGAGAAGACCTACAACAACGGCGTCAAGGTGGTCCCGTCCTACCTGCTCGAGCCGGTGTCGGTCGACAAGTCGAACTACGAGGAAATCGTGGTCAAGTCGGGCTACATCAAGGCCGACGACCTGAAGTGATCGTTGCGACCGGAAGGCCCTCGGGCCTTCCGGTTTCCATCCAGCCTTTGTAGGCTACAATGTCCGGCATCCGCCTGAGCTTGTCCGAACGGGAGAGGACGATGGGCCAGACCATCCTGGAGATGCGCGACATCACCAAGACGTTTCCGGGCGTAAAGGCCTTGTCGAACGTCAATCTGAGCGTCGAGGCAGGCGAGATCCATGCCATCGTCGGCGAGAACGGCGCCGGCAAGTCCACGCTGATGAAAGTTCTCTCGGGCGTCTATCCGCACGGAACCTACGAGGGAGCGATCCACTACGAAGGGCGCGAGTGCCGTTTCCATGGCATCCATGACAGCGAGCGCGTCGGCATCGTCATCATCCATCAGGAACTGGCCCTGGTGCCGCTGCTTTCGATCGCCGAGAACATCTTCCTCGGCAACGAGCAGACCCGCTTCGGCATCATCGACTGGAACATGGCGCGCCGCCGCGCCGCCGAATTGCTGCGCAAGGTCGGCCTGCGCGAAAATCCCGACACGCTCATCACCAATATCGGCACCGGCAAGCAGCAGCTGGTCGAGATCGCCAAGGCCCTGGCCAAGGAGGTGAAGCTTTTGATCCTCGACGAGCCGACGGCCAGCCTTTCGGAAAAGGACAGCGCCGCTCTGCTCGACCTGCTGCTCGAGTTCAAGCGGCAGGGCATGACCTCGATCCTGATCTCGCACAAGCTCAACGAGGTGAAGAAGGTGGCTGACCGCGTCACGGTCATCCGCGACGGCCAGACCATCGAGACCATGGGCAGGGACGAGGTGACCGAAGACCGGATCATCACCTCCATGGTCGGACGCACGATGGAAGACCGCTATCCGACGCGCACGCCAAACATCGGCGAGACCATCTTCGAGGTGAAGAACTGGACGGTGCACCATCCGCTGCACCCGGAACGCCAGGTCATCAAGGGTATCGACGTCAAGGTCGGCAAGGGCGAGGTCGTCGGCATTGCCGGCTTGATGGGTGCGGGCCGCACCGAATTCGCCATGAGCGTCTTTGGCCGCACCTATGGAACCAACATCAGCGGCGAGGTCTGGCTGCACGGCAAGAAGGCCGACACATCGACAGTGGGCAAGGCGGTCGCCAACGGCCTCGCCTACGCGACCGAGGACCGCAAGGTCTATGGCCTCAACCTCATCGACCACATCAAGCACAATGTGACCATTGCAAACCTGCCGAGCGTGTCCAGGAAGGGCGTCATCGACGACATGGCAGAACTGAAGGTCGCAAACGAATATCGCCGCAAGACTAATATCCGCTCGTCGTCGGTCTATCAGATCACCGGCAATCTTTCAGGCGGCAACCAGCAGAAGGTGGTGCTGTCCAAATGGCTGTTTGCCAACCCCGACGTGCTGATCCTGGACGAGCCGACGCGCGGCATCGACGTCGGCGCCAAATACGAGATCTACACCATCATCAACAAGCTGGCCGAGGAGGGTAAGGGCATCCTGGTCATCTCTTCCGAGATGCCGGAGCTGCTTGGCATCTGCGACCGCATCTATGTGCTCAACGAAGGCCGCATCGTCGGCGAGATGGCCGGGCACGAGGCGAGCCAGGAAAAGATCATGCGGGCGATCGTCCGTGGGGAGGAAAGGGCTGCATCATGAGCACTGACACCGCCGGCACGACCACCAATGCGGCCAAGGCCACGGCGCGCGATGCCATGAAGGAGAATTTGCGCCAGTACGGCCTGGTGCTCGCGCTCATGGCGATCATGGGCTTTTTCGGTGTCATGACCAACGGCATCCTGTTCCTGCCGGTCAACCTGACCAATGTGGTGCTGCAGAATTCGTACATCGTCGTGATGGCGCTCGGCATGCTCCTGGTCATCGTGGCAGGGCACATCGACCTCTCGGTCGGCTCTGTGGCCGGCTTCGTCGGCGCGGTGGCGGCCGTGCTGATGGTCGACTACGGCTTCCATCCGCTGCTTGCCGCCATCTGCTGCATCGCCGTCGGCGGCGTCATCGGCGGCGCGCAGGGCTACTTCATCGCCTATATGAAGATCCCTTCCTTCATCGTCACGCTGGCGGGCATGCTGGTTTTCAAGGGCCTGCTCTTGTGGCTGCTCGGCGGCCGCTCGGTCGGGCCGTTCCCGACCGGCTTCCAGATGCTCAGCGCCGGCTTCATTCCCGACGTGATCGGGCGCTGGACGATCATCGAGCCGCAGCTCAACGCTTCGGGCGCAGCGATCCCCAACACCGGCCTGTCGTTGCATACCACCACCCTGCTGATCGGCGTGCTGATCGTGGCGGCGATGCTGTATTTTGCGCTGCAAAGCCGCAGAAGCCGGGAGAGCCATGGCTACGAGGCCGAGCCCTTTGCCCTGTTCGTCGCCAAGAACCTGGTGATTGCAGGCATCATCATGTTCCTGATGTACAAATTCGCGTCCTACAGGGGCCTGCCCAATGTACTGATCGTGATGGGCATCCTGATTGCGCTGTTCGTGTTCATCACCAAACGCATGACCTTTGGCCGACGTATCTTCGCCATGGGCGGCAACGAGAAGGCTGCCAAGCTTTCGGGCATCCACACCGAGCGCCTGACATTCCTCGTCTTCGTCAACATGGGCATGCTGGCAGCGCTTGCCGGGCTGATCTACGCCGCCCGCCTCAATCAGGCGACGCCCAAGGCGGGCGCGGGCATGGAGCTCGACGTGATCGCGGCCGTGTTTGTCGGCGGCGCTTCCGCCATGGGCGGCGTCGGCGAAGTGGCCGGCGCTGTCATCGGCGCGTTCATCATGGGCGTGATGAACAATGGCATGGGCATCATGGGCATCAACATCGACTGGCAGCAGGTCATCAAGGGGCTGGTGCTGCTCGGGGCGGTGGCGTTCGACCTATACAACAAGAAGAAGACATAGGCCCGGGGAGAGGCCGAGCGCGGGCCTGCGAAAGCCGGGCGCCGCTATCTGAAAGACAAGAGTTTGAACGTGCGGCAGTTGCCGCGCGAGAAGAAGGTTTTTGCCGATCGTCGGATGCGAGGCCGGCTGTGGCGAAACGAAAGGAGTGCCGAAATGCTGATGTCCCAGATTGTCTCCGCTGACGGCAGGGGGCGGGTTGCGGTCCGCGACGGCGAGGTTGCGCGGCTGGTCAACGACGCCAAGTCGATCTATGCGCTAGCGCTCGAAGCGGTACGGGCGGGGACGACGCTTGCCGCCGTCGTTGCCGACCGCGGGCTTGGCGAAGCTGTCGATCTGGTGGCCGCGCAAAAGGCGGGACAGCTGTCGTCGCCGGTCCGGCATCCCGATCCGGCGCATCTGCACCTCACTGGAACCGGGCTCACCCATCTCGGCTCGGCCGCGACGCGCGACAGCATGCACAAGAAGGCTTTGGCCGATGGCGAGGAACAGCTGACCGATTCCATGAAGATGTTCCGCATGGGACTCGAAGGCGGCAAGCCGGGCCGCGGGCAGGCAGGCGTCCAGCCCGAATGGTTCTACAAGGGTAACGGCAACATGGTGGTCGATCCCGGCAAGCCGCTGGTGTCGCCGCATTTCGCGCTCGACGCCGGCGAGGAGCCGGAGATCGCCGGTGTCTATCTGGTCGGCGATGACGGTACGCCCTACCGGATCGGCTTCGCGCTGGCCAACGAGTTTTCCGATCATGTGACGGAGCGGATCAACTACCTCTATCTGGCCCACTCGAAGTTGCGCAACGCCTCCTTCGGTCCCGAGATATTGATCGGCGAGTTGCCGGCCGACGTCCGGGGCACATCGCGTATCCAGCGCGGCGGCAAGACCGTGTGGGAAAAGCCGTTCCTGTCGGGCGAGGCCAACATGTCCCACACCATTGCCAATCTTGAGCACCATCATTTCAAATATGGCGTGTTTCGCCAGCCGGGCGACGTGCATGTGCATATGTTCGGCACCGCAACGCTCTCCTTCGCCGACGGGGTGCGGGCCGAGCCTGGCGATGTGTTCGAGATCGAGGCCGAGGGCTTCGGGCTGCCGCTGCGGAATCCGCTGAAGCAGGCCAGGGCGAGCGCGCCCGTGGCCATCAGGGCGTTGTGAGGAGGCCAGGGCGATGAGCGAGAACCAGTTCGGGCGCTATCCGAGCCTCAAGGGCCGGTCGGTGCTGATCTCAGGCGGGGCCACTGGTATCGGCGAGGCGCTGGTGCGGGCATTTGCAGGCCAAGGGGCCAGGGTCGGCTTCGTCGACCTTGCGCAAGACGAAGGCGACGCCTTGGCGGCCGAACTGAACGACGGCGGCGCAACAGTGGCGTTTCGGCGCTGCGACGTCACTGACATCGAGGCCTATCGCGCCGCGATATCAGAGATCGAGGCACTGCATGGTCCCGTGCAGGCGCTGGTCAACAATGCTGCGAACGATACCCGGCACGATTGGCGCGAGGTGACGGCCGACTATTTCGACGGCCGTGTTGCGGTGAACATGCGCCACGCTTTCTTCGCCATTCAGGCCGTGGCTCCGGGCATGGCCGCCGCGGGCGGCGGCTCCATCGTCAATTTCGGTTCGATCGGCTGGATGAAGGCGTCGGGCGGCTATCCTGTCTATGCGGCGTCGAAGGCGGCCATCCATGGCATGACACGCTCCTTCGCCCGCGACCTGGGCAAGCACGGCATCCGCGTCAACACGCTGGTGCCGGGCTGGGTGATGACAAAACGCCAGCTCGATCTCTGGGTCGACGATGCCGCCAATGCCGAGATCGACAAGGCGCAGTGTCTTTCGGGACGGGTGACGCCGGAAGACATCGCGCGCATGGCGCTGTTTCTGGCGGCCGACGACTCGCGCATGTGCACGGCGCAGAACTTCGTCGTCGATGGCGGGTGGGTCTAGGCCCCGCTCACTCGACCATCGAGAAACGATATTCCGTCATCTGCGAGTAGATCTCGCCGGGCCTGAGCACGGCGCTCGGGAAATGCGGATGGTTGGCCGCGTCGGGGAAACGTTGCGGCTCGAGGCAGAGCGCGCCGTGGCGGACGCCTTCGATGCCGCCGCGCAGGGTGGGGGCGACGGGCAGGTGGACGCCGTCGTAGAACTGCAGCCCGGGTTCGGTGGTCCAGAGATCGAGACGGATGCCGGAGCTCGGTCCCTCCAGCCGGGCGGCATGCCAGGGTTCGGGCGCCGGCTGCATGGCGAGCACGAAATTGTGGTCGTAGGCTTGATGCGTTTCGTCAGGGCCGTTGCGGACGGCGCGCATCTCGCGGAAATCGAAGAGGCTGCCGTCGACCGCCGGCACCTCGCCAGTGGGGATGCTCGCGGCATCGACAGGCGTATAGGCCTCGGCCGCGATCTTGAGGCGATGGTCAAGGATCGAGCCTGAGCCGTCGAGATTGAAATAGGCGTGGGTGGCGAGGTTCATCAGGGTGGGCGCATCGGTGCGGCCGCCGAGCGCGATGCGCAGGCGGCTCTTGTCGACCGAATAGCGGCAGGTGACGATGACCTTGCCGGGGTAACCCTGGTCGCTGTCAGGCGAGGTCAGGCCGAGCAGCACAGAGCTTTCGCTGACGTCGATAATCGTCCAGTTGCGGCGGAAGAAACCGTCCGAACCGCCATGCAAGTGGGTGCGGCCGGCTTCGTTGAGATCGAGTTGGTGTTCCGTGCCGTCGAGCGTGAAGCGGCCGCCGGCTATGCGGTTGGCCGAGCGCCCGGCGATGGCGCCGAAATAGCCGCTATGGGTCAGGTAGCCGTCGAGGCTGTCGAAGCCGAGAATGACAGAGCGCGGGCCTCCTGGCGTCGCGACGACGAGGTTGGCGAGCGTTGCGCCGAAGGTGAGCACCTTGGCTTCGATGCCCCCGGCCGCGATCGAGATGGCCTCGACCACCGAACCATCGGGCATCCTTCCGAATTCGCTGACCGGCATTTTGACACTCCTCAAGCTTGCCCCCAGAGTCGGTCCCGCGTTTCTGCGAAGCACGGATCCCACTCTGTCCTCTCAAGCAATCCGGACGGAAAACCGCTGCACGGTTTTCCTGGAATTGCTCTCGGGCAGGCAGACAGTGTCACCACTGCCGGCCGGATGCCAGTGCGGAAAGGCTTAAAACACAACGGTCCTGTGGCCGTTGATGACCACGCGGGATTCGAGGTGGTACTTCACCGCGCGGGCCAGCACCCGGCTTTCGATGTCGCGGCCGGCTGCGACGAAATCGTCCGCCGTCATGGCGTGGCTGACGCGTTCGGTCTCCTGCTCGATGATCGGGCCTTCATCGAGGTCGGAGGTGACGTAGTGGGCGGTGGCGCCGATCAGCTTGACGCCGCGCTCATGCGCCTGGTGGTAGGGCTTGGCGCCCTTGAAGCTCGGCAGGAACGAGTGGTGGATGTTGATGGCGCGGCCGTAGAGCCGCTTCGACAGGCTGTCGGAAAAGACCTGCATGTAGCGGGCGAGGATGACCAGCTCGGCGCCGGTCTCGTTGACCAGGGCCAACAGCTTGTCTTCCTGCTCGGCCTTGTTGTCCTTGGCGACCTGCCAGCAATGATACGGAATGCCCTCGATCTCGGCGGTACGGCGGCTATCCTCATGATTGGAGACGATGGCCGCGACCTCGGCGTTCAGCCAGCCGACGCGGATCTGGTAGAGCAGGTGCAGCAGGGCATGGTCGAATTTGGAGACCATGACGATGATTTTCGGCTTGCGCGCCTGATCGACGAGCGCGGTCTTCATGCCGAAGCGGTCGATGGGCGATTTCAGCGAGCGCTCGACGCTTTCACGGTCGAGCTTCTCGGGGGCGGCAAAGGCGATGCGCATGAAGAAGCGGTTGGTCTGGCGGTCCCAGAACTGGCTGCTCTCGGCGATGTTGGCGCCCATCGAGGCGAGTTCGGTGGTGACGGCGGCGACGATGCCGGGCTTGTCGTCGCAGGACAGAGACAGCACGTAGTTTCGTTCGGACATGGCTTTTCCGTAGGTTGCAGGCGGGAGAGCCGCGAAGCGAATCCGCAGCCAGGGGGCAACAATGATCTATTGGCAACGCGGCTCGATGTCAGCCGTGTGACGTCGCCTCAGAGAAGGCTTTTCAGCTTGATGGCCGATGACGCCAGGGCCTCGGGATCGGGGCTGGCCATCTTGCCGATCAGCATCTCGGCAAGCCGGATATCGCGGGCGACCGCATTGTCGGGGCCGATGCCGCTGGCGGCGACCAAGCGGCCATCGTTCTTGAGATGGAACAGGATGAAAGCACCGTCACCGAGATCGCGGCGGACAGTGCGCTCGCCTTCGTCGGGCAGGCCGGCGATCTGCAGGGTAAGGCCGTACTGGTCGGACCAGAACCACGGCACGCCGGCGTGAGGTTCTTCCGATCCGAGCATGTTGCGGGCAGCGAGTGCGCCATGTTCCTGGGCGCTGCGCCATGCTTCGAGACGGACGCGGCGGTCGCCATAGATGGCGAGCGGGAAGGAACAGCAGTCGCCGGCGGCGAAGATCTCGGCATCGCTGGTGCGCAGACGAGCGTCGACCGAGATGCCGTTGTTGAGGGCGAGGCCGGCAGTTTCGGCGAGTGCTGTGACCGGCATCGCACCGATGCCGATGACGGCGAGGTCGGCCACTATCGCGCGGCCGCTCGACAGTGTGATGCGCACGGTCTCGCCGTCGTCTTCGATTGAGGCGATGCCGTCGCCGCAGACGATCTCGACACCGGCGGCCGTGTGAGCGTCATGGACGATGGCGGCGATTTCCTCGGGCACGCCGCGCATCAGGATGCGGGGTTGTGCCTCGATGACGGTCACCTCAGCGCCGAGTTTGCGGGCCGAAGCTGCCAGCTCGAGGCCGATGAAACCGCCACCGACGATGGCCGCGTGGACACCTTGGCGAAGATGCCTGCGGATCAGGAGCGCGTCGTCGAAGGTCCGGAGATAGACCGAGCGCGGACCCATGCCTTGAAGCGGCAGTTTGCGCGGCACGGCACCGGTGGCCAGCAGAAGCTTGTCGTAGGCGAGGTCGGAACCGTCGGCGAGGCGCACCGAACGATTGGCCCTGTCGATGCAGGTGGCGTTCGTCGAGCCCTTGAGGTCGATGCGGTGCTCGGCCAGGCGCGCAGCATCGGCGATGGCCTTGAGCGAAGGCGCTTCGTCGCCCGTCATGGCTTCCTTGGAGAGCGGCGGGCGCTCATAGGGCAGGTGGGATTCGGCGCCGATGAGCGTGACCTTGCCGTCATAGCCCGCCTCGCGCAGGGCGAAGGCGGCGCGCGTGCCGCACTCGCCGGCACCGATGATCACCATTCCCGCAGTCATGTCGATCAACCCAGCTGGATGAAGACTTTGCCGCCGTCGACCTTGACCGGATAGGTCTGGAGGTTGACGCAGACGGGCGCGCCGCGAGCGGCGCCGGTCTTGTAGTTGAAGCGGCCGTTATGCTTGGGGCATTCGATGATGTCGCCCATGACCAGCCCCTGCGCGAGGTGAATCTGCTCGTGGGTGCACAGGCCGTCGGTGGCGAAGAACTCGTCTTCCGGGCTGCGGTAGATGGCGAAGCTTCTGCCCGCATGGTCAAAGCGGATCACGTCTTCCTCGTCGATGTCCTCAGTCGTACAGGCCTCGATCCAGTCACTCATGTCTCTCTCCCTGGGATTTTGGAATGCGGGGCGCCTTGGGAGGCTATTCGGCCGCAAGCGCTGCCTCGCTGTGGAACTCCTCGCGATAGGGCCGCGCCGTCGGCGGCAGCTCGCGCTTGACGAAATAGTCCTCGTTGCGGAGCTGGCGGACGAAGGCCGGCAGCATTTCGCGGTAGCCTTGCCACATGGACTGAGATGGCGCCGGCAGGTCGTGCTTGATCATCTCATGCAATTTCGGCAGTGCGTGATAGGGCACCATCGGGAACATGTGGTGTTCGACGTGGTAGTTCATGTTCCAGTAGATGAAGCGGCTGATGGGGTTCATCAGCACGGTGCGGCTGTTGAGGCGGTGGTCGACGACGTTGTCGGCGAGGCCGCCATGCTGCAACAGGCCGGTCAGCACGTGGTGCCAGGCGCCGTAAAGGCGGGGCAGGCCGACCAGCATCAGCGGCAGCCACGAGCCGAGATAAAGCGCGAGTGCCACGGTTGCCACATAGATCGCGAGCCAGATGCGGGCGATGCGGATGGCACGGGGCTGCTCGCTTTCGGGGATGAAGGTCTTCTCTTCCTTGCCGATGATGCCTGATGCGTTGCGGACCATGTCGACCATGGCGTGCCAGGCGTCGAGCAGGCCGAAGAAGTTGAGCACGACGCGCAGAAGGTCCGGCGGACGCATGACGGCGATTTCGGGATCGCGGCCGACGATGACGGTGTCGGTGTGATGGCGGGTGTGGCTCCAGCGCCAGGTCACCGGATTGCGCATGATCATGAAACAGGCGATCTGGTAGACCGCGTCGTTCATCCATGGCGTCCTGAAGGCCGTGCCGTGGCCGCACTCATGCCAGCGCGAGTCGGTGGCCGAACCGTAGAGCACGCCGTAGCAGAGGAAGAAAGGCACGCACCACCAGCTGCCCCAGAGTGCTGCACCGGCCGCACCGAAGGCGATGAGCAGGCCGAGCCAGATTGCCGTGTCGCGGATGGCCGGGCCGTCGGAGCGCTGCATCAGCTCCTTCATCTGCTTGCGCGGAATGTCGGTGTGATACCACTCGGCGGCGGCAAGGCCGCTCTCGACGGCGCGGCGCGCGCTTTCTCCCACAAGGCTGTAGTCGCGCGCCGAAGGCGTCACGGTCATGGCTCTCTCCCTGGAAGTCGGAAACAGGTCCGCGATGGGCGCCGGACATCGTTCACTGGAAGAATGGTAGCTCATGATGCGATATTTTCAATCATGCTTTGATAGTTTCTATCATTTTCTATCATGGTGCGTTAAGCTGCGACCAAATCCAGGGATTGGACATGAGCAAGCGCCCGACCATCACCGATCTCGCCCAGGCCTCGGGCGTCAGCGTCGCCACCGTCGACAGGGTGCTGAACGGGCGGCTGCCGGTACGCGAGGAAACGCAGCGTCGTGTCTATGAGGCCGCGACATCGATCGGCTATCATGCCGCCGGGCTGATCGCGCAGCGCATGCGCAAGGAGCTGCCGGTGTATCGGCTCGGCTTCGTTCTGCTGCGCCCGCAGGATGTTTTCTACCGCGCTTTCGCCGGTGAGCTGGAGAAGGCGATCGCCCAGTCGACTGGTTTTCGCGGCACTGGTGTCATCGAATTCGCCGACACGCTTGCGCCCGAGGAGATTCTGGAGAGGCTGAGACGGCTGGCGGCGACCTGCGATGCGGTGGCGCTGGTCAGTCCCGACCATCCCAGCGTGACGGCTGCCGTGGCCGAGCTTAAGGAGCGCGGCATGCCGGTGTTCTCACTGCTGTCGGATTTCGCGTCAGGCATCCGCGAGGGCTATGTCGGCATCGACAATCTCAAGGTCGGGCGCTCGGCTGCCTGGATGATCTCGAAATGTGCGCGACGGCCGGGCAAGGTGGCATTGCTTGTCGGCAGCCACCGCTTCCACGGCCACGAGTTGCGCGAGATCGGTTTCCGCGCCTTCTTCCGCGAGCATGCCTCCGAATTCACGCTGCTCGAGACCATCGTCAATCACGAGTCCCACGAGATCACGCAACAGGTGCTCGGCGATCTGCTCAAGCAGCATGACGATCTCGTCGGCTGCTATGTGGCTGGCGGCGGCATCGAGGGGGCGATCTCGGCGCTGCGGCAGGTGCGGCCCGACCCACTGCCGGCGCTGATCTGCAACGAGATAACAGCCGATACCCGCGCCGCGCTCGCCGACAATCTGGCTGTCATGGTCATTGCGACGCCGCTCGGACCGCTGTGCCGCGAGCTCGTCGCGCTGATGGCGCATTCGATCGAGGCGGGGGCGGCCAATGCGCCCGGGCAGACCTTCCTGCCGTTCGACATCTATCTGCCCGAAAACATCTGAGTGAGCCTGGCGCCGGCGTGGCTCGGCGGCGACAGCGGCCGCCGTCCATCCGAATCTATCAGCGAATGATAGATTCCGCTCAGCTTCCGGATTGACTATTCCGTTTTACGAGTAGAATGGAACGTAAATATCGAGGCCTGTCGCCCGCGGAGGAGAAATTCGGCATGACCAGCAAGCTCACATTCGCGCTGAACCATATGGTGGCTCCGGGCCTGAAGCCTGCGGCGTTCTTTGCGCTCAGCCGCGAGCTCGGCCTGAGCGACGTCGAAATCCGCAACGACCTCGCCGGCAACGCCATCGTCGACGGCACGCCGGCCGCCGCTGTCGGGGCGCTCGCGGCGGAAAATGGAATATCCATTGCAAGCATCAATGCGCTGCAGCGCTTCAACGAATGGAATACGGCGCGGGAAGCCGAGGCGATCGAACTCGCTGATTACGCGCGCGACGTAGGTGCGCAGGCTTTGGTTCTGGTGCCGGTCAATGACGGCACGGGGCAGGCGGATGGCGAGCGCCAGCGCAATCTGAGGACGGCGCTGTCGGCGCTGAAGACCATTCTCGGCGATCGTGGCGTGCGCGGCCTGGTCGAACCGCTCGGCTTCGAAATCTGCTCGCTGCGTTCCAAGCGCGAGGCCGCCGAAGCCATCGAGGATGTCGGCGGCACGGCAACGTTCCGCATGGTGCACGACACGTTCCATCATCATCTGGCCGGCGAGCCCGATATCTTTCCCGGCATGACCGGACTGGTGCACATTTCGGGTGTCGATGATCCGGCCGTGACTGTGCCCGACATGCGCGATCCGCACCGCGTCCTGGTCGATGCAGCCGACCGCCTCGACAATGTCGGCCAGATCCGGGCGCTGCTTTCGGGCGGCTATCAGGGACTGCTGTCCTTCGAGCCGTTTTCGCCTGCTGTGCAGAAGCTTGCCGACCCGCGCACCGCACTTGCCGAGAGCATCGCGTTCATCCGCGAACGGCTGTAAGCCGCTGCAACGGCAGGGCGGTCCCCGTCCGGCCGGTTGCAACCGTCTGAGGTGCGCTTTTCACGCAAAGATTGATCGGCCAGCGATGGAATGCCTCTTGACGTTCACACGAAATATGGAATAAATATTTCATATACAAAAAGCACGGCCCGAACATTCTGAAATCAGGGCTGGCATCGGGAAACGGGCGGCACATTTTGCATCGCGGAGGAGCGATGGTGGCGCCCGCAGAGACGGGCCTTCGGCATGACCGCGGGCTTCCGGCACAACGGGGTGCAGCCGGACACCATTGTTGGAGGAGAGTGATCATGAAGAAATTCTTGCTCGGCGCTGCCATGACCGCGCTGATGACGGGTTCTGCATTTGCCGGCGACATCGGTGTCAGCATGGCCAATTCGGACACCTTCCTGACGGTCCTGCGCAAGGGCATCGAAAAGGCCGCAGCCGACGCCAAGCAGCCGGTCGTCATCGAAATCGCCGACGACGACGTCAACAAGCAACTCAGCCAGGTTCAGAACTTCATCGCCGCCAAGGTCGATGCCATCATCGTCAACGCCGTCGACACCTCGGCGACAGCCCCGATGACCAAGCTCGCCAACGACGCCGGCATTCCGATCGTCTATGTCAACCGCCAGCCGATCGACGTCGATGCGCTTGGCGCAAAGGGTGCGTTCGTTGCTTCGAACGAAGCCGATTCCGGCACGCTCGAGACCAAGGAAGTCTGCCGCATCCTCAAGGAAGCCGGCAAGACCGAAGCCGGCATCCTGGTGATGCAGGGCGATCTCGCCAACCAAGCAGCGCAGATGCGGACCAAGGACGTCCACGACGTCATCGCCACGCCGGACTGCTCGTTCATGAAGATCATCGACGAACAGACCGCCGGCTGGGATCCGGTCAAGGCGCAGGACCTGATGACCAACTGGATCGCCGCCGGCCACAAGCCCGACGCCGTGATCTCGAACAACGACAACATGGCCATCGGCGCCATCAACGCCATGAAGGCGGCCGGCTGGGACATGAAGGACGTCGTCGTCGGCGGTGTCGACGCCACTCAGGAAGCGCTTGCCTACATGAAGGCCGGCGATCTCGACGTGACCGTGTTCCAGGACGCGGCCGGCCAGGGCAGCGGTGCTGTCGATGCGGCGATGAAGCTCGCCAAGGGCGACAAGGTCGAAGCCAAGGTCTGGATTCCGTTCCAGCTGGTGACGCCTGCAAATATGGACCAGTTCACGTCCAAGAACTGATATGATCCACTCAATGCGCCGCCGCTCGGCGGCGGCGCATTTCCCCTGATAGACTGTGCCCCCGCGCAAGCGCCGGGCCGGGTCTGGGAGGACCGATCGCCATGAACGGCACAGGCACGATGGAAGCGGCCCCCGCAGGCGCCGCTGCGGTGAACGACGGCTATCTTCTCGAGGTCGAGAATGTGCGCAAGGAATTTCCAGGCGTGCTTGCGCTCGACAACGTCCAGCTCAGATTGAAGCGCGGCAGCGTGCATGCGCTGATGGGCGAGAACGGCGCCGGCAAGTCGACGCTGATGAAGATCGTGGCCGGCATCTACACGCCCGACACCGGCACCTTCAAGCTGCGCGGCGAGGATATCCGCCTCAAGGGCCCGCTCGACGCGCTGGAGCATGGCATCGCCATGATCCACCAGGAACTCAACCTGATGGCGCCGATGACGGTGGCCGAGAACATCTGGATCCGCCGCGAGCCGCTGACACGTCTGGGCTTCGTCGACCATGGCGAGATGCGGCGCAAGACGGCAGCGCTGTTCAAGCGCCTCAACATCGACATCGATCCCGACATCCAGGTCGGCACGCTGAGCGTCGCCAACCGGCAGATGGTCGAGATCGCCAAGGCCGTATCCTACGAATCCGACGTGTTGATCATGGACGAGCCGACATCCGCGCTGACCGAGCGCGAGGTCGACCACCTGTTCACCATCATCCGGGCGCTGCGCGAGCAGGGCAAAGGCATCATCTACATCACTCACAAGATGAACGAGCTGTTCGAGATCGCCGACGAGTTCTCGGTGTTCCGGGATGGCAAGTACATCGCCACCAAAGCGTCGACCGAAGTCACCCGCGACGACATCATCCGCATGATGGTCGGTCGTGAGATCACCCAGATGTTCCCCAAGGAGGAGGTGCCGATCGGCGATGTCGTGCTGTCGGCCAAGGGGCTGACGCTCAAGGGCGTATTCTCGGACGTTTCCTTCGACGTGCGCTCGGGCGAGATACTCGGCATTGCAGGGCTCGTCGGTTCTGGCCGTTCGAACATCGCCGAAACCGTGTTCGGGGTGACGCCGTCGGACGCCGGCACGATCGAGCTGTTCGGCAAGACAGTGCGCATCGACAGCCCGGCAACGGCGATGAAGCACGGCATGGCGTTCCTGACCGAGGATCGCAAGGAAACCGGCTGCTTCCTGCTGCTCGACATCCAGGAAAACACCCAGATGGCGGTGCTGCAGTCGGGTTATGTCAAGAACGGTTTCGTCAAGCAGAAGCACCTGGCCAGGGATTCGGTCGAGATCAGCCAGCAGCTCAGGGTGAAAACGCCCGACATGGCAGAGCCGATCATCAATCTTTCCGGCGGCAACCAGCAGAAGGTGCTGATCGCGCGCTGGCTCCTGACCAAGCCGAAGATCCTGATCCTGGACGAGCCGACGCGCGGCATCGACGTCGGCGCCAAGGCCGAAATCCATCGCCTGATCTCGAAGCTGGCGGGGCAGGGCGTGGCGGTCATCATGATCTCGTCGGAGATGCCCGAGGTGCTGGGCATGAGCGACCGCATCATGGTGGTGCATGAGGGCCGCGTCACCGGCTTCCTCGACCGCGCAGAAGCCAGCCAGGTCAAGATCATGGAACTCGCGTCGCACTGATCGGCGCCAACTAGCTCAAGGGTGGAAGAACCATGTCGACGAACGAGATTGCGAGCCCCGCAAACGTCATCGGAAGCAAGAAGCGCCTGCCGCCCGAGGTCTCGATCCTGGGTGTGTTGATCGGCATCGCCATCGTCTTCGAGATTCTCGGCTGGATCTTCGTCGGCGACAGCTTCCTCGCCAACAAGCAGCGCCTGTCGATCATCATCCTGCAGGTGTCGGTGATCGGCATCATCGCGGTCGGCGTGACCCAGGTCATCATCACCGCCGGCGTCGACCTGTCCTCGGGCTCGGTCGTCGGCCTCGCGGCCATGGTGGCGGCCAGCCTGGCGCAGACATCGGCCAATCCGCGCGCCGTCTATCCCTCCTTGACCGACATATCGCCTATCTGGGCGATCCTGGCGGGTCTCGGCGTCGGTCTGATTGCGGGCACGATCAACGGGTCGCTGATCGCTCGAACAAAGATACCGCCCTTCATCGCCACGCTCGGCATGATGGTGTCGGCGCGGGGTCTCGCCAAATGGTACACGCTCGGCCAGCCGGTGGCGCTGCTCGACGACAGCTTCACCTGGTTCGGCAAGAGCTTCAACATCCTGGGCTTTCCGCTGCCTCTGCCGGTCATCGTGTTCCTGCTCGTCGCCGTCATCTTCCACATTGCACTGGGCTACACACGCTACGGCAAGTTCACCTACGCCATCGGCGCCAATCCGCAGGCGGCGCGCGTGTCGGGCATCAATATCGGCGGCCATCTGGTCAAGGTCTATGCCATCGCCGGCCTGCTTTCGGGCCTGGCAGGGGTGATGACGGCGGCGCGTGCCGCCTCCGGCCAGCCGGGCATGGGCGTGGCCTATGAGCTCGACGCCATTGCGGCGGCTGTCATCGGCGGCACCTCGTTGTCGGGCGGCGTCGGGCGCATCACCGGCACGGTGATCGGGACGATCATCCTCGGTGTCCTGACTTCGGGCTTCACCTTCCTCAAGGTCGGCGCCTACTATCAGGAAATCATCAAGGGCATCATCATCGTGGCGGCCGTGATCATCGACCAGCACCGCCAGAACAAGCGCAAGAAGGCCTGATGCAAAACCAAGGTCGCCCGGCACCCGTCGGCAGGCGGCCCTTTATCCTCCCAATTCAAGATTGCAGGCCCGGACGGCGCGGGCCAAGGAAAATGAGGTTGTCATGACAGTTCGGTTCGGTGTCCTGGGTGCAGGCCGCATCGGCAAGGTTCACGCCAAGGCGGTGGCCTCCAACCCGCAGGCGAAGCTGGTGGCGGTTGCCGATGCCTTCGAGAAGGCGGCGAACGATCTCGCCGAGGCCTATGGCTGCGAAGTGCGTTCCATCGACCAGATCGAGAAGGCGTCGGATATCGATGCGGTGGTGATCTGCACGCCGACCGACACCCATGCCGACCTGATCGAGCGCTTCGTGCTCGCCGGCAAGGCGGTGTTCTGCGAGAAGCCGATCGATCTCGATGCGGCCCGTGTCGAGAAATGCCTGGCAGTGGTCGAGAAGGCCGGCGGCACGTTGATGGTCGGCTTCAACCGGCGCTTCGACCCGCATTTTGCCGCCGTGCGCAAGGCCATCGACGACGGCGCCATCGGCAAGGTCGAGCAGGTGGTGATCACCTCGCGCGACCCCGGCCCGCCGCCGGCAGAATACATCACGCGTTCGGGCGGCATTTTCCGCGACATGACGATCCACGACTTCGACATGGCGCGTTTCCTGCTCGGCGAAGAGCCGGTGGCGGTGACGGCGACGGCCTCCGTGCTGGTCGACAAGAAGATCGGCGAGCTCGGCGATTTCGACAGCGTCTCGGTGATCCTGGTGACCGCAAGCGGTCGTCAGTGCGTCATCAGCAATTCGCGCCGCGCCACCTATGGCTATGACCAGCGCATCGAGGTGCATGGCTCCGACGGCATGGTGTCGGCCGAGAACCAGCGCGCGGTTTCGATCGAGGTCGCCGGTGCGATGGGCTACACCCGCCCGCCGCTGCACGACTTCTTCATGACCCGCTACACCGAGGCCTATGCCAACGAGATCGCGGCCTTCATCGCCTCGGTGACGAAGGGCGCAAAGATCTCGCCCGACGGCAAGGACGGCCTGATGGCGCTGAAGCTGGCTGATGCGGCGCTGAAGTCAGCCAAGGAAGGCAAGACCGTCAGGCTCTAGGCCGACGGGCAGACAGTCGCCTCGGGGCAATGGGCCTCGGGGCGGACAGTCACAATCTGTCGATGGAATGAAAATTCCGATTGACTGATTTATGGAATTGAAATTGCATTGTGTGGCCTGCGAGCGGAGCAAGCGGGCAGGCCGGCGCGGCGGAGCGACCGGGAGGACAAAATGACCGACCCCAAGAACCAGCCTACACTCGACGTCATCACCATCGGGCGCGCATCGGTCGATCTCTATGGGCAGCAGACTGGATCGCGGCTGGAGGACGTTGCGTCCTTTGCCAAATCGGTCGGTGGTTGCCCTGCCAACATTGCCATCGGCACGGCGCGTCTCGGCCTGCGCTCGGCGCTTCTGACCCGGGTCGGCGACGAACATATGGGCCGCTACATCCGCGAGCAGATGCTGCGCGAAGGCGTGTCGGACAAGGGGCTTGTCACTGACAAGGAGCGGCTTACGGCACTGGTGCTGTTGTCGGTCGAGGACGACAAGACGTTTCCGCTGATCTTCTATCGCGAGAATTGCGCCGACATGGCGCTCGTCGAAGACGACATCGATCCTGATTTCATCAAGTCGGCGCGGGCGATCGTCGTCACCGGCACGCATTTTTCGCGGCCCTCGACCGATGCTGCGCAGCGCAAGGCGATGCGGCTGATCAAGGAAGCAGGCGGCAAGGTGGTGTTCGACATCGACTACCGCCCGAATCTCTGGGGCCTCGCCGGCCACGCCGCCGGAGAGAGCCGCTACATCGCCTCCGATGCCGTCTCCAACCATCTCAAGGGTGTGCTGGCCGATTGCGACCTGATCGTCGGCACCGAAGAAGAGGTGATGATCGCCTCCGGTGAAAGCGAGCTTCTTGCAGCCCTCAAGACGATCCGCTCGCTGTCCAAGGCAACGATCGTGCTCAAGCGCGGTCCGATGGGCTGCATCGTCTATGACGGGGCGATCTCTGATGACCTTGAGGACGGCATCGTCGGCAAGGGTTTTCCGATCGAGGTCTACAATGTGCTGGGCGCCGGCGATGCCTTCATGTCCGGCTTCCTACGCGGCTGGCTGGGCGGCGAGAGCCTGGCGACTTCGGCGACCTGGGCCAATGCCTGCGGTGCTTTTGCCGTATCCCGGCTGCTCTGCTCGCCTGAGATCCCGACCTTCGACGAGCTGCAGTTCTTCCTCAAGAACGGCAGCAAGGAACGCGCGCTGCGCAAGGACGAGGCGATCAACCACGTGCATTGGGCAACGACCCGCCGACACGAGATCCCGTCGATGATGGCGCTGGCCTGCGACCATCGCATCCAGCTCGAAGACATCGCTGCCCGCACCGGCGCCGATGCGTCACGCGTCCGCGATTTCAAGGTGCTGGCGGTGAAGGCTGCGGCCAAGGTGGCCGACGGACGCGACGGCTACGGCATGCTGATCGACGAGAAGTTTGGCCGCGAGGCGATGTTCGAATTCGCCCGCCATCCCTTCTCCTGGCTTGGCCGGCCGGTGGAGCTGCCGGGCTCGCGACCGCTGCGTTTCGAGTTCTCGCAGGACATCGGCTCGCAGCTGGTGGAGTGGCCGGTCGAGCACTGCATCAAATGCCTGTGCTTCTACCACCCCGACGATCCGGCCGAGCTCAAGGCCGAGCAGCAGCAGAAGCTGCGCACGCTGTTCGAGGCGGCGCGGAAGGTGGGCCGCGAACTGCTGGTCGAGATCATCGCCGGCAAACACGGCAAGCTCGACGAGAACACCATTCCACGTGCGCTGGAAGAGCTCTACGCGCTTGGCATCAAGCCCGACTGGTGGAAGCTCGAGCCGCAGGCTTCAGCTGCCGCGTGGAAGAAGATCGAGGCGGTCATCAACACCAACGATCCCTATTGCCGTGGTGTCGTGCTGCTGGGGCTCGAGGCGCCGCTGGCCGATCTGGAGGTAGCGTTCGCCGCGACCGCGGACGCTGCGGTGGTCAAGGGTTTTGCCGTGGGGCGCAGCATCTTCGCCCATGCGGCTGAAGAATGGCTGGCCGGCCGCATGAACGACCAGGCTGCGGTCGACGACATGGCCCAGCGTTTCGAACAGCTGACCAAGGCATGGCTTGCGGCGCGCGACCGTCGGGCGGCATAAACAGACAGCCGAGGCGAGGCCGGCATCTCAGGATGCGCCGCCGAAGCGGGAGGAGAAGACGATGACCAAGACCGTTCGCCTGACCATGGCGCAGGCGCTGACGCGCTACCTGACGCGGCAGATGACCGTGATCGACGGCAAGATGGTGCCGCTGTTCGGTGGCGTCTGGGCGATATTCGGCCACGGCAACGTCGCCGGCATCGGCGAGGCGCTCTATCAGGTGCGCGAGGAGCTGCCGACCTACCGTGCCCATAACGAGCAGGCGATGGCGCATGCGGCGATCGCATTTGCCAAGGCGAATTTCCGCCAGCGCATGATGGCGGCGACGAGCTCCATCGGCCCCGGCGCGGTCAACATGGTGACGGCCGCAGCACTCGCCCATGTCAACCGTCTGCCGGTTCTGCTTCTGCCCGGCGACGTGTTTGCCAACCGCGTGCCCGACCCGGTGTTGCAGCAGGTCGAGGATTTCGGCGACGGCACGGTCTCGGCAAACGACTGCTTCCGTCCCGTGTCACGCTATTTCGACCGCATCACCCGGCCAGAGCAGATCATCCCGGCGCTGGCGCGCGCCATGCAAGTGCTGACCGATCCGGCCGAATGCGGGCCGGTGACGCTGTCCTTGTGCCAGGACGTGCAGGCCGAGGCTTATGATTATCCCGAGAGCTTCTTTGCCGAGCGCGTGTGGACGCCGCGCCGCCCGCGTCCGGATCGCGACGAGCTTGCGACTGCGGCAGAGGTGCTGAAGGCGGCGAAGAAGCCGCTGATCGTGGCGGGTGGCGGCGTGCTCTATTCCGGTGCGTCGGAAGAACTCGATCGCTTCGTCCAGGCCACGGGCATTCCTGTCTGCGAGACCCAGGGCGGCAAGTCGGCGCTGACCGATGAGCATGGGCTGAACATGGCGGCGGTCGGCGTGACCGGTACAGCGGCAGCCAACCGGCTGGCCGAGGAAGCCGACGTGGTGCTGGCCGTCGGCACGCGCCTGCAGGACTTTACCACGGGATCTTGGTCGCTGTTCAAGAACGCCGGCAAGGCCATCATCGGCCTCAATGTGCAGCCCTTCGACGCCGGCAAGCACATGGCGCTGCCGTTGGTGGCGGATGCGAGGGAAGGGCTCGTCGAACTGGGCGCCGCTGTTGCCGGCTACAAGGCGCCGGCGTCCTGGACCGAAAACGCCAAGGCAGGCAAGGCCGAGTGGCGCAAGGCTGCGGCCAAGGTGACGGCGGCGACCAATGCCGCCTTGCCGTCGGACGCGCAGGTGATTGGTGCTGTGCAGCGCACGCTGGGCAGCGACGTCATCGTGCTGCATGCGGCCGGCGGCTTGCCGGGCGAGATGCACAAGCTGTGGCAGGCGGGCGGCCCCGGCTCCTACCACTCCGAATATGGTTTCTCCTGCATGGGCTACGAGATCGCAGGAGGCCTGGGCGCCAAGATGGCGCGGCCGGACAAGGAGGTCGTCATCATGATCGGCGACGGCTCTTACCTGATGCTGAATTCGGAGATCGCGACCTCGGTCATGCTGGGGCTGAAGCTCACCATCGTGCTGCTCGACAACAGGGGCTATGGCTGCATCAACCGGCTGCAGATGGCGACAGGCGGCGCCAACTTCAACAATCTGCTGCGCGACAGCAGGCATGAGGTTCTGCCCGATATCGACTTCGTCGCGCATGCGAAAAGCTTGGGCGCCAACGCCGAGAAGGCTGCGTCCATCGCCGACCTGGAAGCCGCGCTCGACCGGGCGCGCAAGAGCGACAGGACGACGGTGGTGTTGATCGATACCGATCCGCTCATCTCGACCGGCGAGGGCGGCCACTGGTGGGACGTGGCCGTGCCTGAGGTGAGTGCGCGTGCCGAGGTGAATGCCGCCCGCAAGGGCTATGAGGAGAAGCTCAAGCTGCAACGCGTGGGCGACTAGGTGCCCGGACTTGCGAGGTCGGCGCTGCCCTTGCTTGTGATGTGCACGCTGCCCCTCACTGTCCTGCCGGACATCTCTCCCCGTGAACGGGGAGAGACCCGCTGGTCGCGCTGATTTCGCCAATCGGCACCGCTGGAAATGTTGGCGCGACGGTGGTGACAGCCACTCTCTCCCCGTCTGCGGGGAGAGATGTCCGGCAGGACAGTGAGGGGCAGCGCTACGTTGGAAGATCATGCGCCGCCTGGGGCGGGGCGCCGGAAAAGAATTGAGACTGGAGAACTGACGTGAAAGCCAAACTGGGCATGTCCCCCATCGCGTGGTGGAACGACGATCTTGCCGAACTGAGCGATGACGTGTCGCTGGAGGAGTGCCTGCGGCAATCGCGCTCGGCCGGCTTTACCGGCATGGAGCAGGGGCGCCGCTTTCCGAGCACGCCCGAGGCGATGCTGCCGATCCTGAAGGCCGCCGACGTCACGCTTTGCGGCGGCTGGTTTTCCGGCACGCTGGTCAATGAAGACCTCGCCGCCAACAAGGACCGCATCCAGCCGATGATCGACCTGTTCAAGGCGGTGGATGCGCCCTGCATCGTCTATGGCGAGGTCGGCCGCTCGATCCAGGGCGATCGCTCGAAGCCGCTGGCGACCAAGGCGGTGCTATCAGACGACGAGATGAAGGCCTATGCCCGCAAGCTGACCGAATTCGGCGAATGGTGCGCGGAGCAGGGCATGCCTTTGTCCTACCACCACCACATGGCGGCGGTCGTGCAGTTCGAGCGTGAGCTCGACGCCTTCATGAAGCATTCGGGCGAGGGCATTCCGCTGCTGCTCGACGCCGGCCATCTCGCCTTTGCCGGCGGCGATGTGCTGCGCGCCATCGACAACCACCACAAGCGCATCAGCCATGTGCATGTGAAGGACGTGCGGATGGATGTCATCAAGGCGCTCGACTGGACGAAGCAGTCGTTCCTCGACGCGGTTGCGCTCGGCGCCTTCACAGTGCCCGGCGACGGCTCGCTCGACTTCGGCGCGATCGTGCAGAAGTTCGCCGACCATGGTTATGAGGGGTGGTTCGTCGTCGAAGCCGAGCAGGACCCGAAGAAGAACCCGCCGCTGAAGATGGCTCAGGTCGGTCATGCCGAGCTGATGCGGGTGATGACGGCTGCCGGCTACACGGTCGAAACGCAAGGTTTTCCGAACGCATGACTGCGAAAATCGAAGCGGATTTTCGGACAAGACCATTCACAGGTTCAAAAAGCTACAGCATCCTTTGCGCGTCGAGGACGTGCCGCGCTGTAATGCTTGAGCCCAATGTTCCGGGCGGCTACGATCCCGAGAGTATCCGAGGCAAGGCAGTACGCGATTGATGAACGACCAGAACCATCCGTTCCTCAGGCCGCTGTGGCGGCGCGTTGCGCTCGTCGCCTTCTGTGCGGCCTGGTCTATCTTCGAGTTCGCTACCGGATCGGCCTTCTGGGGCACCTTGGCCGGCGGCATGGCGGCACTTGGCGCCTACCAGTTTCTGATCGCCTACAAGCCCGGCAACGACGCCACCGACAAGGAGTGAGAGACCATGTCGAAACTTCTCATCAAGCCGAAGCATGGCACGGGCCGGGTGACGCGTGTCACGCCCGAAAGCGCTGGCTGGACCTATGTCGGCTTCGACCTGCACAGGCTGGAGCCCGGCGACACCTTCGGCGACTGGAGCAACGACCGCGAGACCTGTCTGGTGCTGGTGTCAGGCAAGGCGCATGTGCGTGCCGACGACCAGGATCTCGGCACGCTGGGTGAGCGCACGACGCCCTTCGAGGGCAAGCCGTGGTCGGTCTATATGCCGGCGGGCACGGAGTGGTCGGTACGGGCCCAGACGAATGTCGAACTGGCGGTCTGCAGCGCGCCGGGCCTTGGCGGCGGGCATGCCACCAGGGTGATCGGACCTGACGACGTCAAGCAGGAGGTGCGCGGCAAGGGCACCAACACGCGCTACGTCACCAACATCCTGCCCGAAGGCGAGCCGGCGGATTCGCTTCTGGTGGTTGAGGTCATCACCCCAGGCGGCCACACCTCGAGCTATCCGCCGCACAAGCACGACCAGGACAATCTTCCCGCTGAATCGCTGCTGGAGGAGACCTATTACCACCGGCTCAACCCGCCGCAGGGTTTTGCCTTCCAGCGCGTCTATACCGAGTTCAACGACGCCGGCCACCGTGAGATCGACGAGGCGATGGCGGTGGAGGACGGCGACGTGACGCTGGTGCCCAAGGGTTATCACCCCTGCGCTGCCTGCCACGGCTACGATCTTTATTATCTCAACGTCATGGCGGGGCCCAAGCGGACGTGGAAGTTCCACAACGCCAAAGAGCATGAGTGGCTGCTGAAGGCCTGAGGGCCCAGAGCCAATACATTCACGTTGTTAAATCCGCGCATCGTGCTTTCCGAAAACGATTTTCGGGCGATGCGCCAGAGAGGACGAAACGATGGCACGCAACAGGCCAACGGTCGCGGATCTGCGCGCGTTGAAAGGCAGACGGCAACTGTCGAAGCTGAGGGTGACGACGCTGGAGGAAGCGGAGGCCGCCGAGCGCGCCGGCATCGACCTGTTGTCGGTCACTTACGGCCTGATGCTCGATCCCCGTTTCCGCGATGCGGCACCGACCTGCTTTACCGTGCCCGGCGACGAGTACGGCATGATGGGGGCGACCTCAGACGAGATCCTGCGCACGGCGGTGAAGCTGAAGGCTGCGAGTGCGGATGCGGTCTACTGCTCGGCGAGCGCGCAAACCATTCGGCGGCTTGCCGACGAGCGCATTCCGGTGTGCGGCCATGTCGGGCTGATCCCCGTTCATTCGACCTGGACGGGTGGGTTCCGCGCCGTGGGCAAGACCGCCGAGATGGCCGAACTCGTCTGGCGGCAGGTCAAGGAGTTGGAACAGGCGGGCGCCTTCGCCGCCGAGATCGAAGTGGTGCCGGCGGAGGTGGCCGCAGCGATTTCGAAGCGCACGCCGCTGGTGATGATATCGATGGGGGCGGGGGCGGGCTGCGATGCGCAATATCTGTTCGCAGAGGACGTGCTCGGCCTCAATCGCGGTCGCTATCCGCGCCATGCCAAGGTCTATCGCAACCTGGCCGCCGAGTATGACCGCATCCAGCAGGAGCGGATCTCGGCTTTCGGCGAGTATGCCAGCGACATCGCCAGCGGCGCCTATCCGGCCGACAGCCACATGGTCGGCATCGAGGCGGAGGAACTGCGCAAGTTCGAGGCGTTTCTTGCGGCGCAAGGCTGATCAAGGCGAGTCCCGGACCTCGCAGGCAGAATCAACAAGCTCATGGCCAGATTCATCTGGCTCGGCGAAGTCCTTGTAAAGTTTGGTTTTCGCGGCCGATGTCCCCGCCCTACAGTGCCTGCATGGACGCTCGCACGGCCGGTCTCTGCAGTGGCGTGAGCACGAGGTAGTCGGAGCTTGGTTCCGGCCGCAGTTCCTTCAGCAGCGCGTCGGTGTTCGAAGCCAGGACGTTATTGCCTGGCGCTTCCTCCAGCCTGTGGTGGAGATCTTCGAGGATGTCGATTGCCTGTTCGCGCTGTCCCATGGCGGCAAGGCTCTTGCCGAGCATGAGGCGTGCGCCGGCGAAGTCCTCGTTGAGCGCCAGCGACTTGCGGAAGGCGCCAGCTGCATCGTCGTGGCGGCCAAAAGCCTGCAGGGCGGCGCCCAGCCTGAACCAGACTTTCGAGGCGCTCGGGGCGACTTCGGCGAGAGTCGCAAACAGCGCCTGCGCTTGCTGGTGGTCGCCCTTGTCGGACATCATCTGGCCAAGGCCGTAGAGTGCGCGGGCGTGCCTGGGGTCGGTGCCGAGGATCTGGCGATAGCCATTTTCGGCACGGGCAAGCTCGCCCTGCTCGTGCATGCGGGTGACCTCGGCAAAGACGCTGTCGAGCGTGCGCGGGTCGAGCCGGTCGCCCAGATTGCGGCCATCCTTGGTGGCGACGAGGGCGCAGCGGATCCTGCTTTCGGTGACGCCGAACGCCATCTTGTAGGGCTCGTCGCCGCGAAGGAAATCGTAGGTCTCCAACCCCTGTTCGATGGCCAGCCGGATGCTGTGCCCGTGCAGGATCAGGCCGACCGGGGTTGAATTCGCTGTCTCGTCGCGGCCGGAGATGTAGAAGAGCATGGCCTTCTTGACCGGATCGACGAAGCTCGCAAGCACGCCGAGCGGCCGCTCGCCCTGCCACAACACCGGCATGAACAGCGAACCGCTGTCGAAGGCCGTACGCAGGACGATGCGGTTGTGGCGGAGGATCGATTGCAGGCGGTCGCCCTTGCGGGACCCCCAGCGTGTCCGCCAGAAGGTCAGCAGCGTGTCGATGTCGCGGTCGATGGTGGTGGCATCGGCATGGGTGATCCGGAGCTGGCCTGCGTCGACCTTGCGCGTGAAGCGCTTCAGCTTCTGTCGGGTGTTGCTGCTCAGGACCGTTTCCACATAAGCGTCGAAGCTGTCGGGCAGGCTGGCTGCAAAGCAGCGGCAGTTGTTGACGTTGTCGGACTTGTTGATGCGGAGAAACTCGCGCGCGGTCAGCGTGTCCGACGGCAATTGCCCCATCATGGCCAGCAGCCGCTCCTCGGACATGTGCAGGTTCTCGAGGTGGATGCGGGTCCAGTGCATGTCGCGCAGATGGCGGCCGAAGGCCTGCATGGCGGCCACGGCAAGTTCTGGAAGGCAGACGGCCCCGGTATAGTCGGCAGCGTAGTTGCCTGCCATGTTGATCTCGTTGAAGAACTCGCCGGTCTTGATGTTCATCCGGGTCCGCAGGCGCAGGGGCATCAACGCCGCGTAGGGCGTGCCGGGCCCGCCATCGCGGGCGGCGAGCAGAAACCATGTGCCTTCATAGAGCCTGAGGTGGCGGGCCAGCCAGGTCCAGGAGAGGAAGAACTGCGCCTCGGGATCGGCCTCGTAGAGGCGGTCCCAGTTTTCCCTGAGACCGTCGAGCGCTTTCGGATCGGTGATGACGTCGACCTGCATAATGTCCCCCGGCTGGTGGTTTCAGCGCTCCATGAAGGCGCGCGACATGCTGTCTTCGATCGGCTTGGTGAGGTAGCGGAAGAAGGTCCGCTCCTGGGTCTGGAGAAGGACCTCGGCGGGCATGCCGGGCGTGGGCGTGAAACCCTGGACGCGGGCGATTTCGGTGCCTGGAAGGCTGACCCGGGCGAGATAGATTTCGCGCGGCGCCGGACCCGACATGTCGGCGATGGCGTCTGCCGAGACGTAGATGACCTTGCCGTCGAGCACCGGCGTGGTGCGGCGGTTCAAGGTGGTGAGGCGGATGGTTGCCTGCTGGCCGACATGGACGTTGTCGATGTCGGTGCGCGACACCTGCGCCTCGATGACCAGCGGCACGTCGGATGGCAGGATCTCCATGATCGGCTTGCCGCTTTCGATGACGCCGCCGGCGGTGTGGTAATAGGCGCGCACGATGGTGCCGGCGACGGGAGCGTTGATGGTGACTCGGTTGAGCACGCTGCGTGCCTGGCGCAGTTGTTCGCGGACCGTGTCGAGGTCGCCTTCGAGGTTCTGCAACTGTTCGAGGGCCTGTTGCTTGTAGGCTTCCTCCGTCTGGTTGATCTGCTGTTCGAGCTTGATGATCTCGGCGCCGGCCTCGGCGACTTCGGCGGCCAGGCGTCCGATCTGGCCTTCGGCGTCGGCCATGGCGCGCTGGATCGACTTGACCTCCGTGGCGCGCAGCAGTCCCTTGTCGAGCAAGACTTTCTTGCCGGCATATTCTTCCTTCATGAGCGCCAACTGGCGTTCGACGGCGTCGTGCTGCTGCTGGTAGCCGTCGGCGCGAAAATGGAAGGCGGCTATGTTCTGCTGCAGCAGGCCGATCTCGCTCTGCAGTTTGCCGCGTGCGGCGTCGAAGTTGCGCTGCTGGCCGTCGATGATCGGCTTGATCTCGGGGTCGCTGATATTGTCGGTGACGTCGTCGGGGAACGATATCTCGGGTGCGCGCGCCACTTCGGCATTGAGCCGGGCGGCGATGGCGTCGAGGCGCACCTGCCTTAGGAAGAGCTGCCGTTCTGTGGCCTGGGCCGCCGTTTCGTCGAGGCGGACCAGAGGCTGGTCATAGGCGACGTGGTCGCCTTCGCTGACCAGCAAGTCCTTGATGATGCCGCCCTCCAGATGCTGAACGATCTTGTTCTGACCGGAAGCGACGAACGAGCCTTGTGCGATGATTGCAGCGGCCAGTGGTGCCGTGAAGGCCCAGGTGCCGAAGCCGCCGAAGGTAATGAGGATGAGCAGCAGGCCGAGCTTGGTCTGTTTGGCAATGGAGCGCGGCACGTCGGCGTACCATTCGATGTCATGGACCTTTGCGATGTCGCTCATGGCAATACCCGCCTACTGAATCTGATGACCGAAGGAGCCGCCTTCGATGCTGAGGCCGCGCTGGGCGAGCGCCTGCAGCACCTCCTGACGGGCGCCGAACAGGGCCACCGTGCCGTTGACCAGCAAAAGGATCTTGTCGACGCTCTGCAGCAACGCCGGCCGCTGGGTGATGGTGATGACGGTGATCTTGTTGTCCTTGGCGTGCTGAAGCGCCTTGGCAAGCGCTGCATCGCCGGCCGCGTCGAGGTTCGAGTTGGGCTCATCCAGCACCACCATACGCGGGTTGCCGAAGAAGGCGCGGGCCAGCGCGATGCGCTGCTTCTGTCCGCCTGACAAGGGCGCGCCGTCGGCGGCGACGAATGTCTCGTAGCCATGCGGCAGGGTCGAGATCATCTCATGCACGTCGGCCAGCTGCGCTGCCTGGTAGATATCGGCGTCGCTGGCGTCGTCACGCATACGGGCGATGTTGGCCTTGATCGAGGCCGGGAACAGCTGCACGTCCTGCGGCAGGTAGCCGATGCTTTCGCCGAACTGGCGCTGGTCCCAGTTACGCAGGTCCATCAGGTCGAGGCGGACATTGCCCGAGGTCGGCAGGATGGAGCCGACCAGCATCTTGCCGAGCGTGGTCTTGCCGGCGCCGGAATTGCCGATGACGGCGAGCGAATCCCCTGGAGCCAGCGCGAAGGTGATGCCGTTGAGCACGACACGCTTGGTGCCCTGCGGCACGAACAGCAGGCGCTCGACATCGAGACGACCTTCCGGTCGCGGCAGGTTCAGCCGTTCGAAATTGAGCGGCGAGGTCTGGAGCAGGCTGGCGATGCGGTCATAGGCGGCGCGCGACTGGACGACGTGGTTCCAGCCCTCTATGGCGCCCTCGATCGGGCCCAGCGCGCGGCTGGCGATGATCGAAGCGGCGATCACCATGCCGCCGCTCAGGTGGCCGTCGAGCGCCAGATGCGCGCCCCAGCCGAGCATGGTGATCTGCGTCAGCAGCCGGGTCGCCTTGGACAGGGCGGCGAAGGTGATGTTGCGGTCCTGGGCGATGACCTGGGCGCGCAGCGAGTTGGCCGTGTCCTTGCCCCAGATGCGCACGGCTTCCGGGATCATGGCCAGCGCGTTGATGATCTGCGAATTCCGCGACATCGAATCGAGATGCAGGTTGGCCTTGGTCAGATGCGTGTTGGCCTCGCCGAAGGGGCCGGCGGTCGAGCGCTGGTTGATGATGGTGATGACCAAAAGGATCAGCGAGGTGGTGACGACGATGAAGCCAAGATGCGGGTGCACCAGAAACACCGCCAGCACGAACAGAGGCGCAAGCGGCGCATCGAGCAGGGTCAGCAGCGTTCCCGAAACCAGGAAGGAGCGCAGCTGCTGCAGATCGTTCAGCGTCTGGTATTCGCGGCCGTTGCTGTGGAGTGCTGCGCGGGCGGCAGCACTCAGGATCGGCGCGCCGAGCTGGGCTGCGACCTCGACGGCGGTGCGCATCAGGATCAGGCGGCGGATGGCGTCGAAGATGGTCTGCAGGATGACCGCGCCGACGATGACGATGGTCAGCATGATCAGCGTGTCGACCGAGCGGCTGGTGAGCACGCGGTCGGAAATCTGGAACAGATAGAGCGGGATCGCCAGCACCAGCACGTTGCTGGCCAGCGTGAACAGCATGACGATCAGGAGGTTGCGCTTGACGACCTTGAGGCCGGCCTTGAGCGAGGCGGAGAAATCGACCGGGCCGAGGCGCTTGTGGAAAACGCCGTCGCCGCCGCCGCCACCTCCGCCACCACCCTTTCCGCCATCGATGTCGCCGCCGTTGGGGCCCTTGGCATCAGGCAGTTTTTCACGCGCCTTGATCGGTCCGTTGTCGGCTTCGATGATCTTGCCGACCGGTTTCGACTTCATCTCGGCGGCGGGAGCCTGCGGCTCGACGATGCGCAGCTCCGGGGGCGCGACCTTCTCGGCTGCGACGGTTTCGTCCTTTGCCTGCCGGTCGGGGGCGGGAGCCTCTGACTTCTGACGTTCGGGGGCGGGAAGAGGGGCCTCCGGAGGTGCGTGCCGTGCCGGTGAGGGCGGCACGCTCGGAGCCATCGCGGCGGGGGCAGGCGCCGGGGGGCGCGAGGCCGGAATGGTCCGCTCCGGAGGGGGAGGCGCCGGCATCGCCATTGCTGGCTGGACCGGCTTGTGCGGCGTTTGGGGCGCGCCGCCTGATTTGTCTTCATGGTGCGCCTTTGCCTCGGAATGGCGCGCTGCCTTCGGCGTTTCGTGCCTGTCGCCGGCGGCATCATGCAGATCGCTGATGATGCGGTCGATGTCGCGCTCCAACAGGTCGAGCGCCTTTTCCTGATGGGCCACGGCGACCGACAGCTTTTCGTCGGGGGCTGGGCGGAGGTTCAGCGACCTCGGCCGCTCGCGCGGACCCTGGCGGTCGTCGTCGTCTTCGCGTTCGTTCTGGAGGCCGCTCCAGTCCAGTTCGCGGTCGTCGGTCATGTCGCGTCCTCCGAAACGGCTTAGCCCAGCATGTGCTGCATGACGTCGGCCGATCCGGAATCGGCAGGCTGCGGGGTGAGGTGATCAGTGTGGTGCGCGCTGCCGGTGTCGTCGGCGCCGTCGCCGAGGAAGGCGACGGCCTCGGTGACGAGAATGTCGGGGTTCTGAGCGCCGAGATGGGGATCGCTCGAGACCAGATTTGCCTGGATGAGAATTTCGTCCGAGTAGCCTTCGCCGCCGACATAGATCTTGTTGGCGCCGTCGACGTCGACGATGGTCGCATGATTGACCAGCTGGTTGCCGCCGGTCTTGATAGTCCAGTCGGCATCGTTGTTGGCGGCATACTGGTTCATGGCGAGCGCAACCTGGTCGCTGTCGCCCATGATCGTGGTCTGGTGGATATACTGCAGATTGTAGATGTCGCCGGAAATGTAGAGCACGCGCAGAAGGCCCGTGCCGGCGAAGGCCGGATCCTGGAGGATCGAGTCGGGCAGGGATTTGTTGCCGGCGGCGAGATTGTCGCCGGCGGTCCTGTAGGCGTCGGGCAGCGTCTCATAGGCGCCGGTGCCGACATTGATGATGCTCGCCTGATTCCACAGCAGGTTGTCGGCCGTGGAGATCGAGCCATGGCCCGTCGTTTCGAAGCCTGAGACGGCGCCGATCGTGTCGTTGTCGATAAGAAGGTTGAGTTGCTGGATGATGCTGGCGTCGTAGACGTGGCCGCCGACGATGATGAGGTCGTAGTTGTGGCCAAGCTCGTTGAGGTCGACGCCATTGAGTGCGGTGTTGCCACCGGTCGAAAGCATGGTGTGCACGCCCGACGAGGAGGCGATCGCGACATCGTTGTCCGTGACGAAGGCGTACTGGTTGACCCAGTTCATCATGATCAGGTCGCCGGTGACCTGGGTGACCACATAGTAGGCAGGGAAGCCGGAAGGGGCTTCGGCCGGCGTCACCTCGGCCGTCGGGTCGATGTGCTTGAACATGGCGATGTTGAAGGTCTGGTCGGCGGTGCCGCCAGGGTCGAACGGCCAGCCGCCGATGGCGCTGCCGACGCTGTCGCTGTCGCAGATCGCATTGATCTGGATGATGGCGTTGAGCGAGATGTGATTTCCCATCACCGCCATGACCGCTGACGAGGCCCAGTCGTTCACGACCACGGCGGAATTGATGACGGTGTTGCCGCCGGTCAAGATTTCGACGCTCGGGTCTGCCGTGCCGACGCCCCAGCCATGCATGAAATCGCCCGAGGTCGGTGCGGAGTGGAGGTCGAGCGGACCGTTGGGTCCTTCAGCAGTGCTGTCCTTTTCCTTCAGGTAGTCGACATAATCATCGACCTTGGGCGTGTCGGCCTCGTCGATGAGCTGGCCGTTGACATAGGTGCCCTCGATCGTCGTGCCCTTGATGCAGAAGATGTCGGCGTTGCCATGGTCGTCCGCATCGAAGCCGTCGAGCCTGGCCGCCGCGGTGGTGACGAATGTCGCCATGTCGGCCGAGTTGCCCGGTATGCCCAGGTCGTCGATGGGATTGATGTCCAATGCAGCCTGGTGAAGCGCCTGCATCTGGCTGTCGTCGACAGGAGCCGGGGTGAATTTCAATCCGCTGCCGCCGACGCTGGCATAGTCGTTGTCGGAGAGCTTGATTTCCTGGTTCAGGATGATTGCCACCGACCCCGGCGGTTCGATCTGCGGGAGGTGGAAGCCTTCAGAACCATGGATCGAGCCTGAGCCATGGTGCGTTGGTGAATGATATTGCGCGCCATGGTGGGGTGGAACGTCTATGGGCCGGAAGTGGACATTTGAAATGACCGATGTCGTTTCGACGTTCCACTTGAGGGGCAGGTAGGGAACACGCGGGTCGAAGTCCTCCATCTGGTGTGAAGCGTCGACCTTGACGGGCTGCGTTTCGTGGTCGGCAAGTTTTGGGTCGGCCTTGTGTGCGGCCCGGAACTCCGCATAAGCCTGCTTCAACCTGGCATCTTCGCTCGCAACCTCGAAGAGCCCGACGAAATGTGCAATCGCCTCGGTGACCTTACCGAAATACGCCGAATACATGGTCTTGCCTCCGCCCGGAGTTCAGACACGATGAGGCATGGTCTTCGTCCCACCGGCCAGTAAAGACTGCGCGGGGGAGACGCCCCGCGCAGCCTGCGCACCCGGCTTCGCCGTGGCGAAGCCGGGGCTGTTGTCAGCTAGAGATTGCTGTGGTCGGTCGAGTCTTCGCCGGTCAGGATGTGATGGTAGTCGCCACCCACCACGGTCATGTTGACCGTGTTGCCCTGCAGGTTGGCACCCATCACGATCTGCTGGTTGAAGGCGCTCGGGTCGATCGTGACGTCGGAATGCGCAGTGCTCGTGCCGGTGACGTAGCCGTCATGGCCATTTTGCGAGCCCCACATGCCGCCATCGCCGCCATCGCCGCCATAGCCGGTTGTCGCCGTGCCGCCGGCACCGCCGGCCGCACCCGCGCCGCCCCATGCGAGGCCGCCCGTGGCGTCGCCGCCATTGCCATCGGCCCAGGCGCCGCTCAATGCGCTGCCGCCCACGCCGCCCCAGGCGCCTGCGAGACCGCCCGTGCTGGCGCCGCCGGTCGCGTTGCCGTTGGTCGCGTCGCCGCCGGTGCCGTCACCGCCGCCGCCGCCGCCACCACCGCTGCCGGTGCCTTCGCCGGTGCCGGAGCCGGTGCCCGAACCGGTGCCGCTGCCTGCGCCGCCTGTAGAGGAGGCCGCGCCGCCGGTCGCATCAGCTGCGCCCGAGGCCGCGTCCGCAGAGCCGGTTCCGCCGCCACCGCCACCGCCGCCGCCACCGCCGGTGTTGCCGGCGTTGCCGCCATCGCCTTCAGCATCGCCGCCGAAGCCGAAGTTAAGGATGGGAACGATCGGGACGAATGCGTCGATGCCGTCGCCGCCATCGCCATTGGCGTTGCCGCCTTCGGAATCACCGCTGTTGCCGCCGTCGGCGCCATTGCCGCCGTCGCCGCTGTCGGCCTTCGCGTCGCCGCTGTCGGCCTTGGCATCGCCGCCGTCAGACTTGGCATCGCCGCCGAGGCCGGCGCCGAGACCCAGGCCGAGCCCGAGACCGAGACCGAGGCCCACGCCGTCGCCACCGCGACCGCCGTCGCCGCCGTCGCCCTTGCCGCCGCTGGCGTCATTCTTGCCATCGCCGCCGTCGCTGTCGCCGCCATCGGCCTTGACGTCACCCTTGGTGTCGCCGCCGATCGCTGCGCTGAGCGCCGTGCCGCCGGTGCCGTCGCCGCCATCGGCCTTGCCGCCATGAGCGTCGCCACCATCGCCGCCGCCGCCGCCGTCAGCCTTGGCGTTGCCGCCACCGCCACCGCCGCCACCGCCGGCATTGATGCCGTCGCCAGCCGAGGCGTAGCCGCCCTTGGCGTCGAAGTCCTGCTTGAAGGAGCCGGTATTCTGGACGGTCGCACTGCCGAGAGTGTCGTTGTCCGTCATGTTGGCGACCTGGTTCATGACGAAGGCGGTGTTGTTGCCCTGGCCATTCAGCGAGTTGTTCAGCAGGTCCTTGAAATTGATGTCGTCGCCCGGATCGTAGGAGACCGTGCTGTCCTTGGCGATGATCATGTCGTTGATGTTGCCGCCGCCGGTGTCGATGTCGGCGAAATCGTTATCAGAGTGGTTGTCGCTCGGCGCCAGGCCTTCGTGCTGAAGGTCGACCTTGACGTCTACGTTGACGTCTACCTTGGTCTCGTTCTTGTTTTCGTTGGTGTTCTTGTTCTCGGATTTGTTCTCGTTTTCATTCTGATTCTTGTTGTCGGATCTGTTCTCGTTTTCGTTCTGGTTCTTGTTGTCCGAGTCGTTCTTGTTTTCATTCTGGTTCTTGTTGTCGGAATCGTTCCAGTTGCCGTTGTCGTTATTCGAGTCGTTCTTGTTTTCGCTCTTGTTTTCATTCTCGTTGGAGTTTTCGTTCTCGCCACCGCCGAGATCGAATTCGTTGCCTACGAATTGCAGGCCAAACGTATTGATGTTGTTGCTGTTGCGATCAGACATCGTCTTGTCCTCATTTGGGACCGCGCCTGCCGGACCGTCTTCATCTCTCACACGGCCTTGAGCTCAGCGCGGACGCTGCTTCTATTCGCTTGTTGTCTGGATGCGTGGATCTGGTGGCCGAGGGGACTGAAGGCCAAAGATCCCTGCTCGTGACTGGATGGCCATTGCCTCCCTTGGTTTCTGGGGCAGGGCGGATCCGATCTCTTCACAAAGACGTGATGATGGTGCTTGAAGCGGCCGCCATTGTACGATGTGGGAAAACCGGTTGCGCCGCGCCCTCGCTTTGCGGAACCATGAAAGTCTGTGGCTGGGCCGGTGAAATTGTAAGCTGACAGTTCGCGCTAGGCTGTTCGGGCGATCCAGAGCAAGAATTGGCAGTGTCGATCTAGACAGTCGATCGAGGCCATCAGGGCTATTTTTCTACGGCTGCGCCCGAGCAACAATTGCATTGCATTTGCAAGAGGAAAGCAGATCAGCGCGAAGTGCTTTCGGGCGCAACCATCATATTCCAAATGATGTATCAGAGCGCGCTGGGGGCAGATCGAACGAGCGGTTTTGCAAGCTGTTGCAACGCTTCGATCACAGGCCGGAAGAACTAGCGGCAAGATGGAATAGCTCGTCTTGCTTATACCGAAGCGTTAATAGCTGGTATATGATCCAGAAATAGTTGTCGGGAAGCGGCGCCCGGCGCTGGTCGCATTAGCGATTGGAGAGCGGGAGTTCCAATGTACCGAGTAGCTGTTTCCAGCTCTCGCCGCGCGTCTGCAAGCGGCGTGTCCGAGCAAAAAGCCTGCAAGACCCTGTTGATCGTTGCCCCTGCCGATTTCGTGTCGGAGACGCTGGTCTTTGCGATCGAGCGTGAATTCCCATGGCTCCGGGTGGAGTGCGTGGGCGAGTTGGAGCAGGCCTGCGCATCCTTCGAATGCCCGGTGCCACTGATCCTGCTCGAAGCCCAGCAGTTGCCAGATGTTGCTCTGTACTCCGATCGGATCCATCGCCTGCATCCAGCCGCACAGATCATGCTCATCCAGGAGGATGGGCGCCATCAGGTGGCGATCCGCGATGTGGTGACGGCCCGCAACGTGCGCGGGGTGCTGCCGATGAACCTCAAGCTCGACGTGTGGCTTTCGGTGCTCCGGCTGGTGCTGCGCGGCGGGGAGTATTTCCCGTTGTCGCTGTTCGAGCCGATCATCGCGCCTGAGCGCAGCGATGTTGCGGTCGAACTCGGCGAGGCGCCAAGGCTGCGCAATCGGCCGGAAGGCGAGGCCGACGATTTCTACGAGCTGACCGACCGGGAACTGCAGATCCTGGGCATGGTTGCGCGGGGCCTGCAGAACAAGCTGATTGCAGCGGCGCTCGGCCTTTCGGAGCACACGGTGAAGATTCACCTTCACAACATCATCACCAAGCTCGGCGCACACAACCGCACGGAGGCGGCCGCAATCTATCATGCACGTCGCGACCTGGGCGAGCGCGGCCCGAGCGAGACGTCCAAGCTGCACCAGCTGCCGGCATGAGGCCTAGATGCCACGCTTTCAGGACGTGCTGCTCGCCGTTGGCCAGCTGAACTACACCTGGACCAACACCGAGAGCCTGCTCATCCATCTGATCGCCGGGCTGGCCCGCGTCGACAAGGAAACGGCGATCATCATCTTCCTGACGCTGAACACGACGCGGGCGCGCCTTGATCTGGTCGAGCGCCTCGCCAAGATGGCGGGAACCTCGCCGGTCTGCCGCAAGGCGGTGCTGGCCGTGTCTGAACAGCTGACCCACCAGGGCAAGCTGCGCAACAAATACAGCCACTGTATCTATTCCTTCGATGAGACGGGCACACGTGCCAGTACCCAGCTCATGCGTATCTTCGACAGCAAGGATTCAGTGCGCTACGGCAAGCATGAGGAGCTGGACGACGACGAGATGCAGCGCATCGGCGCTTCGATCGAGGCGATCAGGGGCATCAATCGCCAGATCTGGCAGATCGTCGAGGACAATTCCTTCCCGCATTGAATGCAGCTGGCGAAAGGTCCCGGCATGCGACCGGCCCGAGCGCGGCCGACCGAGTGATGCGGCTGCGCGACTTCAACGTGCCGTCCGCTTTCTCCTGAGGGGCGCCGCCAATTCATTACATTAGAGCTAGATAAATCAACCGATGCGGGAGTTGATTGCACCTGATGTGAATGGGCGTATGCTTAACAAAGTGTTTCCGACGCGGAGACATTTGATCATAGCGCCAGTTTGGGGACGGGCGCATTTTTTCCCTCAGGAGGAAGAAATGACGACGTACCCGACCTGCGCACGCAGGATTCAGACGATTCTGCTGCTTTCATCCGCCTTTGCGGCCTTCAGCTTCACAGCACCGGCGTCTTCCCAGGAAATCCGTCCGCGGATGACGGCTGCACAATGCCAACCGCTTACCCAAGGCAACTTCGAGATGTGCTGCATCGCCATCAACCGGGGCAGTCTGATGTCGTCCGGCCAGTTGGCGCAATGCCCGCCCATCACGACATCGCTGATCGCCGCGGTCCTGGCCGGCAGCGAGAACAACAATGGAAATGATGGAAGCACTGGCGACGGCAACGACAATGGCGACGGCACGCCTGGTGGCGGCACCCCGGGCGGTGGTGGCACTCCCGGTGGTGGTGACACCCCCGGTGGTGGTGGAACCCCCGGTGGTGACCCTGGCGACAGTGGCGGTGCTGGCGGAGCTGGCGGCGCCGGTGGTGGTGGAGGCGGAGGCGGCGGCGCTGGTGGTGGCGGTGCTGGTGGTGGCGGAGGCGGCGGTGGCGGCGGTGCTGGTGGTGGCGGCGGTGCTGGCGGAGGCGGTGGTGCCGGCGGAGCTGGCGGAGCAGGTGGTGCCGGTGGCTGAGCCCGATTTCGCCAAATCGATTTCGCGATGAGTTCTGCCGGGCGGCCTTGCCGCCCGGCATTTTGTCGTCAGCCTGTCGGGCCGGCGGTCATTTCGGGGCCGAGTGGGGCGCCGTCGCCAGAGCGGCACGATTGGCAACGGCCTTCGCAAAAGTCGCATCGATGGCAAGTGCCCTGTCGAAGCAGGCCAATGCCTCGGTCCTACGGCCGAGTTCCCGCATCACCACACCCATGTTGTTGTGGGCTTCGACAAAACCGGGTCGCAGGGCAGTTGCCCGTCCATATGCAGCCAGTGCTTCATCGTGACGCTTCAGCGCGCGCAAGGCGTTGCCGTGGTTGTTCTGGGCGACAGCATGCGTGGGATCGGTTGCGAGGGCACGGCGCAGATATTGTTCCGCCGCATCGAATTCGCGGAACTGAAGGCAGGCGATGCCGAGCATGAAGTTGGCGCCGAAATGATGGCGGTTCTTGTCGAGTATCGCCACGTAAAGCCGGGATGCTTCGAGCGCATTGCCTGTGCGATGGAGATCCTGCGCGCGGGCGAACTGGATGTCGGGATCGCCGGCCATGTCGTCATGCAACGCGGCCAGCAATTCGGTTGCTTCAACATGTTCCGGCGCGAGCTCCAGTATCTGCCGGCAGCCTTTCTCCGCCAGTTCGAACCTGCGCTCGGTGCGCAACCGCTTCACCCAGCCAAGAGCTGCCTGCGTGGTCCTGGGATCGAGGCGGCCACCGAGATTGCTGCCGCTTCGCGTCGATATCCTGGTGCCTTCGATGCGATGTTCTTTCGATCCGAAGCTGTATTTGTAGGAAAAATCGCCTGTTCCCAGATCATAGACGGTGAAGCCGTTGGCTATCGCCCAGCGCAGCGTAAAGGCATGGAGCACGAAGCCCGGCGGCGGTTTCCTGATAGAGCGGTCACGTCCGACAAGGAAGCAGATCAGCCGCCGCTTTGCCTTGTCGATGAAGGCGATATGGACGCCGACCTGCTTGTCGCCTTGCCAGAGCACCGGTGCAAAGAGGCAGCCATCCGCAAGGCAGGGCGGCAGCATCTTCCGGCAGTTGTCGACGATGCCGCGGGCATATCCTTCGCTCTTGGAATACCACTGCTCGAGCCAGAACCGCATGAAGGCATTGAGGTCGCTCGCAGCAGTGGTGGTGTCGGCTAGAGTAATCCTGAACTCGTCGCCCGCGTCGGTCTTGCGCAGAAAATACCTGACATCGCGCCGGATCTTCGGGCCAAGCCTGGTGTCGAGAAACGCCTCCCAATCGCCGGGCAGATCGACATAGACGTAAGTGTCGTGATCGATGTCGTCGCCGGCGGCCGTGACGTGCCGCCGCCGCTCGATTTTCTCCGCTGAGAAGACATCCGGCTCGAAATATCCGGCGAAAGCCGCACGCCGCCTGTCCGACATGAACAGGTCGTCGAGATGAAATCTTCGCCAGTTGAGGGCCTTGATGCGTTGGGCGAAAGCCGGCAGGGCTGCTGCCTCCGCGTCGGGTGCGCAGAGCAAGCCGGTGTAGACGGCGAAATAGGAACCGCCCATGCGGATGCTGTTGTAAAAGCCGGTCTTCTCGTCCAGTTCGACGCGGATCTGCAGGGGCAGGAAAGCTTCGTAGCGGCCCGGACCGTCAGTGGCCCTGACTGCCAGCACCAACCAGCTGAAATTCGCCTGGTGCAGCCAGTTGGACATCCAGGTCCACGACAGAAAGAAGTGGGCTTCCGGATCCGCGCCATAGACGCGCTCCCAGTCCTCTCGCAGCGGTTCAAGCTTGTCGAAGCTATCGACCACATCGACCTGCATGCGCCGTCCCCTCCCGGTGGAGTGCGGTTCTGCCTGCTCGTACGATATTTGGCCTGTTTATCCGGCACTGCGCAAGCGCCGGGGCGAAGGTGCTTCAGAAGGGCTGCTTCGACACGCCCCAATAGCGGTCGTCGGAGAAGGTCGTGCCCATGGCAAGGCCCTTGATCCGGGCGCTGATGCCGATCTTGCGGACCTCCTGGAACATCAGGATGAAGGGCGAGGTGTCAGTATGCACCTTCTGGATGGCCTCGTACATGGCCTTGCGCTTGCCGGTGTCCTGCTCGCGAACGGCGGCCATGGCGTCGGGAGACAGGCTGCCTGCCTTCCAGCCGAAGCGATCGGCGAGGCTGTCGGAGCCGTCGGGCGCATCCTGCTTGTTGACCGCGAAGGCCTTGGCATTGGAATGCGGGTCGGGGTAGTCCGGTCCCCACAGGCCGAGCCAGATGTCGAGGTCGTGGTTGCGATAGCGCTTCAGCCATTCGCGTCCGTCGACGATTTGGAGGTTGAGGTCTATGCCGGCGGCGGCCATGTTCGCCTTGATGGCCTTGGCGAAGTCGGTGAAGGGCAGGGTATCCCACACCACCATGTCGAGCGAGAATTCGCCGCTGACGCCACCTTCGGCAAGGAGCGCCTTGGCCTTTTCGACGTCGAAGCTGAACGGCCTGTAGGCGATGGCGCCGAGGAAGCCATTGGGCACCAGCGTCTGGTGCACTTCCATTGTGCCGCGCGACACGGTGTCGGCGATGCCCTGGTAGTCGACCAGATACTTCATCGCCTCGACCACCTTGGGATTGGCCAGGTACTGGTTCCTGACGTTCAACCCCATGTAGTAGATGTTGCCCGAACGTCCGTTGACGACCCTGAGTTTCGGGTTGCTGGAGATCTGGTCGAAATCGTTGGGAGCCAGGCGGTTGGCGATGTCGATATCGCCTGCTTCGAGCAGGGCGCGCTGGGCCGAGCTTTCGGCGACGTGCCGGATCAGGATGTGCTCGACGCTGGGAGCGCTGCCCCAGTAGTTGTCGTTGCGCTTGAGCAGGATCGACTGCTTCGGCTGCCATTTGCTGAGGACGAACGGGCCGGAGCCGGCAGAGTTGTCTGCCTTCAGCCAGTTGCTGCCGTAGTCGCCGTCGACCTCGTGCTGCTTGACGATCTTGCTGTCGACGATGCCGCCAATGTAGGACGACAGGCAATAGAACAGGAAGCTCGGCGCATAGGTGTCGGCGACCTGGATGACCAGTGTGCTGTCGTCGAGCGCCTTGATGCGGTCATCGACGTTCTCGGGCGAGAAGCCGAACTGGCCGATGATGAAGGCCGAGCGCGATTTGAGGTGGATGACGCGGCGCAGCGAGTATTCGGCGTCCCAGGCGGTGACGGGGTTGCCGGAAGCAAAACGCGCCTTCGGGTTCATCTTGAAGGTGAAGGTGCGTCCGTCAGGCGAAATGGTCCAGCTTTCGGCGAGCAGGCCCATGATGCGGGTCGGGTCGTCGACATCGAAGGTGACCAGCGACTGGTAGATCTGGCTCGAGGCAAGCACGCCGCCGACCTCGCCCACTTCGTTGGGGTCCAGCGTCATGACGTCGTCGATGGCGTCGGCGACAACCAGCGTGTCCTTGGGCGTCTCGGCGATGGCCGAGGACAAGGCAAGGGCGAAGCCGAACGCGGCGACGGCTATGGCCTTGAGCAAACGCATACCGATGTCCCCTTGCATTCTTTTGTCACGGCGCGGGCTTGATGCCCGCGCGCTGGGCGCCGTCGTTTTTCGCCTGTCGGCTGGCGGTTGCGGCGCCGTTGAGAAAATCCTCGCAAAGGACCGATTTGTGAAGAGGTAATATTGTTTTTCCGAGGTCGTTGAAGCCGCAGGCGGATTGGAATGAAATTCCACACTCTTGGCGATAGAGAGAATTGCCTTCCGAAACAATCCGGAAATTAGCAGCGGCTTACCGTGCTCGGCGGTGCTGGCCATCCTATAAAGGCTACCGACTGTTGTATTTGGAATCTTTTTTCAGGAGTGGCCGATGCGCTTTTCCCTCGTTGCTGCGGCTCTGGGTGCCGCACTTGCCTTTGCCACCGGTGCCCAGGCCGAGCGCCTGACCGACCAGCCGCTGGTCGACGCCGCCTGGCTCAAGTCGCATCTCGGCAACAAGAGCCTGGTCGTGATCGACGTGCGTGACGCGGCCAAGGATGGCGCCAATCCCTATGCCAAGGGTCACGTTCCGGGTGCCGTCAGCGCTCCTTATTCGACCGCCGGCTGGCGCGCCGAAGTGAACGGCGTTCCCGGCATGCTGCCGCCGCTGGAGACCATAACCAAGACCATCGGCGACCTTGGCGTCGGCAATGACAGCCATGTCGTCATCGTGCCGAACGGCACCGACTCCTCCGAATTCGGCGGCGCCACCCGCGTCTACTGGACCTTCAAGGTTCTGGGCCACGACGCCGTGTCGATCCTCGACGGCGGTGCGCGGGCCTGGGAAGCTTCCGGCGGTGAAGTCGCGACCGATGTCGCTAAACCCGCCGCGGTCGCCTTCAAGGGTGAGCTGAAGAAGGAACTGCTGGCCACGACTGCCGATGTCGAGAAGGCCCGCGCCGAAGGCATCAAGCTGATCGACGGCCGCCCGGCCGCGCAGTTCAAGGGCGAGGCCAAGAGCCCGGTCGTCCGCGTTGCCGGCACCATCCCCGGCTCGAAGAACCTCGAAAACACCAAGCTCTATGACGCCGACAAGGCTTCGTTCGCCTCGAAGGAGACGGTCGGCAGCCTGTCGCAGTCGGTCGGCCTTGGCAAGGACGAGCAGAACATCGCCTTCTGCAACACCGGCCACTGGGCTTCAGTCGTGTGGTTCGGCCTGAGCGAGGTCGAAGGCAACAAGAATACCAAGATGTATGACGGCTCGATGGCCGGGTGGGCAGCCGATCCGGCACGTCCCGTGCAGCCCGGCAACTGATTGCCTGAAGGGCCGGCCCGAATTGCGGATGTCCAGGAGCAATCCTGGACATCTTCGTTTGAAGCGGCCACGCTTGGCCCTCCGGATTTTCCCATATCGACCTGAAATGACTGGCCTGAAATGACTGAGATAAATGCCACCGCGCCGGCGTCTGTCGCTGGCGTCAATCTCGACAAGGGCCCCGTCGTCTTTGTCGGGCTTGCCTTGATCCTTGGTGCGCTCGCCATCGGCCAGGCGATCGACACGCGCCAGGCGTTGCTGTTCGCGATCGGCGGCCTGCTCGGCCTGACGCTCTACCATGCCTCCTTCGGCTTTACCGGCGGGTGGCGCCGCTTCGTCGTCGAAAAGCGCGGTAATGCCATCCGCGCCCAGATGCTGATGATCGCGGCGGCAGCGGTCGTGTTCATCCCGCTTCTGTCGCTCGGCAGCTTCAACGGCCAGGCGCTTGTCGGCGCCTTTGCGCCGGTCGGCGTGTCGGTGCTGGTCGGGGCCACAATGTTCGGACTTGGCATGCAGCTCGGCGGCGGTTGTGGTTCGGGCACGCTGTTTACCGTCGGCGGCGGCAGCTCGCGCATGCTGGTGACGCTGGTCTTCTTCATTGTCGGCGCGGTCATCGGCACCGCGCATTTGCCGTGGTGGCTGGCGCTGCCGGCGCTGCCAGAGATCAGCCTCGGCAGGACACTTGGCGTGCCGGGCGGGGTGACAGTGACGCTCGTCGGTCTTGCCGCCGTCGCCGGTCTCACCGTGCTGGTCGAGCGCCGGGCCCATGGCAGCATCGAGAAGACAAAGCCCGCGCCGCGCCAGGGTATCGCCCGCTTGCTGCATGGCCCGTGGCCGCTGATCGGAGCGGGGCTTCTGCTCGCCGGGCTCAACATCGCAACGCTGGTCACTGCAGGCCATCCCTGGTCGGTGACCTTCGGTTTCGGCCTGTGGGGCGCCAAGGCGGCGCAGGCGGTCGGCGTTCCGGTCGAGACCTGGGCGTTCTGGAACTGGCCGGGGCCGGCCAAGGCGCTGGGCTCCAGCGTGCTCGCCGACGTCACCTCGGTGATGAATTTCGGAATCATCCTGGGTGCGGCACTCGCCGCAGGCCTCGCCGGCAAGTTCGCGCCCAAGGTGCATGTGCCCTTCGCCTCGTTCCTCGCGGCTGCCATCGGCGGCGTGCTGATGGGCTACGGCGCGCGGCTGTCCTTCGGCTGCAATGTCGGGGCGCTGTTTTCGGGCATCGCCTCGGGCAGCGTGCATGGCTGGCTGTGGTTCGCCTCCGCCTTTGTCGGCAGTCTTGGCGGTGTCGCGCTGCGTCCGCTGTTCGGTCTCGATGGGTTCAAGAAATGAGCGCGCGCAATACCCTCCTGTTCGGCACGGCTTTTCTCGCCGCCACGTCGGCCGTTGCGGTCGACCATTATCGTTTCGCTGCGGCCAAACCGGCACCGGCGGCGAGCGCGCCGGCAACGCCTTGCGCGGCTGGAAATCCGGGCGCGGCTGGAAATCCGTGCGCGGCCAACTCGCCCTGCGCTGCGGCGGCGCCCTGTTCGGCTGCCTCGCCCTGCGCTGCGGCGGCGCCATGTGCCGCGTCGCCATGTTCGGCGGCTTCTCCATGCTCGGCGGCTCCTGCCCCGGCCGCCGCCGCACCTTGTGCCGTAGCTTCGCCCTGTGCTGCGGCACCGGCGGCCTCACCTTGCGCGGCTCAGCCGCAATAGGCCAAGTTACGGCCCTGGAGGCTCGCCATGGACGTCAACAGATCTGAAGCCGCCCGGCAGGCGCTGTTCTGCGAGCATGTGCTGGCCAAGTCGGGCAGCAACGTGCTGCTCGAGACGCTGCGCGACGCCAAGTCCGTTGCCGTCTGGGAGCACTTTCCCGCGGGCGACGTGTTCGATCCGGAGACGGGCGCGCAATGGTACTACCACAGCCATCCGCCGCAGGAAGGTCTGGCCGAGCATGGGCATTTCCATTGCTTCGTGCGACCCAACGGAGCGGGCGGGCCGGTTCATCACCTCGCGGCGATCGGTGTCGATCCTTATGGCCGCCTGCTCAGGCTGTTCACCGTCAACCAGTGGGTGGTCGGCGATGAGTGGCTCGATGCGGAGGGCACGATCGCGCTTTTGCCGCGCTTCGACCCGCATTTCGCCCGGTCGTCCTATCTGGTCAATCGCTGGCTGGCGGCGGCGTTCGCGCTGTTCCGCGACGAGATCGCGACGCTGATCCACGCACGCGACGAGGCGATTGCCGCGCACCGGCCGGCAAATGAAGCTCCAGCGCGCGAAGACCGCGCGCTGGAGGTGACATCCGAGCTGGTCATCGACCTGCGCCAGGTGGCCGCCAGCCTCGGCGTCTGAACGTCCTAGATTTCCTGCAGGATGATCCCGATGGCCCGGTCGACGACCGGGTGGATGCCACTGGCATAGAAGGACAGCCTGTTGCCCGAGCCGGCATTGCTGGTCATGGCAATGGTCAGCCGGGACACGGGGTCATGTTCCATGACGGTGACGTAGCCCGGGATGCTGCCCTGGTGGCCGAGAACGAGGCGCCCGGCATATTCGCTGGCGATGAGCCCGGCGCCGGTTTCGCGCAGGCGCGTGCCGGGATAGCTCACCTTGGTGCGGCCGTCCTTCATGGTGACGAGCAGCGGAGCAGGCAGCAGCCGGCCGTCGAACAGCCCTTTCATGAAGCCGACGAGATCGCTTGGCGTCGCGACCATGTCGCCGCAGCCATAGGCGCCCGAGTAGGGGAAGCTGTCGGAAGAATCCTGCAACGCGTCGGAATAGGGCAGCACGCCGTCCATGCGCCACATCTCGCCGCCCTCGGCCAGTGCCGAGCTGGCGCCCGTGGCTGGCTTCGGCCGATGGTAATAGCCCCTGACCATGCGCGCTTCCGGGAAGCTTTCCGTTGCCGGCGACCAGGTGTCCTTGAGGCCAAGCGGCTCGAGCACTTTCCTTCGCACATATTCGCCCAGCGTGAGGCCCGATGCCGCCTCGATCAGCATGCCGGCCAGCACATAGCCGGTGTTGTTGTAGACGGCAGGGCCGCCCGGGGCCGTCTGGCCGCCGACGCCGAAGGCAAGCTCGACCAGCTGCGCCGGCGTCCAGCTGCGGCTCGGGTCCATCGGGATGTCGTATTCGAATTCCGGCAGGCCACCGCGATGGTTGACCAGTTGAAGCACCGTCACTTCGCCCGATCGCGGCAGGTCGGGGAACCAGCTCGATATGGGTGCATCGAGTTCGGCCTTGCCGTCCTCGACCAGCTTCATCAGTGCTGCCGCCACGAAGGTCTTGGTGCAGCTGCCGATCTTGAACAGCCGGTCCGGCGTGACAGGCGCGCCCGTCGCCCTGTCGGCAAGACCCGACGTGACGGTGATCGTGTCGCCATCGCCAAGCGAGAAGGCGAGGGAGGCGCCTACCGCGCCATCGGCGCGGTAGGCTTCGAGCAGACGGTTCAGTTTTTCAAGCATTACGGTCTGCCCTCCGGTTCCTGTCGCCTTATTCGGCGATGTCGACGGCGGCGAAGTTCTGCCGGCCGAACGGATCCATCACGTAGTTGAGCACGCTCTTGCGCACCGGGATCGAGACCACCGAGTGGGCGATTGGCGCTTCCGGCACCTCGGCCTTCAGGATCGCCTGCGCCTTGCGGTAGATTTCGGCGCGCTTCTCGGGGTCGGACGTGACGCGGCCGGCCGCGAGCAGCTTGTCGAACTCGGGGTTGCACCAGCGCGAACGGTTCGAGCCGCCCTTCACGCCGTCGCAGGCAAACGAGAAGGACAGCATGTTGTCGGGATCGCCATTGTCGCTCGAGCCGCCGAGCAGATAGGCGTCGTGCTCGCCCTTGCCGGTGCGGGTCAGATACTCGCCCCACTCGAAGGTGACGACCTCGGACTTCACGCCGACGGCGGCCCAGTCGGCCTGGATCATCTCGGCCATGCGGCGGGCGTTGGGGTTGTAGGGCCGCGAGACCGGCATGGCCCAGAGCTTGATGTTGGTGCCGGCGTCGAGGCCTGCTTCCTGAAGCAGCTTCCTGGCGCCTTCCGGATCGTAGTCGATGGCCGCATCAGTGACCGCACCCAGCTGCATCGGCGGCACCATGCTGCCGGCGAGGCTGCCTGCGCCCTGGTAGACCGCCTCGACGATTGCCTGCCGGTTGATCGCCTTGGCAAGTGCGGTGCGCACGCGCACGTCGCCCAGCGGCTTGTGCTCGGTGTTGAAGCCGACGGAGCCGATGTTCTGGCCCGGCTGGCTGAGAATGTCGATGTCGGGATTGTCCTTGAGTTCGGCAAGGGCTGCCGCCGGCGGCGGGGCCGCGACCTGGCACTCGTTGGCCTTGACGCGGGTGACGCGGACGACCGGCTCCGGCGTGATGGCGAAGATCAGCGTGTCGATCTTGGGGGCGCCGTTCCAGTAGTCCTTGTTGGCGACATAACGGATCTGGGCGTCCTGCTGGTAGGCCTGCAGGATGAACGGACCGGTGCCGACCGGGTGCTGCTCGATGACATCGGGCGTGCCGGCGGCGACCATCTTTTCGGTCTGTTCGAGCGACAGGATGGAGAGGTAGTCGAGCGCTATGCCTGCGAGGAAGGTGACGTTCGCCTCGTTCAGTGTGAAGCGCACCGTGTAGTCGTCGACCTTCTCGATGTTTGCGATCATCGAGCCCATGCCGAGACCGTTGAAGTACTCGTAGGTGCCGTTTGCCAGCTTGTGGTACGGATTGTTGGCGTCGCGCTGGCGGTTAAAGGTGTAGAGCACGTCGTCGGCGTTGAAGTCGCGGGTCGGGGTGAAAGTCTCGTTGGAGTGGAACTTCACGCCCTTGCGCAGATGGAAGGTGTAGACCTTGCCGTCTTCCGACACGTCCCATTTCTCTGCCAGCGCGGGCCCGACTTCAGTGGTGCCCGGCTTGAACTCGACGAGGCGATTGAAGATCGTCTTGGCTGCGGCGTCCATGGTCGAGTCCGCCACCGTCAGCATCGGGTTGAAAGTTTCGGGGCTCGCCTCCGAGCAGTAGACCAGCGTCTTGGCATAGGCCTGGCCGGCGAAAAGGATGGTCGAGGCGACAAGCGCCGTACGCAAAATACCCAAGGATTTCATCGCGGAGTTTCCTGATGGTGTTTCAAGTTGACGTAACCGCGCGGTGGTTCTCCTCCCCCGCGCCAACCGATTGCGGAATGGATCGTGTCAAACCTCGTGGCGTTTCCGCTACGCATGAGGTGCCTGCAGGAACCGCTCCGGCGACAAGGCGCCGTAGCTGATGCCGAGATCGGCCAGGTCGGCGGGGATGGGCTCGCCGTGCATCAGCGACGACGACAGCCGTGCCAGCGTCAGCGATACCTGGAAGCCGTAGCCGCCCTGGCCTCCGAGCCAGAAGAAGCCGGGCAGGCGCGGATCGAAGCCGGCCACCGGGCTGCGGTCGGGCGAGAAGGTGCGCAAGCCGGCCCAGGGCGTCTGCGGGCGGCCGACGGCCAGTCCTGTGGCTTCCTCGATGTTGTAGGCGGCGGTGGCGATGTCGATGTCCTCTGGATAGGCATCGCAAGGCTCGGTGTCGGTCTCGTCGGCAAGCGAGCCGATCAGCCGTCCGGCGTCCGGCTTGAAATAGAAGCGTTCGTGCAGGTCGACCACCAGCGGCCATTTGCGGGCGTCGATGCCTTCGGGCGGGTCGAACAGGAAGGCGGTGCGGCGCTTGGGCTTGAAGCCGAGGCCTGACAGTCCCGAACGTTCGGCAATGACGTCGACCCAGGCGCCCGCGGCGTTGACGACGATGTCGGCCTCATGGATGCCTGACGCGGTGACGACGCGGAAGCCATCAGGCGTGCGCTTGATTTCGAGCACGTCCGCGCCGGTGACGATCCTGCCGCCGGCTGCCTTGAGGGCCGTGGCCTGGGCCTGCACCATCTTGCCGGTGTCGATGTCCTTGGCGTCGGGCTCGAACACGCCGCCGCAGGTGAGCTCGGGGGCAATGGCGGGAACGAGCGCGCTGACCTCGGCGGGGCTCAGCCGGCGCACGCTCGGCACCAGGGCGCGTTGCTCCTCGGCCATCCGGTCGATGGTCTCGCCATCGTCGGGGCCGCCGAAATGCACGGCGCCGCGGTCGTGCTCGACAAAGCCGCCGTCGATGATCGCCTGGCGGCTTGCGACCGACAGCGCCCGCACCAGCGCATTGCCGTAGGTCTCGGAAAACAGCGCCGCGGAGCGTCCGCTGGCGTGGTAGCCGAGCTGGGTTTCGCGTTCGATCACCGTGACTTCGGCCCATCGCTGCACGCAGGCAGCGAGGGAGAGGCCGGCGATGCCGCCGCCGATGACGATGACTTTTTTGGCTTGGGAGTCTGACTGCATAGCCATTCGTAAAATCAATTTCCGATACGGTCAATATTTAGCGTATAGGAAAATTCTTGGTGATTGTTGCGATGGCTGTGGAGTTGGAATAGCTAAGGCAGATGATGGAGACGTCCATGTCGGAACAGCCCAATCTCGGCGACTGCCTTCGAAGCCTCAGAAAACAGCATGGTTGGACGCTGCAGGATGTCAGTCACCTGACCGGCGTTGCGGTTTCGACCCTGTCCAAGGTCGAGAACGACCAGATGTCGCTGAGCTATGACAAGCTGCTGCAGATATGCAGCGGGCTGGGCATCCATGTGACCGAGTTGCTGAGTGGAGCAGTCCGGCAACCAATGGCGCGCACGCGCCGCTCGGTCACATCAAAGGCCAACACGCTGCGCCAGCTGACCCGCAACTACGACTATTATTACCTCGCCACCGATCTGGTGAAAAAGCGCATGGTGCCGATCCTGGCCAATGCCAGGGCACGTACACTCGAAGAATTCGGGCCACTGACCCGCCACGCCGGCGAAGAGTTCCTGATCGTGCTCAAGGGCGAGATCGAGCTCCACACCGACCAGTATGCGCCGCTCCGGCTCAAGGAAGGCGAGAGTGTCTACATCGACTCGACCATGGGCCATGCCTATCTGTCGGTGGGCGAGGGCGATGCCGAGATGCTGTGCATCTGCTCGGGCGAGGAGCCCGACATGGAAAAGACGCTGATCGGCCTCAACGACGTCGAAGCGCTGGGCTCGTAGGCGAAAACGCAGCGCATCCGGGCGGATGCACTGCGTCTTGTTCGTTGAACGGCAGCTGAAAATCAGGCGACGCGGCGGCCTTCGCGCCAGACGGTGCGGACCACAGGCACATGCTCGTCGACGCGGACGCGCACCAGGTCGGCGCGGCGGCCGGCCTCGATCACGCCGCGGTCGGTGAGGCCCACCGCATCGGCCGGATTCTTGGACACCATGGCGACCGCCTGCGGCAGCGAGATGCCCTCGACGACTTCGCCGAGGAAGAAGGCCGACTGGATCAGGCTGAAGGGGATGTAATCCGACGACAGGATGTCGAGCAGGCCCTGCTCGGCGAGCGTGCGGGCCGAGACGTTGCCCGAATGCGAGGCGCCGCGCATGACGTTGGGCGCGCCCATCAGCACGCCGAGGCCGGCGCCCTTCGAAGCATTGGCTGCCTCGAGCGTGGTCGGGAACTCGGCGACGCGGATACCCTGCGCGATCGCCTCGTCGACATGGGCGGAGGTGGCGTCGTCATGGCTCGCCAGAACGATGCCGCGCGCATGGCAGGCTGCCGAGATGGCATTGCGGTTGGGTGACGAATTGCGGGCCGAATCACCCATGCGCTTGTCGCAGAACGCCTGGAATTCGACGTCGTTGAGCTTCAGCTTGCGCTGGTAGTAGTAGGCGTAGGTCTCGAGATCGACGAACTGGCGCTGGCCCGGTGCATGGTCCATCAGCGAGGCGAGCCTGACGCGGTCGTCGCCGTCGAAATGGGCGAAGCCGGCGAGGCAGTCGGCAGCGGAGACTTCGCAGCGCAGGTGGATGAAGTGGTCGGCGCGGACGCGATCGGCGCGCACGCTGTCTTCGATGGCGTCGGCCAGCTTGCGCATGTCGGCCGCTCCCATCTCCGCATCCTCGTCCATGCCGACGCGCAGCGCGTCGAAGACAGTGGTGATGCCGGCGGTCGCCACCTGGGCGTCATGGGCGAGCACCGAGGCGATCGGATTCCAGCGCACGCGCGGGCGCGGCGCGTAATGGCCTTCGAGGTGATCGGTGTGCAGCTCGACAAGGCCCGGGATGACGAAATCGCCGCCCATGTCCTCGCCGATGGCGCTTGGGCCGGTCGAGATTTCGGCGATCTTGCCGTCGCGGACGACGATGGAGCCGTCGATCACCTCGTCGGCGAGCACGATGCGGGCGTTTTTCAGTACAAGGTCGGTCATCTCAGGCGGTCTTTCTCTCGGCTTGCTTGCCCAGGGCGTGGTAGCTCAGCACCTCGAAGGGGGCGCCGGCGGTCGGCTCGACGAAGATGGCGAGCCCGGCGACGGGCACCGGCTTGTCGAGCACGTTGCCCAGGCATTGTTCGATGGCGGCACGGACGCGCAGAGCCTCTTCGGCGGCGACGCGGCCGGTCATGGTCATGTGAAAACGGAAGGCGTCGAAGACGTATGGATAGCCCCACTGGCTGAGATAACGGCATTCCTGGGGCGTCAACGCATCGGGGTTGCGGCGGGCAACCTCGGCGTCGGACAGCGGCGCGCGGTGCGGTTCGAAGGCTTTTACCACTTCCGCTGCGAAATCGTTCAGTTCGGGCAACTGCTCTTCCGGGACGAGGGCGAAGAAGCCGTCGATCTGGGTGAGCTTCAGGCGCGGAATGTCGAAGGGTTCGGTGCCGGCGGAAAAGGCGTCGACCGCATCGACCAGCGCCTTTTCGCTGACGCCGTCGGCAAGCCGGAACGGCGCCTTCAGCGTGGCGTGGAAGCCGTAGCGGCGCGCGGCGGCGGTGTGGAACGCAACCTCGGCGGCCGACAATTCGCCATGCGCCTTTGCGGGAATCGCCGCGCCTCCAAACGCATCGCGTCCGAGCCAGCCAGCTGCGATACGGCACAGCGGATCGTCATGCTCGGGCGTGAAATAGATGGCGTAGCGCATGGCGCGATTTCCTCCTGCCCATTTCGCTCGAAATGGGCTGAACCTTATTGTTGGAGCATGATCTGATGCGAAAACCGTCCCCATTTTTCGGGATCATGCTCTCGACGACAGCCCGATAGATGATTTGCGTGACAGTTTGACGAAGTAGTGGCCGACTTTCGCAGTTTTGCAAAGGCCGGCCACAGATGTTCAGTGGCTGGCCTTGGTGCCGATCAGCCGCTGGCGCAATGCGGTGGAAATATTGTCGAAGATGAACACAACCACCAGGATCAGCAGCACCATGTAGGCGACGTTCTCCCAGTCGGAGTTGGTGCGCATGGCCTCCCACAGCTTGAGGCCGATGCCGCCGGCGCCGACGGCGCCGATGATGGTGGCCGAGCGCGTGTTCGATTCCCAGAAATAGAGCGACTGGCTGACCAGCACCGGCAGCACCTGCGGCACCACGCCGTAGCGCTGGACCGAGGCGGGCGAGGCGCCGACCGAGCGCATGCCTTCACGCTGCTTGTCGTCGATGTTTTCCAGCGCCTCGGAGTAGAGCTTGCCGAAGGTGCCAGTGTCGGTGACGAAGATGGCCGAGATGCCGGCGATGGGGCCGGGGCCGAAGGCGCGGGTGAAAAACAGCGCCCAGATCAGCATGTCGACCGAGCGCAGGAAGTCGAAGAAGCGCTTGGTCACCTGATTGACGAGGCTGTTGCGGGTGATGTTGCGGGCCGCCATGAAGGCGAGGGGGAAGGCGAGCAGGCTTGCAAACAGCGTGCCGACGAAGGCCATGACGATGGTCTGGGCAAGCTTCAGCCAGACGTCGCCATGCTGCCATTCCGAGTTGTTGACGATGTTGTCCCAGGCGAGCGCGGCGTTCGACATCTTGGGATCGATGCGGTCATTCGACATGACCAGCGACCAGACTTCACCCGTCGACTTGCCCCAGAAGGGCGAGTTGGCGTCGAAGAAGAAGTTTTCCCAGCCGAGGAAGCGGTGGCGGATCTTGACGTCGTCGGCGTCGATCTGGACGCTGCCGGTAAAGCCGAAATCGGCGACGATCTTTGCGCCCGGCGTCTTCTGGACGGCCCATGAGGGCAGGGTGCCGGTGACGGTGATGCTCTGAAGCGGCACCACGGCCACGTCGAGCGTTTCGCCGCCATGGCTGACCACGATACGCTCAGGCGCGATGTCGATTGTCGTACCGGAGCCGATATGGGCAACGACGCGGTCGGCAGGCGCCTTGTTGCCTGTCACGGTGGCGCTGGCAGGCTGGGTGATGTCGAGCCAGTCGGGGTGGCGGTCGGCGCGGTAGGACGAGAAGCGCGGATAGCTGACGTCGAGGCGATCAGGACGGAAGGCGACCTGCGGCCGGACCTCGTAGCTGACCCAGTCGGCCAGATAAGTGCCGGCGATGCCCCAGTTGCCGCCGGCAAGCACCGCGCCGACGGCGAAAAACCACCAGGCGAAGACGAGATAGGCGACGATGCCCGCGCCCACGGCCCAGCCGATCAAGCTCTTGCGCCAGGAACCCGAGAAGACGCCGGGATGACGGTCGGCGATTGCCTGCATTTCGGTCATGGAAAGGGTGGTCATGATTATTCTCCGCGACCGAAGGCGAAGGCCTGTTCGCCGACCAGCTTCTTGCGCAGCCAGGCCGAGAACTGGTCGACCGCAACGATGGTGCAGAACAGGAGGATGATGATGGCGATGGTCTTGGCTTCGTGGTTGCGGCTGATCGACAGGCGCAGCGCCTCGCCGATGCCGCCGCCGCCGACAGCGCCGATGATGGTCGAGGCGCGGACGTTGATCTCGAGGCGCAGCAGGCCATAGCTGAGGAAGTTGGGCATCACCTGCGGCACGATGCCGGACCAGACGCGCTCGGGCCAATTGCCGCCGACGGCGCGCAAACCTTCATCAGCCTTCATGTCGGCGTTCTCGACCACTTCGAAGAACAGCTTTCCCAATGCGCCGATGGTGTGCAGGGACACTGCGATGATCGCCGGGATCGCGCCCATCGAAAGCACCGCCAGGAAGAAGCCGGCAATGACGATCTCGGGAAATGCGCGGAGGATTTCGAGGAAGCGGCGGACGAAGAAACGCAGCCAGCGCTGGGTGACGAGGTTGGACGCGGCCAGGAAGCAGAGCAGGAAGCCGAAAGCGAAGCCGATCAGCGTCGAGACCAGCGCGATGTTGATCGTCTCCAGCATCTTGTAGACGTATTCGGGCAGGTAGAACGAGCCGAACAGGTACATCCGGCCATCGGGGTAATCGAACTTCAGGCTGCCGTCGGCATAGGGCGAGGGCAGGTCGAACATGGCGCGCCAGACTTCGAAGCCGTCGCGCGGGATCAACTGGTCGACGAAATCGAACAGATGCGGCAGCCGGTCGAGGAATTTGCCGGCATTGGACTCGTTCGCAAACCACAGCGAGCCGGAAAGGGCGAGGAACAGCAGGATGAGGCCGCCGATGGTGTGCAGGCGGCGACGGCTGGCGAGCTCGCGCCAGTGGCGCTCGACCGCGAGGCCGGCTTCCGTGAGTGGCATTGTCATGGTGTTCCGTCCGATTCCGGATAAAAAGGGACGCGCCGCGAGACCTCGCGGCGCGTCCGTGTCGCCTTGTGGCTTAGCTGCCGATCTGCGCCTTGCGGGCGTCGATCACGGGCTGGTAGAACTCGGGGGTGACTTCGGTGAAGCCCTTGAAGTCGCCGCCCTGGATAGCCGAGAAGCAGGCCGGATCGGTCTGCGGCAGCTTCATCATGTAGTCCTTGAACTTGGTCTTGACGTCTGCGTCGAGCGAGGTGCGAACGACGATCGGGCCGTTCGGGATCAGCGGCGACTTCCAGACTTCGACGAGGTCGTCCATGTCGAGGATGCCCTTGTCGACCATCTTCTTGAGGTTGCCCGAGGTGTAGCCATCCTTGAATTCGCCGACGCCCGAGCCGAAGGTCGTGCCGGCGTCGAAGGTGCCCTTGAGCACTTCGAGGACGAGGTTCTCATGGCCGCCGCCGAAGCCGGTCTCGGCGAAGTAGTCCTTCACGGCTGTGCCGCCGAGATCCTTGGGCAGCGAGGTGACGGGGATCAGGTAGCCCGAGGTCGAGTCCGGATCGGCGAAGCCGAGCTTCTTGCCCTTGAGGTCTTCGAGCTTGGTGATGCCCGAATCCTTCTTGGCGACCATGATCGAGTAGTAGCCGGTGGCGCCGTCGGTCTGGACGGTGGTCAGGATCGGCTCGACCGCGTCCTTGTTCTGCAGATAGATCTTGGCATAGCCCGAAGCACCGAGCTCGGCGTAGTCGAGCGTGCCGCCGAGCAGGCCCTGGATGGTGCCGTCATAGTCGGCGGCCGGGAACAGCGACACCTTCTCGACGCCGATGGCCTTGGGCAGCTGGTCGACGAGGCACTGGAAGTTGCGCAGGCGGTCGGCTTCGTTTTCGCCGCCGATCAGGCCGATGCGGAAATCCTTGAGTTCTGCGGCATGAGCCGAGCCGATCGCCAGGACGGCGAGCGAAACGGCGCCCAGAAGTGCTTTCTTGAACATGACATGTCTCCAGATTGGCCCAGCACCTTGCTGGGTCATTTCGGTTGCTGATTGCCGGCCCTTGACGCGGGCAAGACGACCGCTGATGGCCTCAGACCGGGGCGTATGCCGGTTCGAGAGGTGCGGCGGATGCGGGAACCCTGACCTTGACCGGGCGGATGCTGGTCGAGGTGATGGCTTCGGAAATCTCGGCGCCGTCGGCGTCGGCGCCGTAAACGAGGCGGACGGCGTCGATGGTGAGGTCTTCAGGCGCGCCGTCGAAGACCACCGTGCCGCCCTGCATGCCGATGATGCGGTTGCAGTAGGTGCGGGCGGTGTCGAGCGTGTGCAAGTTGGTGATGACGGTGATGCCTTCGCGCAGGTTGATGTCCTGCAACGCGTCCATCACCACCTTGGCGTTGAGGGGGTCGAGCGAGGCGATCGGCTCGTCGGCGAGGATCAGCTTCGGCTCCTGCATAAGCGCCCGGGCGATGGCGACGCGCTGCTGCTGGCCGCCCGACAGCGTGCCCGCCGGCTGGAGTGCGGTGCGGGCGATGTCGAGGCGTTCGAGTGCGGCGATGGCCCGGATGCGCTCCTCACGGGAAAAGATGCCGAGCAGGTTGAGCCCGGTCGAGCGATGGTTGAGGCGGCCGAGCAGCACGTTGGTAAGCACGTCGAGGCGCGGCACCAGGTTGAACTGCTGGAAGATCATGGCGCAGTCGCGCTGCCATCGGCGCAGCTGGGCGCCGCGCAGCGACGACACTTCGGTGCCGTCGAAGGAGATCGAGCCCTCGCTCGGGTCGATCAGGCGGTTGATGGTCTTGAGCAGGGTCGACTTGCCGGCGCCGGAGCGGCCGATGATGCCGACCATCTGGCCCGGCTTGATCTGAAGGTTGACACCGTTCACGGCGACATTCTTGCCGAAGCGGCGCGTGACGTTGCGGATTTCGAGCATCGTGGCTTCCCTGTCCCGTCAGGGCTTTTTCGCCCTTGTCTCAGATCGGCCTAGACCCGTGAGATGAAGCTGAAATGTCGGGACCATGTCAGTTTTGTTACGAAGCACAGGCTGAAGCGGCCCAAACGGCAGGAAAATGCGGTATTCGCCTCGAGAGGGGCTTTGGCGGGGTGCAATTGTTTCGGCGTGGTCGCGCCTGTAACGTGTGCCTGCAATCCATCAGGGGGAGGTCATCAGATGGCCAAGGGAAGCTGTCACTGCGGAAATGTGTCGTTCGAGGTGGAGGGCGAACCGGCAAGCGCCATCGAATGCAATTGCTCGCATTGCAGTCGCAAGGGCTATCTTCTGTGGTTCGTGCCGCGCGAGAAACTGACCGTCACCACGCCCCCGGAGCGGCTTGCGACCTACAAGTTCAACAAGCACGTGATCGACCACATGTTTTGCTCGAACTGCGGCTGCGCGCCTTTCGGCATGGGCGTCAGCCCAAGCGGCGAAAAGACCGCGGCGATCAATGTGCGCTGCATTGAAGAGATCGATCTTGCGAGCTTGAAGCGCATTCCGTTCGACGGCCGCAGCCGCTGAACGCTTCGGCGCAGCGGAACCCTCTTGCAACCGGGAGCAGGCTGGTCGCCGGCCTGCTATGATCGGCGCGTTTGTCAGGCTGCCTGTCGCTGGTCCTTCCAGCTCGCGTGCTGCTTTCCCCATGTCGACATCGCCGTCACGGCATCGTTCAGGCTCAGGCCCAGCGGCGTGATCGAATATTCGACGCGTGGCGGCACCTCGTCATAGGCGTGCCGGCTGATGAGTCCGTCGGCCTCCATCTGGCGCAGTTGCTGCGCCAGCATCTTCTCGCTGACGCCCGGCAACTGCCGGCGCAGTTCGGCAAAGCGGTGGGACCGCAGGTGCAGTTCCCACAGCAACGCTATTTTCCACTTTCCGCCGATGGCCTGCATCGCGGCAGCAAAACCGCAGCTGTCCGGTTCCTTGCGCCTCATTTGGCAGCTCCTGTCATGATGCCTGTCGCTTACTTCAAGGTGCGTACTTCTCAACGTGGTGACAGTACATATGTTCGGACCGAGCGCGCGCCAAACATAAACCCGGCCCTCGTTGCGAGGGCATTCGCCTGTCGGAGAAATCATCGTGAAATCAAACGTCTGCGTGCTCGGCGCGGGCCGCATGGGCTCGTCCATCGTCCGTACATTGCTCGACCAGGGCTATCCCACATCGGTCTGGAACCGGACTGCTGCAAAGTCCGAACCCTTGGCTGCCCTGGGAGCGAAGGTGGCCGCTTCGGTGGAGGACGGTGTCGGGGCGGCTGAGGTCGTGATCGTCAACGTCCTTGATTATGCCGCCAGCAAAACGTTGCTCAGGTCCGACAATGTCGCTTCGGCGTTGTCAGGCAAAGCAATCATACAGCTCACCTCCGGTTCGCCGCGTCTGGCGCGAGAAGAAGCACGTTGGGTTGAGGCGCGTGGCGCCGGCTACCTGGACGGGGCAATCATGGCGACGCCGGATTTTGTCGGCAAGCCCGAGACGACGCTGCTCTATTCCGGCTCTCGCGAAGTCTACGACCGGTACAAGCCCCTGCTCCTCGCGCTCGGTGGCGGCACCAGTTACGTCGGGGAGGTGCCAGGGCAAGCTTCGGCGCTCGACACGGCGTTGCTCACCCAGATGTGGGGCGGGCTCTTCGGCACGCTGCAGGGCATGGCTGTCGCCGAGGCCGAGGGGCTCGATCTGCTGACCTTCAGGGGGCATCTCGCGGCGTTTAAGCCGGTTGTCGATGCCGCGCTGTTCGATGTTGTCGACCGGACCAAGGCGCACCGTTTTGCCGGCGACGAGGCGACGCTTGCCTCATTGGGTGCCCATTACAGCGCCTTCCGGCACCTGCTCGAAGCGTGCGAGGAGCGCGGCCTCAGCGCGGCCATGCCGCGCGCCATGGATCAGATTTTCCAGAAGGCGCTTTCGCTGGGGAGCGGGACGGACGATTTCGCATCGCTTTTCCCGCTGTTTCAGAATGGCTCCGTACGGCAGGAGAGGAAGCCGGCGCATGCATGACGGCGAGAGGACACGCACCGCGACCTGCTCCTGTCGAAACGTGAAACTCGTCCTCGCCGGGGAGCCGCGCCGCGTCTATGCGTGCAGCTGCATGGAGTGCCAGAGATGCACCGGGGCCGCATTCTCCTACAGGGCGATCTATGCGGATTCAGCTGTCGTCAGCCAAGAAGGCGAGACCAGATCCTGGCGGCGAACCGGCTCGTCGGGACAATGGTTGGAGCAGACATTCTGCACCACCTGCGGATCGGTCGTCTTCATGCGGGCCGAAGCACTGACGGGCGCGCTTTCGGTGTCGGTCGGTTGCCTGGAGGACCAGGAGTTCCCGGCCCCGACGAAGCTCCATTGGCCCGGCCGAAGGCACAGATGGCTTTGCCTGGAAGGCGTGAGCGAAACCCCTTGAAAGGCCGCCAGGCGGCTTGCCGGGTAAATGATCTGCAATCGGGCCGCGGTTAAAATCGTTTTGATTCAATGTTTTGGCGGAATCTCGCAAGATTCCGCCAAAACTTGACGCCCGAACCCTGACACTACAGTTGTTAGACATTATATGAGGGCGGACATCACTTTGAGGAGCCGCCGATGAAATTGTCCCGAACGACCCGCTTTGCCACTCTTTTCGCGGGCCTGTTCCTTGCGTTCTCGATGGTCGCGGTCGACCACGCCGATGCCCGCCGTGGCGGCAGCTTCGGCAGCCGGGGAACGCGCACCTTCCAGTCGGCGCCGCCGACGCGCACCGCGCCGCAGCCGACTGCTCCGGTGGAACGCTCGATGACGCCAAACACCGGCCAGGCGACCAACCCGGCTGCCACCAATGCCGCCCGTCCTGGTGCGGCCGCGCCGCAGCGTCCCGGTTTCCTGGGCGGTTTCGGCGGCGCGATGATCGGCGGCCTGTTGATGGGCGGCCTGTTCGGCATGCTGATGGGCCAGGGCTTCGGCGGTCTCGCCGGCCTGTTCGGCATGCTGATGCAGGTGCTTTTGATCGGCGGCGCCATCTGGCTGGCTCTGCGCTTCTTCCGCTCGCGGCAGGCCGTCAATTCCGGTCCGGCGATGGCTGGTGCGGGGGCTGGCGCTGGTGGCGGCAACTTCAGCTATCGCGATGCGTCACCGTCCGAGGACGGCGGCAAGGCCAATGGCGGCAGCCGCTCGTTCAGCATTCCGAACATTGGCGGCAGCCGCGCCAACGCAGCACCGCAGCAGCCCGTGAGCCAGGAGATCACTGTATCCGGCGACGATCTCGACACCTTCCAGCGCCTGCTGACCGAGGTGCAGGAAGCCTTCGGTCGCGAGGACCACAAGGCGCTGCGCCGCCTGGTGACCCCCGAGATGGTGTCGTATCTCTCGGAAGAACTGGCCGACAACGCCCAGAACGGCGTGCGCAACGACGTGACCGACGTCCAGCTGCTGCAGGCCGACATTGCCGAAAGCTGGAGCGAGGGCAATCGCGACTATGCGACCGCTGCGCTGAACTATCAGTCGATCGACGTGACCTGCAACCGCACCACCGGCGAGGTTGTGGAAGGCGATGCGAAAGAGCCGACCGAGACGACCGAACTGTGGACCTTCGTGCGCCAGAACGGCGGCGACTGGCAGCTTTCGGCGATCCAGCAGGCCTGAGTTTTTTCAAGCTGCCGGAGTTCTTTCCGGCTGAATGACGCCCGCGGTCTTGCCCCTTGAAGGGGCGGCCGCGGGCGTCTTGTTTTGAAAGGTGGCCTCCTCTCTGGCGCCGCAATTCCGATTGCTCTCGAAATTATTCTAGGCAAGGTTGAGGGCCAGGGGAGATCGGGATCGTCCGACCCGGCACCGGTTGCCCGGTGTCCAAGCGAAGCTCGGATGGCCATGGCCGACAATGTTCTCGTTTCGCCCGATTTCCTGACGCTCACGCTCGGCATCGTCGTCTACTTCGTCGGCGTTCTGCTCAACCGCCACGTTGCCTTCCTGCGCAACTACAACATCCCCGAGCCGGTCACCGGCGGGTTTCTGGCGGCCGCGGCCGTGTGGGCGTTTTACAAGCTGTCGGGGATGGAGATCGTCTTCGAGATGACCACGCGCGACAGGCTGCTGGTCATCTTCTTTGCCACCGTCGGCGTCAATGCGCGGCTGGCCGACCTTTGGGTTGGCGGGCGGGCTCTCGCGGTGCTGTGCGTGCTGACGGTGCTTTTCGTGTTCCTGCAAAATGGCGTCGGCACGCTCGGGGCCTGGCTGTTCGGACTGCCTTCCGCCGCAGGCGTCATCATGGGGTCGATCGCCTTTGTCGGCGGCCATGGCACCACGATTGCCTGGGCGCCTGCGATCGCGGCCGAACACGGCTTTCCGGCCGCGCTGGAAGTCGGGACCGCTGCTGCGACGCTAGGGCTGATCGTCGCCAGCGTCCTTGGCGGTCCTGTGGCAAAATTCCTCATCGAGCGCGGCAAGCTGACAACGCGCAATAGCGGGTCTGACGCGGAAGCGGCTGTCGCTCAGGCGGAGGCTGTACCTATCGACAAGTCGAATTTCATGCAGGCGGTTCTGCTGGTCAACATAGCCGTGGTGCTCGGCTATCTGGTTCACGGGCCGGTTACGGCGATGGGCGTGAAGCTGCCGCTGTTCGTGCCGTGCCTGATCATGGGGGTGATTCTGTCGAACACGATCCCCTACCTGTTTCCGCGCCTGCCCTGGCCGGCGCGTTCGCCGGCGATGTCGTTGATCTCGGACTATTCGCTCTCGGCCTTCCTCGCCATGTCGCTGATGAGCATGCAGCTTTGGACGCTTGCCGGGGTCGCGGGCCCGCTGCTGGTCGTGGTCGCCATGCAGGCGCTGCTCGCGGTCGCCTTCATCCTGATCGTGCTGTTCCCGCTTTTGGGCCGGGACTATCAGGCGGCAGTGCTGAGCGCCGGCTTCACCGGCCTTTCGCTTGGCGCCACGCCCACCGCGATTGCCTCGATGACGGCGGTGACAAAGCACTATGGCCCGTCACCGAACGCCTTCATCATCCTGCCGCTGGTCTCGGCGTTTTTCGTCGACCTGGTCAACATGATCGCGATCCAGTTCTTCCTGGCGGGGTGACCTCAGCCGTCGTGCTTTTCCAGAAATTCTTCCGCTGAGAGATTGCGGAAGTCGTCGAGGGCGACGCGCAGTCTGGCATGATCCCAGTCCCACCAGGCGAGCGCCTGGAAGCGCTCGGCGGTCTTACGGTCGAAGCGTTCGCGCAGCGGCCTGGCTGGCACGCCGGCGACGATGGTGTAAGGCGCAACGTCCTTGGTGACGACCGCGCCCGAGCCAACCGCAGCACCGTCGCCGACGGTGACGCCCGGCAGCACCGTCGAGCCATGGCCGAGCCAGGTGTCATGGCCGATGGTCACCGCGTTGGAACGGCGCCATTCGAAGAACTCGGTCTCGTGGCTGGCGTCCTCCCAATAGTCCGACGCGCGGTAGGTGAAGTGGTGCAACGTCGGCCGCCAGGTTGGGTGGTTGGTGGCGTTGCAGCGCACGGCGGCTGCGATGTTGGAGAATTTGCCGACCGTGGTGCACCACAGGCTGCAGTCCTGCATGACGTAGGAATAGTCGCCAAGCGAGCTCTCGCTGATGCGGGTGCGCTCGGAGACCTCGGTCCAGCGACCGAGCGTCGACTGCGTCACCTCGGCCGACGGATGGATCCAGGGCTGTTCGGACAGCTTGCGGCTCATGCTGCAACCTTTCCGGCGGCGAAGGCGGTGACGTCGATGATGCGGTCGGCGACCGCCTCGCGCACGTCGGCGTCGTGGAAGATGCCGAGCAGGGCTGTGCCCTTCAGCTTCTTCTCCTCGATCAGGCCGATCACCACCTCGCGGTTGGTGGCGTCGAGCGAGGCCGTCGGCTCGTCGAGCAGGAGCACCGGATGGTCGGTGATGAAGCCGCGGGCGATGTTGACGCGCTGCTGCTCACCGCCGGAGAAGGTGGCCGGCGGCAGGCTCCACAGGCGTTCTGGCAGGTTCAGCCGGCCAAGCAGTTCCGAGGCGCGGGCATGTGCCTCCGAGCGTTCGGTGCCGCGGGCAACCAGCGGCTCTGCGACGACGTCGAGCGCCGAGACGCGCGGCACGGTGCGCAGGAACTGGCTGACATAGCCGATGGTGTCGCGGCGCACCGAAAGCACCGTGCGCGGATTGGCGGTGGCGAGATCGACCAGCTGGCCGTGGTGCTCGACGATGATCTGGCCCTGGTCGACGCCGTAATTGCCGTAGACCATCTTCAGGATCGAGCTCTTGCCGGCGCCCGACGGACCGCCGAGCACGGCGCATTCGCCTGCCCGGACCGAAAACGAGACATTGGCGACCACGGGCAGGCGGATGCCGCCGCGCAGGTGCATGGTGAAGGCCTTGGCGACCTCCGAGACGATGAGTGGCGTGGCCATGGTTACAGCCTTTCCTTTGAGAGCATGATCTTGTCTGAAAACCGGGAACCACTTTTCGGGATCATGCTCAGACCTGAAGGATGGAGGAGACGAGGAGCTGGGTGTAGGGCGCGCGCGGATCGTCGAGCACGCGGTCGGTGAGACCGGCTTCGACGACGTGGCCGTCCTTCATCACCATCATGCGCTGCGACAGAAGCCGGGCGACAGCGAGGTCGTGGGTGACGACGATGGCCGCCAGCCCGAGATCGGTGACCAGCCCGCGCAAAAGGTCGAGCAGGCGCGCCTGTACCGATACGTCGAGACCGCCGGTCGGTTCGTCCATGAACACCAGCTGCGGGCCGGTCACGAGGTTGCGGGCGATCTGCAGGCGCTGGCGCATGCCGCCGGAGAAGGCGCGCGGCTCGTCGTCGATGCGCTGCTCATCGATCTCGACGCGGCCGAGCCAGTCGATTGCGGTTGCACGGATGTTGCCATAGTGGCGGTCGCCGATGGCCATCAGCCGTTCGCCGACATTGGCGCCGGCCGACACCGTCATGCGCAACCCGTCGGCCGGGTTCTGGTGGACGAAGCCCCAGTCGGTGCGCATCAGGAAGCGGCGCTCTGCCTCGCTCATGCGGTAGAGGTCGCGCCACTGGCCGTCGCGCATGCGGTAGCTTGCAGTGCCCGACGTCGGCAGCAGCCGCGTCGACAGGCAGTTGAGCAAGGTGGTCTTGCCCGAGCCCGATTCACCGACGATGGCCAGCACTTCGCCGGGCCAGAGATCGAAGGAGATGTCCTCGCAGCCGATGCGCGAGCCGTAATATTTGGACAGCGCCGTGACGCGCAGAAGCGGTTCGTCGGTCATTGTGCGGGCTCCAGGATTTCAGGCGAGAGGTGGCCGCGGTGGCCGCAGGCCTGGCGTGTCTCGCAATGGTCGGTGTCGGAACAGACGAACATGTGGCCGCCCTTGTCATCGAGGATGACCTCGTCGAGATAGACCTGCTCGGCCCCGCACAGGGCGCAGGGCTGGTCGAAGGTCTGGATCTCGAAAGGATGATCCTCGAAGTCGAGGCTGACGACCTTGGTGAAGGGCGGCACGGCGTAGATGCGCTTCTCGCGGCCGGCGCCGAACAGCTGGAGTGCGGGCGACATGTGCATCTTCGGATTGTCGAATTTCGGCGTCGGCGAGGGGTCCATCACATAGCGGCCCTCGACCTTGACCGGATAGGCGTAGGTCGTGGCGATGCGGCCGTGCCTGGCGATGTCCTCGTAGAGCTTGACGTGCATCAGGCCATACTCCTCAAGCGCGTGCATCTTGCGCGTTTCGGTCTCGCGCGGTTCGAGGAAGCGCAGCGGCTCGGGGATCGGCACCTGGTAGACCAGCGTCTGGCCCTCGGTCAGCGGATACTCCGGGATGCGGTGGCGGGTCTGGATGATCGTCGCCTTGGCCGTCTCGGTGGTAACAGCGACATCGGCGACCTTCTGGAAGAAGGCGCGGATCGAGACCGCATTGGTGGTGTCGTCGGCGCCCTGGTCGATGACCTTGAGCACGTCGTCGGGACCGATGATGGCGGCCGTCACCTGCACGCCGCCGGTGCCCCAGCCATAGGGCATCGGCATTTCGCGGGATGCGAACGGCACCTGGTAGCCGGGAATGGCGATGCCCTTGAGGATGGCCCGGCGGATCATCCTTTTGGTCTGCTCGTCGAGATAGGCGAAGTTGTAGGTTGCGATGTCTGGTGCTGCGGTGGTCATTCTGCCGCCTCGCGCTGGTCGGTGTCGGTTGGTTGGTTGCGCTTTTCGTGCTCCGAGCGCATGCGGCGGACGAGGTCGAGCTCGGCCTGGAAGTCGACATAATGCGGCAGCTTCAGGTGCTCGACGAAGCCGGTCGCCTGGACGTTGTCGGAGTGCGAAATGACGAACTCCTCGTCCTGGGCCGGTGCGGTGATGTCTTCTCCCAGCTCGCCGGCGCGCAGCGCCCGGTCGCACAAAGACATGGCCATTGCCTTGCGTTCCGACTGGCCGAAGACCAGGCCGTAACCGCGGGTGAACTGCGGTGGCGCCTTGGCCGAGCCCTTGAACTGGTTGACCATCTGGCACTCGGTGACGCGGATGCGGCCGAGCGTGACGGGGAACGGCAGTTCCGGCACGTCGAGTTCCAGCTCGACCTCGCCGATGCGGACCTCGCCGACGAAGGGATGGCTGCGGCCATAACCGCGCTGGGTCGAGTAGCCGAGGGCAAGCAGAAAACCCTCGTCGCCGCGCGACAGCGCCTGGAGGCGGATGTCGCGTTCCATCGGGAATTCAAGCGGCTCGCGGGTGATGTCGCCGGTGAGGTGGTCCTCGGGCAGCTCGCCGTCGGCCTCGATCAGGCCTTCATGGGCGAGGATCTCGGACACGCGCGCCATGCGCTGGCCGTCGCCCTCGCGCTGCTCTGGCTCTGCAATGGCAGGGTCGTTCTCCAGTTCCGGATCGAGCAGGCGGTGGGTGTAGTCGAAGGTCGGGCCGAGCAGCTGGCCGCCGGGAAGGTCCTTGTAGGTGGCCGACACCCGGCGCTCGACCTGCATGGCGGCAGTGTCGATCGGCCGGGTGTAGCCGAAGCGCGGCAAGGTTGTGCGGTAGGCGCGGACGAGGAAGATCGCCTCGATCAGGTCGCCGCGCGACTGCATGACGGCAAGGGCAGCAAGCTCGCGGTCGTAGAGCGAGCCTTCAGCCATGACGCGGTCGATGCCGAGCGCCAGCTGTTCGACGATCTGGTCGATGCGCAGCGCGGGCACCGAGCGGTCGCCGCGACGACGGTCGGCGAGCAGGCGATGGGCGTTGGCGATGGCTGTTTCGCCGCCTTTGACAGCAACATACATATCAGGCCTCCATCGTCTTGATGCTCGTGGTTCGGGGCAGGCAGGCGACCGCATCGGGCGCCGCCAGGATGACGTCGACGCCGCGTGGGAAGCGGGCGCCGTTCTGCTTCCACTGCTCGACGAAATGGCGCGGCAGTGGCGTCGGCGCGATCGTGGCCGTCGTCTCGATGCCGGGGCCTTTGAGCTGGAGCGGCTCGCCTGCGGTCAGGCTTTCGACCTGCAGGATCAGCGTCGTCGACCGATCAGGATATTCCTGCGTGCCCTGAGCAAAGTTCTCGAAAGCGATCAGCGTCGCCGGATTGGCGACGAGGGCGAAATGCGCATCCGCTGCCGTTGCCGCCAGCGGCGCGCCGCTGTGGAAGGCGAGCCAGGATCTGGCCGCCGAAGCCTGGAGGCCGGTGTCGAGCCAGAGCGGCGCGTCGTGGTCGCACAGGGTGAGCGCCACAGCGCCCGCAGTCGCCGACAGCGGCGCTGGCGGCTGGGCCCGTGCCGCAACCGGCTGGATCGTGCCCGGTCGCGCCATGGCGTCCATGACGGCGCGGAAAACCGTCTGCGCGTCGAAAACGGGAGCGGTAAAACCGCCGTCGATAACGTCCATCTGTTCCATCAATCCTCTCCGCGAACCATGGTGAAGAAGTCGACCTTGGTGGCCGCCGTCTCGGCGCGCCGCGTGGCATCGGCCTCGATCTGGGCTGCACGCAGGGGGGCAAGAATCTTGTCCTCGACCTCGGCGCGGCGGGCCGGGTTCTGCCAGAGCGCATCGGTTATGGCCGAAAGCCTGGCCTTCTCCTTGTCGCGGCCGAGCGCATAGGCATGGCCGATCTCGCCGGTGGCCAGGCGCACCGTGGCGCGGGTCACGGTTGCCTCGCCGAAATTGAAGGGCGCGCCGCCGCCGCCGATGCGTCCGCGCACCGACACCAGGCCCGTCTCCGGCCCGCGCAGCATCTCGGCTTCGCCTGAAATGCCGGCTGCCGCGCACAGCCGCTTCAACTCGTCCACTGGCGCCAGCGAAAGCGCCGCCATGGCAGCCTTGCGCTGAGCCTCCAGTTCTCTTTCTTGCCGTCGGTCCATCTTCATCGCCGCTCCGTTCGTGTATTTGTCTATTGTTCTATACAAACGAACAACATACAATGGGCTTGTAGCGACGCTCCGTGACGGGCACATGACAGGTGGCAAGGCAGGGACGGCGGATTTGATCGGGCAGGGACAAAAACAGGCGGTGACGCGCAAGAGCGGGGTGGCGCTGTGGCGCCAGATCGCCGACCAGATCAGACAGGCGATATCGGCCGGCACCTTGGGCGCCGACGGCAAGCTGCCGCCTGAAATGGTCCTGTCCGAGCGCTTCGGCGTGAACAGGCACACGCTGCGCAGCGCCATTGCGGCACTGGTGCAGGAAGGTGTGCTCAGGGCCGAGCAGGGCAGGGGCACCTTCGTCGAAAGCCGCCAGAAGCTGTCCTATCCGATCTCGGCGCGCACCCGCTTCTCCACCGGTCTGCGCGGCCAGACGCGCGACCGGCGCAGCAATCTTCTCGCCCATGCCGTGGAGCCGGCGGCGCGGCGTGTGGCCGAGGGACTAAGCCTCGCCGAGGGCGCGCCTGTGGTCCGGCTGGAGACGCTGAGCGAGGCCGACGAACGCCCGGTGTCGCGCGCCACCAGCTGGTTCGACGCGGCGCGGTTTACCGGCTATGCCGAAACCTATGCCGAAACCGGCTCGATCACGCTCAGCTTCCAGCGCTATGGCATCGAGGACTATTTCCGCAAGTCGACGCTTGTTTCGGCCCGCCATGCCGACGCCGCCGACCTCGCCGACCTCAAGCTATCTGCCGGCGCCATCGTGCTCGTCGCAGTCGCCGTCAATGTCGATGCCGAGGGCGTGCCGATCCAGTACGCCGAAACCCGCTTCGTCGCCGACCGGGTCGAGCTGAGCGTCTCGACCGAGGCGTGATCGGTTTGGCTCCGGCAGCTGACTGTCGTTGCTGCCAAGCCTGGGGCGCGCTATCAACACGGGGTCGACTGCCAGGCAGAGAAATCTGTGATGCAATATCGTCCCGAGGTTGACGGCCTTCGTGCTGTCGCCGTGCTGCCCGTGCTGTTTTTCCATGCCGGTTTCACAAGTTTTTCGGGCGGCTTCATCGGGGTCGACGTCTTCTTCGTCATCAGCGGATATCTGATCACGTCCTTGATCGTCGAGGACATCAAGTCCGGTTCCTTCTCTCTTCTTGGTTTCTACGAGCGGCGGTTCCGCAGGATTTCGCCAGCGCTGCTGCTTGTCTGCATGGCGACGATACCATTTGCCTGGGTGTGGATGGCGCCGCGCGAGTTCAATGACTACGGCCAGAGCCTGTTTGCGACCAATCTGTCAGTGTCCAACTTCCTGTTCTGGAGGGAGGCGAACTACTTTGGTGCCGATGCTGAGCTGAAGCCGCTTCTGCACACCTGGTCGCTTGCAGTCGAAGAGCAATTCTACCTGCTTGTTCCGCTTCTGCTGATGGCCTGGCGCGGACGCAGCAGCCTGATTTGGACTGTTGGCGCCATTGTCGTTGCAAGTTTCGCGCTGACCCACATGCTGGCAAGCCGTGCTCCGACTGCCAATTTCTATCTGTTGCCGACCCGGTTCTGGGAGCTTGGCGTCGGCTCCTTGCTTGCTCTGGCAGGTTCCAATCGCCAATGGCTTCAGGGTTTGGGTGCGCAGGCGCTCTCCCTTGCCGGGCTGGTCCTCGTGGTCGCTTCGATCTTGCTGCTCGATGGCAACAGGCCGTTCCCTGGCTGGTGGGCGCTGCCGCCCGTTGCTGGAACAGCACTGGTCCTTGTCTTTGCAAGATCGGGCACGCTCGCCGCCAGCATATTGTCATGGCGGCCGCTCGTTGCGGTCGGTCTCATCAGCTACAGCGTCTATCTTTGGCACCAGCCGCTGTTCGCCTTCGCCCGCATTCGCATGTTTGGCGAGGTGACAATGTCAATCTACCTGCTGCTGATCGCGCTGACATTGCTCCTGTCATATTTGTCCTGGCGGTTCGTCGAGCGCCCCTTCCGCAACCGTCGTCTCGTCAGCGGCAGGCAATTGTTTGCAACGATCGGGGTGATAGGAGGCGGGTTGATCATCTTTGGCGTGATCGCCGACCAGACGAACGGCCTGCCACTTCGTCATCCAAACAAGGCGTTTGCCAGCGCTGTCAACGAGCGCATGCGCATCAATTTCGGATTGAGCGATGGCTGTGAAGGCAAACTGCCTTTGCCACAGGCTTGCATGACGAGCGACAAGCCGGAGGTCATCGTGTGGGGCGACTCTTTTGCCATGCATCTCGTGGCAGGCATCGTGCAGTCCAAGCCCGATGTAGCCCTGGTGCAGTTCACCAAGAGCGACTGTGGTCCCTTCATCGACATCGCGCCGATCATGCCGCCCAAATATCCGGCAAGCTGGCCCGCTGACTGCCAGGCGTTCATCGATGGCGTGAAACGCTACGTCGAGAGCACACCGTCGATACGCTATGCCGTGCTTTCTTCGCCATTCGGCCAATATCTGGATGGCGTGCCTTCCGTCCTCTACGGAGGCAAGGTCGTGCAGGCCAGTCCAGAATTCATACGAGAGCGAATGAGGGCGACGCTCGAATGGTTCGTGAGCCACGGCATAACCCCGGTGATCTTTGCGCCGCCGCCCCGCGACGGCAGCGAAATAGGTGCCTGCCTGGCGCGGTCCAGATGGCTGGGGAGCGGTGCCGAGAACTGCCTGCTCGATCGCGCCGAGGTGAGGCGCTTCGGCAGGCAGGTGAACGAATTCCTTGACTATCTGAAACGAGACTATCGGGTCGTCGATATCGGCGATTTTCTGTGCGACGACATTGCCTGCAAGGTCGAGGACGGCGACGTGCTGATCTATCGCGACCGTGGGCACCTGTCATACGAAGGCTCTCGTTTCCTCGGCGAGAAAATGAATTTCTATGACATCATAACGGGGCACTCGGGCCGGCGCGGCAACGGGTGATTTTTGAATTCCGGCATCTGAATGCCAGCTATTTGTCGTCGACCTTGGCCCCGCTGCGCCGTACGCATGTGTATTTCATCCACAGCTACTATGCGGTTGCCTGCCATGAAATGTTGGTGGGCAAACAGATTTTTTCTAACAATGCTTGACAAGCGTCCGGTTTACAGAAAAATTCCAGTTTAGCGGAATTTGCGGACGGCATGTCGGAATTCAGAGCCGGTTGAGTGGAGGAATAAACACCGGCTCCAAAACGCTCCGTAGATCATCGCTGAACATACAGCTTCGCCGGCTTGTCGGTCGCATTGCCCATCGGCTTTGCGTGGCGGCCTCTTATTGTGCGGTCTCGGCCGCGCGCAATGAAATACAGCTTTCGAATGGGGAACATAATGAACAAGATTATCACCAGCCGCCGTACAGCGCTCAAGTTGCTTGGCGGCGGCGCTGCCGCTCTTGCGATGCCGCATATCATCCGCCCGATCCCGGCCTGGGCCCAGAATGGCGTGCTGAACATCACCACCTACGACAAGTTCCTGCCGAAGGAATTCCTCGACAAGTTCCAGAAGGACACCGGCATCGAGGTCCGCATCCGCCTCACCGACGACCAGGGCAAGCAGTACAACCTGCTGACCGCCGAAGGCGCCAATCCCTCGACCGACATCGTCACCGTCGCCGGCCATCGCTATTCGCAGTTCATCAGCGCCAAGCTGCTGCAGCCGCTCGACACCGGCAAGATCGCCAACTGGAAGAACCTCAACACGGCCTACCAGGACGCTCCCTGGGCGCGCGTCGACGGCAACCTCTGGGGCCTGCCGATCCTGGCCGGTTATGAGGGTCTTGCCCGCAACGTCGACTATGTGAAGGACGCGCCGAGCTGGGACGTCATGTTCGACCCGCAGTACAAGGGCCAGACCTCGTACATCGTCAGCGACTTCATGACCATCGTCATGCAGTATCTCGGCCATGACGGCGACTTCGTCAGCTATGTCGACAAGGCCGACGTTGCGCAGAAGGCGACCAACGAGGCGCGCGACTTCCTGATCAAGCAGAAGGACATGGTCCGCAAATACTACGAGGCCGGCTCGGAAGTGCAGCAGATGTTCATCAACGAAGACATCTACCTGGCGCACTCGTGGTCGGGCCCGGCCGCCAAGCTGATCATGGACGGCCATCCGATCCAGCTGTCGGTGCCGAAGGAAGGCACGTTCGGCTTCTGCTACACGCTCAACATCGTCAACAACGCGCCGAATGCCGAGAACGCCTACAAGCTTCTGAACGCCGTTCTGGAGACCCCGGAAGTGGGTGCTGCGATGACGCGCCAGTCGGGCTACAGCTCGACCATCAACGGCGTCGGCGACCTGCTCAACGATCGCGAGAAGCTCGCATCGACCCTGCCGCAGGAAGAGATCGAACGCATCATCTTCTTCTCGTCGGTCAACCGCGACATGAAGAACGAGATGATCGACCGCGCAACCGCCGAGGTGAAGGCGGCCTAAGGCTGCCTGGCCCCGATGCCGGAGCCTGTCCCGGGGCGCTGCGACGTTCCGGGACAGGCGGCGGGGCCGCGCTTGTCCGAACTCTGCAACGCGCAATGACCGGCGACCGGCCCTACCGGCCGTCGCCGGTCGGCTTGCGCCCAACGAGATGGTCAGATGGTGACTAGCAACACGACTGCCGGATACGGCGCGCCGCGGGATGCGGCGGTGCCACGGTATTCAACCCGTATAGCCAAAATCGTCAATTCGAGCCTCTACCGCCACACGCTGGGGGCGGCGGTCGAGTCGCGCTGGGGGCGGCTGATCCTGCTCGCCGGCGTGCCGCTGGTCTGGCTGATCGCGCTCCATATCGGGCCGATCTATCAGATGCTGAAGATCAGCCTGCTGTCGCACTATCCGGTGCAGCCGGGCGTCGAAAGTCACTTCACGCTCGCCAACTACCGGCTGTTCTTCAGCGAGGCGCTGTACTTCTCGCCGCTGATCAAGAGCTTCATATTCGCGACCCTCGCAACGGCTTCGACGCTGATCGTGGTCTATCCGGTTGCCTATTATGTCGCCAAGGTCGTGCGGCCCGAGGGCCGCTCCAAGGCGCTGCTGCTGCTGCTGGTGCCGTTCTGGGCAGGTGAGCTGATCCGTACCTTCTCGGTCATCATGCTTCTGGCCAACCGCGGTGCGGTCAACGTGCTGCTGCGCGAGATCGGACTGATCGACCGGCCGATCCCGATGCTCTACACCTCGTTCTCGCTCGGCTTCGGCCTGGTCTATCTCATCTGCCTGTACATGCTGTTGCCGCTTTATTCGGCGATCGAGAAGATCCCCACACAATATCTCGACGCTGCCGCCGACCTCGGCGCCGGGCCGTTCACGCGCTTCCGCAAGATCATCCTGCCGTTGTCGAAGGACGGCATCGTGTCGGGCTGCTGCCTGGTCTTTCTCACCTGCATCGGCGTCTTTGCCACCCCGATGATGCTCGGTGGCCCGAACACGGTGCTGTTCCCCGAAACGATCAGCGGCTTCTTCCACGGCGCCAGCGACAAGTGGCCGGTGGGTGCTGCCTTTGCGCTGATCATGCTGGTCACCGCGCTGATCGCGGCCGGCATCTTCATGCGCCTGGTCGGTGGACGCAAAAGGAGTGCAATCTGATGCGCAACATGTTTGCCGATGCCCCGCGCGCGTCGCTGACCGCGGCCTACTGGGCCTTCATCCTCTATCTGCTCCTGCCGCTTACGCTGATGATGGCGATGAGCTTCAAGGGCGCAAACTACATCGCCTTCCCGATCGGGGAGTGGACGTTCGACTGGTACGTCCAGGTGATGCAGGACAAGCAGTTCCTGGACGCCTGCCTCTATTCGATCATGATCGCGGCGGCGACCACGCTTGCTGCAACGATCCTTGGAACCTGGATCGCCATGCTGATCGTGGCCGAGGGCATTCGCGGCCAGGTCGTCATCTTTGCCATCGCCTGCCTGCCGGCGGTCGTGCCGGGCATGATCTCGGCGATTTCGCTGCGCATCTTCATTTCGACCGTCGACATGCCGACGGGAACGATGGCGATCATCCTGGGGCACACGGTGCACGCCGTGCCCTTCGTCGTGGTGATGGCGCTCACCCGCCTGCGCACGATGCCAGGCAATCTGGTCGACGCCGCCCGTGACCTCGGTGCCGACAGCGTCGTCGCCTTCTTCCGCGTGACGCTGCCCTATCTGTGGCCGGCGCTGTTCGGCGGCATGATCTTCTGCGTGCTTTTGTCGATCGATGACTTCGTCCGCACCTTCTTCCTGGGCGGTTATCGTCCGACCCTGCCGATGCTGATCTTTGCCAAGGTGCAGGGCGGCATGTCTCCCGAAATCAACGCCATGGCGACGCTCGTGCTGGTGGTTACCGCCGCCGTCGGGCTCTACGCCGAATACATGACCCGCCGCGCGAGGACCCGCTGATGGAACCCGTCGTCAAGTTCGACAACGTCACCAAGAGCTACGGCAAGCACGTTGCCGTCGAAAACCTGAACCTGAGCATCGAGCGCGGCAAGTTCGTCACGCTTCTGGGCCCGTCCGGCTGCGGCAAGTCGACCTCGCTGCGCATGCTCGGCGGCTTCGAGACGCCGAATGCGGGCCGCATCCTGCTCGGCGGCAAGGACGTGACCCGGCTGCCGCCCAACAAGCGCAACGTCAACATCGTGTTCCAGGACTATGCGCTGTTTCCGCATATGAGCATCGCCAAGAACATCGCCTTCGGCCTGGAGCTGCAAGGGCACGACAACCAGCACATCCATCGCCGGGTGTCGGAGCTGCTCGAACTGGTGCAACTGCAGGATTTCGCCAAGCGCCTGCCGTCGGAGCTTTCGGGCGGCCAGCGCCAGCGCGTGGCGCTGATGCGGGCGCTGGCGCCGGATCCCGAGGTGCTGCTGCTCGACGAGCCGCTGTCGGCGCTCGACGCCAAGCTGCGCCAGCAGATGCAGATCGAGCTCAAGTCGATCCAGGAGAAGACCGGCAAGACCTTCATGTTCGTGACCCACGACCAGGAAGAGGCGCTGACCATGTCCGACACCATCGTGGTGATGAACAAGGGCAAGATCGAGCAGATGGGCGACCCGAACACGCTCTACGGCAAGCCGGGCAGCGTCTTCGTCGCCAACTTCATCGGCGAGACCAATCTGTTGCGCAGCACGGTGCTGGGCACCGAGGGCGATGTCGCGGCGCTGAACTGGAACGGCATCACCATCAAGGCCGAGCAGGGCGGGCTCACGCCCAAGGCTGGCGACCATCTTTATGTGGTGCTCCGCCCCGAGGCGATCCACTGCTCGACGGCGGAGCCGACCAGCGTCAACCGCATCAAGGGCAAGATCCGTCAACGCGTGTTCAAGGGCAACCACACTTCGCTGTCGATCGAGGTCGGCGACGGCGCTGTGCTCAACACGCTCGTGCATCCGTCCGACGTCGCGCAGATCTCCGGCGAGGACATCTGGGTCGGCTGGAAGGCCGAGAGCACGACGGTCATCCCCGATCGCCACGCGGTCAACTGAGGAGGGACGGCCGCACTGATCAGGTGCGGCCATCACGGGACAATGCCAAACGATGACCTCGAGGGAGCGGTGACCATGACTTACGACGTACAGGCGCCGCTCAAGGCCGCAGCTGCCAATCTGGCAGAGCTGGAACAGCGGGTGCGCGACGATCTCGCCTGCATGTGCTATCCGCCCGCCAACTGGGTGGCGCCGACCAAGGCCGATGAGACGGTCCACGACGTCGTCGTCATCGGCGGAGGAATGTGCGGAATGGTGGCCAGCTTCGCGCTGCTCGCCGGCGGCATGCGCAACATCCGCATCTTCGACCGCAGTCGCGAGGGTTTCGAAGGGCCGTGGCTGACCTATGCGCGCATGGAGACGCTGCGTTCGCCCAAGCAGTTGGTCGGCCCGGCCTATGGCATGGCGTCGCTGACCTTCCGCTCCTGGTACATTGCCCAGTTCGGCAACGAGGCCTGGGCCGAGCTCGACAAGATCCCGCGGCCGATGTGGATGGACTATCTCCGCTGGTACCGGAAGGTGCTGGAGCTGCCGGTCGAGAACGGCGTCGAGGTCGACAAGATCGTGCCCGAGGGCGAGCTGATGCGCCTGACGCTGAAGGGCGAGGGCGCGCGCGAAAAGTCGGTTCTTGCGCGCAAGGTGGTGATGGCCACGGGGCGCGACGGCATGGGCCATCCCAGCATTCCCGGCTTCGTCGCCGGCCTGCCGCGCAGATGCTGGGCGCATTCGTCCGACGCCATCGACTTTGCCACCCTGCGCGGCAAGCGTGTCGCTGTCGTCGGCGTCGGTGCGTCTGCCGTCGACAACGCAGCCGAAGCACTCGAGGCGGGTGCTGCCGAAGTGCGCCACCTGATCCGCCGCAAGCAGATGCCCACCGTCAATAAGCTGATGGGCATCGGTTCGTTCGGCTTCACGGCGGTGTTCCCGAAGCTCGACGATGCCAGGCGCTGGCAGATCATGAACTATTCGCTGCGCACCCAGACGCCGGCGCCGCGCGGCTCGACCATGCGCGTCAGCCGCCATCCGAACGCCTATTTCCATTTCGATGCGGCAGTCGAGAAGGTCGAGCTCGACGGCGAAGAAATCGTCATCACTACGCCTTCGGGCAAGACGGTGCGGACCGATTTTCTCATCCTCGGCACCGGCTTCACGGTCGATCCGCTGGCACGCAAGGAACTCGACGGCTACGCCGACAAGATCGCGCTCTGGCAGGACCGCTACACCCCGCCTGTCGGCGATGAGAATGGCGACCTCGGCAAGTTCCCCTATCTCGCCGACGACTTCACCTTCACCGAGCGCGAGCCTGGTACCGCGCCGTGGCTGTCCAACATCCACAGTTTCAATGCAGGCGCTGCCGCCAGCCTCGGCAAGATGAGCGGTGACATCCCCGGCATCAGCGAAGGTGCGGCCCTGCTCGCCCGCGAGATCGCCGCCAGGCTCTACCACGAGAATTTCGGCCAGCATTGGCAGCGGCTGCTCGACTACGACACGCCGGAACTGCGCGGCGACGAATGGACGCCGTCGTCGCTGCCGGACGACGAGCGGGTCGCTGCCCGCAAGCAGGCATAGGAGGAAGGCATGGCCGAAACGAAAGACGTGATCGCCGAGATCGTCGGCATCGAGCCGGGCAGCACGCTGGCGCAGGTGGTGGCGGGCCGGGCCGACATCATGGCGCTGACCCAGCAGACCCACGACGGCGCGCTGATGCCGGAAACGCCAGGCGGGCTGTCCCATGCCGAGCGCGCCGCGCTCGCCTGCCGCATCGCCAAAATCAACAACGAAACTGCGTTCGAGGCGCATTTCGAGGCGCTGATGGACGAGGCCGGCGCGTCGGATGCCACGGCCCGCATTGCCGACATCTGGTTCGACGGTGGCAGCGACGCAAGGCTCAAGGCGCTGATCCGCCATGTCGATCTCGTGGCGCATGCGCCCAAGGATGCGACGCGGCGCGACATCGAACTCCTGCGCGAGGCTGGCATCGCCGAGCCCGACATTGTCCGGCTGGCGGAGCTTGTCGCTTTCGTCAGCTATCAGATCAGGGTTGCCGCCGGGCTGCGGTTGATGCGGGGGCTGGCATGAGCAGGATCGTTCACGAATTCACCACCGATATCCCGGCCTGGAAGCCCTATGTGAAGCCGCTCGACCTTACCGAGGCGAGCCCCGAGCAGCTCGATGCGCTGAAGATCACGCCGTCCAATACCAAGGTATCGGACTATGTGCTGGTGCTGGCGCATGATGTGGAGACGCTGAAGCACCGAACGCCGCTGTTCAACGGCGTCATGTACAACAAGGGCGGCCTGTCGCGGGCCGAGCGCGAGATCGGCGCGGTCGGCGCCTCGATCGTCAACCGCTGCATCTATTGCGCTGCCGTGCATGCCGGCCGCTACAACCAGCTGACCAAGGACGAGACGGTCATCGACGCGATCTTTGCCGATGGCGTCGATGCCGAGATCGAGCCGCGGCTCAAGGCCATCCTCGATTTCTCGGTCAAGCTGTCCAAGTGTCCGCAGGACGCCAACGAGGACGACATGCAGGCACTTGTCGATGCGGGCCTCGCCAGAGACGAGATCCTCGACCTCATCTTGTCGACGGCGTTGTTCGGCTGGGCCAACCGGCTGATGCACACGCTCGGAGAACCGATCGCGGAATAGGCGCTGCCGCTGGGCACGGAGGAGGAAGGGGGAGCAGATGAACATAGCCAGTCCACCCGAAATCGGGCCGCGCCTGCAGGCGTTCCGCAAGGAGCGCAAGCTTACGCTCGCCGATCTGTCGATGATGTCGGGTGTGTCGCGCTCGGTGCTTTCGGAGATCGAGCGCGGCAGTGCCAATCCAACCTATGGCACGCTGTGGCACCTGACGCGGGCGTTGGATGTCGATCTCAACAGCCTGATGAGCGGCGCCTCGGAAGAGCGTGGCGACCGCATCGATCTGCAGCCGGAGAATTTGACGCCGACCATCAGGAGTGTCGACGGCAGCTGCACGCTGCAGATCCTGTCGCCGGCCGGAATGGTGCCGCTGATCGAATGGTACCTGCTCGATTTCGAGCCGCATGGCAGGCTCACCAGCGAGCCGCACGGAACTGGCACGGTCGAGCATCTGCACTGCACCGAAGGCGAGATCGTGGTGCGCAGCGCCACCTCGGAGATGATGGTGCGCTCGGGCGAGACGGCGCGCTACGCCGCCGACGTGCCGCACTCGCTGACCAGCGTCGGGCCGACCGCTGCCAGGGCATTCCTGGTCGTGGCATCAGCCGATGTCGGCAGCAGCGCGACGCGAGCCCTGTCGCGCCAGAAATGAACGTGCGGGTGCCGTTGCGCTTCCGGGAAATGTTTTTGACCAGAAAGGATTGTTTGAAATGCGGGTAGGTATTGTCGGTGCGGGCTCGATCGCCTTCGGAACGGCGGCGTTTCTCGAACAGCAGGGCCACAAGGCGACTCTGTGGTCGCCGTCGGGCGAGCGCACCAAGGCATTGGCCAGGGGCGAAGCCCTGGTCGCACAGGGCGCGGTCGAAGGCACGTTCCACCCCGCCGCCGCTGAAAGCGCCGAGGCGCTGGTTGCCGGCGCCGAGGTCATCGTGATCGCGCTGCCGGCCTATGGCCACAAGGCGGTGCTCGATGCAATCGCGCCGTACATCCGCCCCGACCAGACCATCGTCATCAGCTCGCACGCTTCGTTCGGCGCGCTCTATCTGTCGCGCCTGCTCGCCGCGCGTGGCGTGGTCGCGCCCATCGTCGGCTGGGGCACAACAGTTGTTTCCGGTCGCCAGCTCAGCCCGACCTCGGTCAACGTCAACACGGTGCGCAAGAAGATCGACCTGTCGACGGTGCCGGCCTCGCGCAGCGCCGACGGCCTCGCCATCTGCCAGGCGCTGTTCGGAGACCGTTTCGTCGATCGCGGCAGCCTGATGGCCATCGCCCTGTCCAACCTCAACCCGCAGAACCACATGGGCATCGCGCTCGGCAACATGACGCGCATGGAGCGTGCCGAGACCTGGAGCCAGGGCCAGAACGTGACGCCGAACGTCGGCCGCCTGCTCGAGCAGCTCGACGAGGAGCGCATTGCGATCGCCACCAAGCTCGGCCTCGAAGTGCGCAACATCTTCCAGCACTTCCATCTGTCGTTCCACGTGCCGATGAGCTCGATCTCGCAGATGAACCAGGAGATGCATGAGGCCGGCAATGGCGGGCAGGGACCGACCACGGCCGACAGCCGCTACGTCACCGAGGACGTACCGTTCGGCCTGGTGATGACCGCCAAGATCGGCCGTCTCGCCGGCCAGCCGGCCGAGCTGCACGAATCCGGAGTCAGGATTTTCTCGGCCATGTATGGCCGCGATTTCAACGCCGAGAACGACCTGCTTGCAGCGCTCGATCTCGATGCGATGTCGCTGGCCGAACTCAACGGCCTCTGCCGCGACGGATATGCGGTAGCTTAAGGTCTGGGTACCGCGGGTGCGGCGGCCTGGCGGCCGCTGCACCCTACTATTTCGGTGGCGCAGCAGACGTCGCTGCCGCGCGGAAACGGTCGGCGAATTGCTGCAGCTCGTCGCGTCCGATGTCCGAAACAGCCCAGTAGGAAAATGTGCCGTCGCTCCACCGCACAATCGGGAAGCCACCGGCGGATAGGTCGGGCGCGCCGGCCTGCGGCGCTGGCTGGTCCTGCGGTATCGCGATCAAGGTGATCAGGTGCTTGCGCAACTGGTAGACCAGCGCCGGCACCGGCTTGCCATCGATCACTTCGACACGACCGCCAACCAGCGCATATCCAACCGCCGACAGGTCGACCGCGGGCGGGGACACGCCGATCCGCGCATCGAGCCAGGGCTTGACCGTGTGACGGTCTGAGGATGCGACATCGACTGCGCTTGCCGCAAGAAGGCTGCGCCTGTGGCTGCCGGCGATCTCGGACGCGAAGCCCTGGAGTGCCGGACCCTGGGTCGCCCAGTAGGTTGCGCTGCTCGCCAGGAAGGCCGTGACCAGGATCGAGGCGGCGAGCGCCCGCCAGTCGAAGGACTGATCGCTACGCCGCGCAGGCGCTGCCAAGGGCGTCCCTGCGTGATGCAGTTCTTCGATCCTTGCCAGCAGCTGCGGGCTCGGCTGTTGCGGCGGCAGGGCCTGAAATGCCGTTTTCAGCGCGACGATACGTGCGTGTTCAGCCGCGAGGGCAGGGTCGCTGGCCATCTGTCGTTCGAGGGCGAGTGCCGTTGCCGCATCAAGTTCGCCATCGGCCAGCGCATGCAGCAGAAGCCTGATGTCGGGGGGATCGGTGGATATGGTGCCCGGCGTGGTCATTTGAGGTCCCCGAGTTCGGCGATCAGCAGGGCGCGCGCCCTGGAAAGGCGCGACATCACCGTGCCAATCGGCAGGCACAGCATGGTGGCGATCTCGCGGTAGCTCAGGCCGTTGATGTCGCGCAGCACCACCACCTCGCGGAACGGATGCGGCAGGCCGGAGATCGCGCCCGCAAGCGCTGCCGCATCGGATTTTGCAATCAGCGCTGCTTCCGGGGTCGTGTCATCCTGCCCGTCATTGCCGGCAAGGCCGTCGAGATCGGACAGGTCGCCAGCCATGACAAGGCTGGGCGGGTGGTTCCTCGCCAACCAGCTGTAGGAGCAGTTGCGCACGATGGCGAGCAGCCAGGCGCGGGCGCTGCCGCCGGCATAGGTCGAGATGCCGGCATAGGCCTTGAGGCACGCGTCCTGGACGACGTCCTCGGCGTCGTCAGAACTGCCGGTAAGCCAGCGGGCCAGCGCCAGCGCGTCGCCGAGATGCGGCAGCACCACTTCGCCAAAGCGTCCGGCCGGTGTGTCTGTGTTCGGCACGACCTCGCCGGCCGGCGCGCTCATTTGGGCCTGCCGACCGCCTTCATGGGCTGACGGTGATCTTGCCCTGCATATGCGGGTGGATGCCGCAGAAGTAGGGAAAGTCACCAGAACTCGCGAATGTGAAGGCATAGGTGTCGCCGGTGTCAAGCGCCTTGGAGCGGAACGACCCGTCCGCGGCCACGACCAGATGCGGAATGTCGTCGTCATTCTCGAAGACGACCGTCGTTCCCGCCTTGATCGCCAGGTCCTGAGGCGTGAAGGCGAAGTTCTCGATCTTGACGCGAACCGGGTCTGCGGCGCGCAGCGGCATGGGCATCGCTGCCGCGCCCAGGGCGACGAAGATCGCCAGCAGTGAAAGCCTGTTGGACGGCATGGCATTTTCTCCAGAGGGCGGCATCGCCGTTCATGCCCCGGCCAGGGTGGTGTCGATGATGGCAAGCTCGGTCTTGCCTTGCTTGACTGCGACATCGGTGATGCCGAGCAGGCTGCGCAGCTGTCCGGCCGGAACCGTCATCGGTCCGGGGGCAGGGGCTGTTCCGGGCGCGGGCTGGGGGAAGGCCGTCGAGCGCGCCGTGTGGAAGGTCACATTGCCTTCGACCTTCTGCATGATCTGATGGATGTGCCCGTTGAGCACGGTGACCGAGCCGAAACGCTTGAGCAGCGCCAGCGCCTGGGTCGAGTCGTCGGTGCCCCAGCCCCATTCGGGATAGATCGTCCACAGCGGGATATGGGCGAAGACGACGATCGGGGTGGAGGCGCTGACCGGTTTGAGGTCGTCGGCAAGCCAGGCGAGCTGTTCGGCACCAAGATTGCCCAGGCCACCGGCCTTGAGATTGACGACATTGACCAGGCCGACGAAATGGATGCCGTTCTGGTCGAAGGAAAACCAGCCTGCGCCCTTGGTGTTCTTGCCGTAGCGGTCGAGATAGGCGCGGCCGTTGTTCTCGTCGATGACGTCGTGCTCGCCCGGCACATAGTGCACGTCGAAGCCGGCGCCGCCGATGATCTCGCGGGCGGTATCGAATTGCTCGGCCTTGGACAGGTGGGTGATGTCGCCGGTGTGGATCAGGAAAGAAGGCTTGACAGGCAGGGCATGGATCTTGCCGATCGCCTCTTTCAGCGTGTCGATCGCATGCGGGTTGGCGGCCTTGTCGAAGCCTATGTGGCTGTCGGAAATCTGCAGGAAGGTGAAGCCGCCTGAAAGCGCTGAAGCGGCCTCGGCTTCGCCGAGCAGGTTGAGCGAGACGGGCACGCCGCCCGAGACGGTCCAGAGCACGCCGGTGCCGGCCCAGAGCATGCATTCCAGTGCATGGCGGCGGGTGATGCCGTCGCCGTCGGTGTCATCGCGATGGGAGGTCATGTCGGTCTCCTCCGCGCCATCATGGCGCATGCATGAAGGACCGCGGTGCGGCCGGGTTTATTCCCGGCGGGAAGCGGCCGGGGCTTCACAGCAGCGTGATGGCCGGCATCCGGCATCAGGCGACATCCGATGTCTCTCTTTGAGTTGCGGCCTCATCCGTCTGCGGCTATGCCGGATCCGAGTTTGCAGGACGAGAAGGCAGATCAGATGAAGACCGTTTCCACGTCGAAGTCGCATGGCGGCATTCAGGGTGTCTATTCGCATGCCTCCGAGGCCTGCGCCTGTGACATGACCTTTGCCGTGTTCGTGCCGCCGCAGGCCAAGGACGGTCCGGTGCCGGTGCTGTGGTACCTGTCGGGCCTCACCTGCACCCATGCCAACGTCATGGACAAGGGCGAGTACCGGCGCCTGGCGGCCGAACTCGGCCTGATGATCGTCTGCCCCGACACCAGCCCGCGCGGCGAAGGCGTGGCCGACGAGAAGGACAACTGGCAGTTCGGTTCGGGCGCCGGCTTCTATGTCGATGCCACGCAGGCGCCGTTCGCCGCGAACTACCGCATGTACTCCTATGTCACGGAGGAACTGCCTGCGCTGATCGCCGCGAACTTCCCCGCCGACATGTCGCGCCAGGCGATCTTTGGTCATTCGATGGGCGGGCATGGCGCTTTGACCATCGCACTCAAGAACCCCGAGCGCTTCAAGAGCTGCTCGGCCTTTGCACCGATTGCCCAGCCATCGACGGCCGGCTGGTCGAAGCCGGCGTTGGAGAAATATCTCGGCCCGGACGAGGCCGCATGGCGCGCCTATGATACGACGCTGCTGATCGAGGACGGCAAGCGCTTCCCGGAGTTCCTGGTCGACCAGGGTTCCGCCGACGGTTTCCTCAACGACGGCCTGCGCCCTTGGCTGCTCGAGGAGGCGTGCGGCAAGGCCGGCATCGGCCTCTCCCTGCGCATGCAGGACGGCTATGACCATTCCTACAACTTCATCTCGACCTTCATGGACGACCACCTCAAATGGCACGCCGAACGGCTGCGCTGAGACGCGGCTGATCAAGCTTTAGTGCCGTACGGACTGGTCGTGCGGTACCTAAAGAAGCGCTCCGGTTTCGCGCGTGAAGGTGTCGATCAGAAGACGCACGCCCGGCAGCATGCCGCGGTTGGCAGCATGGACAAGCGAAATATCCAGGCTGGGGCCGGCCCAGCCGGGCAACACGTGGATGGCGGTTCCCTCTGCGACCATCCTGCGGCCGACGAAAGTCGGCAACCGGCCAATGCCGAGCCCGGCTTCGATGGCCTCTGCGATGGCACGCACGCTGTTGGCCGACATGCGCGGCTTGAACTCGATTTTCACCGGCTTGTGGGCGTCGTGATGAAGTGCCCAGGTCTGGCTTTCGCTCGGGGCGATCTGCTCGCCGATCAGCGGACAGCCGGCGAGTTCGCCTGGGCGTGACGGCATGCCATGCGCAGCGATCAGGGACGGGGCGGCAAACATCGATGCCTCCGTGCTGCCGATCTTGCGGCGGATCAGCGAGGAATCCTTGAGCTTTCCGACGCGCACGGCAAGGTCGTACCCTTCGGCGACGAGATCGACGTAACGATCGGAAACGTCGATCTCGCAGCGCAGCTTCGGGTTGGCGGCGACGAAGCGCGCCACGATCCTGCCGAGGCCGGCCTCGACCAGCACCGACGACATGGTCAGCCTGAGCCGCCCGGAAGGCTCGGCCACCGCATGGGCTGCCTCGTCGGTTGCCCGCTGCAGAGCGTCGACGATCAGCCGGCCATGAATGAGGAAGCGCTTGCCCGGCTCGGTCAGCGACGAGCGCCGTGTCGTCCGCGCGATCAGCCTGACGCCGAGATGCTCCTCCAGCTCGGCCACCCGTTTGCTGACGGTCGCCAGCGGAACACCCATGGCGCGAGCCGCTGCGGTGAAGCTGCCCGTCTCGGCAACGCGGGTGAAGATGACGACGGCCTCGACCGGCGGAAGGCGTTCAACGGTCGGCCCCAGCGCTTTTCCATTATCTACCATTGTAGATACTAATTCCAGTTTGACCAAATTATCGCATCTGTCGGGATAATCTATCTTCTCCCCATGAACCAGATGTTTTCACACTCCTCACCCGAAGCCGGCACGCCGGCACAATCCGCGCGGCTGATGCTGGCAATCATCTGCGGCGCCCAATTCCTGGTGGTCATCGACGCCGTCGTCCTGATGGTTGCCGGCCCGGCGCTGGCGCAAGCCCTCGGCGCCAACGAACGCGACCTGCAATGGGTCTTCAACGCCTATGCGCTCACCTTTGGCGGGCTGCTGCTCCTGGCGGGCAGGGCGGGCGACCGCATCGGCCACCGCCGCGTCTTCACCGCCGGCGCGCTGGTCTTCGCGCTGTCTTCGCTCATCGGCGCCTTCAGCCAGTCGATGGCGATGCTGATCGCCGCAAGGGGCCTGCAGGGTGTCGGCTCCGCCATGCTGGCGGCCAATTCGCTGGCTCTGCTCACCTTGCACTTCCCCGCCGGCCCGTCACGGTTGCGCGCGCTCGGGCTGTTCGCCTCGTCGGCGACTGTCGGTGTTGCGTCCGGCACCTTGCTCGGCGGCCTTCTCACCAATTATTTCGGCTGGTCGTCGGTGCTGCTCGTCAATGTACCGCTCGGCCTCGCCATGGCCTGGGCCACGAGCAGGACGAAGGGGCAGTCCGAAACCGAAGCGGCGTCCGCAGCTGGCTTGGACTGGGCCGGTGCGGCCACGGCAACCCTTGGCTTCGCTGCCCTTACTCTTGGCATTGCCGAGATGGCGGCGCCGACCCCCATGACCTTGGCTATCCTGGCTGCTTCCATGGTGCTGCTCGGTGCCTTCGTCGCCATCGAGCGTCGCAGCGCCGCTCCGCTGCTCGACCTCGGCGTGCTCCGTCTCCGTCCTGTCGCGGCCGGCAACGCGCTGATTTTCGTCCACTCCGCCGGCCCGCTGGTCATGCTGTTTTTCGGGTCCCTGTACTTCCAGCAGGTGCGCGGTCTGCAACCGCTCGAAACCGGGCTGCTGTTCCTGCCAATGGCGCTTGCCTCGATCGCCGGGGCGCGTTTTGCTCCCGCCGCCATGGGGCGCCTTGCCCCGCGCATCATCGTGGCGCTCGGCTTTGTCTTGATGGGTGTCTCGGCCCTCATCCTGTCCTGGTTGCCGGCGGCGCCCGAGCCCTTCATCGCTGCGTCATCCGTGGCCTTCGCCATCGGCGGCTTCGGCTCGGCGCTTTCCTTTGTCTGCCTGACGGAAGCCGCAACCTCGTCGGCCAGAAAGGGCGAGGCAGGTATGATCTCGGGGCTGGTCAACACCTCGTTGCAGATGGGCGGTGCGTCGGTCCTCGCTTCGACCCTTGTCATTGCGGCAGTGGGCTCGTCCGCTCCGCTCGACGTTCATTCCAGTGCTTTCACCGCCGCTGCCGCTATCCTGCTTGCAGGCGCTGCCGCTGGCTTCTTCCTGCTCCCAGGCAAGTCCGGGCGGGCAGGGGCCTAGACATCGACAAACCCTCACAAACTTCCAGGAAAACCATCATGCGCCTCAACCGCAGGGAACTCGCCGCCATGTCTTTGTCCGCCCTCATGTTCGCCGCCGATGCCAGCGCCGAGACCGCCGCACCGGCGCCCGGACAACCAGCGCCGACGATCACCGACCCGCTTGGTCTCGTCGATCCCGAGCTTCGCCCGATCCTCGACCGGATCCCGCCGCTTCATCTCGGCATGGACAATCTGCAGGCGGTGCGCGGCACCCAGTTCCCTCCGGCCTTGCCGCTGCCGGCCATCCAGCCCGAGGACCGGTTCATTGCCGGCGGCGAGGGCAATTCGAAGCTGCGGATCGTCGTCCTCGATCCTGCCCCGGAGCGTTCCGCCAAGCCCGCGATCCTGCATATCCATGGCGGTGGTCTGGTCGTCGGCAAGCCGGAGGTCGCGATACAGGAACTGCAGCACCTGTCGGCCGAACTCGGCGCCGTCGTGGTGTCGGTCGACTATCGCCTCGCGCCCGAATATCCGTTTCCGGCCGGCCTGAACGACGCCTATGCGGCGCTCGCATGGCTGCATGGATCGGCGGAGGAGCTTGGTATCGATCCGCAACGCATCGCCGTGATGGGTGAAAGCGCGGGCGCGGGGCTGGCGGCAGCCGTCTCGCTCCGGGCACGCGACCGGAAAGAACTCCCGATCCGCTTCCAGCTGTTGCGCTACCCGATGCTCGACGACCGCACCGCTCTGCGCACGCCGCCCGCCCATGTCGGTACTTTCATCTGGAACTGGCAGTCTAACCTCTTCGGCTGGACATCTGCGCTTGGCCGCAAGCCGGTCATGGACGACGCGCCCGCGGAGGCCGTGCCGGCACGCGCAACCAGTTTCGGTGGCCTTCCGTCCACCTGGATCGGGGTGGGCACGCTCGATCTGTTCGCGCAGGAATCGATCGGTTTCGCGGCGCGACTGATGGAGGCCGGCGTGCCGGTCGAAATGTCGGTGGCGCCGGGTGCATACCACGGCTTTGACAGCATGGTTCCGCAGGCGCGCATCTCCGCCGCCTTCGCAGCCAGCTGGAAATCCGCCCTCGGGCGCGCATTGGGCGTCGACTAAGTCACGACAGGCCTGAGCCCACCGGTGGCTGTCTTACGTCTAGCCCTGGGCAGCCGCGCTGACGGCGGGTGACGTATCAACGGTCCAGGCGGTGCCGGGGCGCGAGCGGGCACAGAAGGCGCTGGCGCTCTGGCGGGCATATTCGGCAACCAGCTGAATGATCTTCTGGTGGGTGGACGACTGGTAGGTGGCGACGATCGGCATGGGCGGGAACCATTTCGCCACGTCCATCTGGTGCAGCAGCCCCAGCTTGAGCTCGCGTTCGATGGTGACGGTGGGAAGTGCGGCCACGCCGAAGCCGTCGATCAAAAGGTTGATGATGGCGAACAGCGAGTTCGAACTGGTCATCTTCGAGGCCAGCACGCGCTCGTCCTGGAAGTAGGGCGCGATCTGGCGGTAGGGCGGGGTGTCCTTGGGAAAGGTCACGATCGGCATGCGCGCCAGCTCGTCGACGCTGTAGGTCTGGCCTTGCTGCACCAGCTTGGGCGAGCCGGCCCAGGTCATCTGCCAGACGCAGGCGATGAAGCTGCGGAAGCCGTCGCCGATGGCGGGGTCGAGGCAAAAGATCAGGTCGAACTTGCCGCGTTCCATATGATGGACGAGGTCGGACGTGGCCTCGACGGTCAGCTCGATGCGGAGGTTGGGTGCTTCCTCGCGCAGCGTCTCCACCAGCTGCGGCATCCAGGTCGAGGCGACCGAGTCGATGACGCCGATGCGGATGGTGGTGGTGGCGGCGCGGTAGCCCTGCTTGAGCTCGCCGCGAAGGTCCTGAAGGTTCTCGATGACGCCCTGGAACACTTCGAGGGCGCGTTCGCCCTCCGGCGTCAGCCGGAATTCGCGGTCGCCACGATGCACCAGCCGGCAGCCGAACTCGGCTTCGAGCGCAGCCAGCCTGGTTGAAATGGCCGGCTGCGTCGTGTTCAGCTCCTGGGCTGTGCGCCCGAAGTGGCGGTTGCGCGCCAGCACGAGGAAAGTGTTCAGGTCGAGGATACGCATGGCGTATCTTCTACCAGAAAAGCGTGCCGGCACCATGATGCGACCCGATGGCTCAGGCCTGGGTCATGACGTGGCGAACCTGCGTGTATTCGAGCAGCGACTGCATCGACAGGTCGGAGCCATAACCAGAGTTCTTCATGCCGCCATGTGGCATCTCGGTGGCGAACGAGCCGTGGGTGTTGACCCAGGTGACGCCGTATTCGAGCCTGTCGGCAACGGAAGCCGCCGTTGCCAGGTCGCGCGACCAAACCGACGAGGCGAGGCCGTATTCGGAGGCGTTGGCCCAGTCGAGCGCGGTCTCGACGGAATCGACAGGCGTGATTGTCAGCACCGGCCCGAACACTTCCTTCTGCACGATCTCGGCCTCGAAGGGGGCTGCGACCAGCGTCGGCGCGTAGAAGAAGCCGGGCTGGTCGGGCACGGTGCCGCCGGCGATGATGTCGCAGCCATTGTCGTGGGCGCGCGAGACGAAGCCGGCGACCCGGTCGCGCTGGCGGGCGGTGATCAGCGGACCGAATTCGACGTCGTCACGTTCGGGCGCGCCGTAGACCAGCGTGCCGATCATCGCGGCCAGCCGTTCGGTCAGCTCGTCGGCGATGTCGCGGTGGGCGAGCACGCGGCAGGCGGCGGTGCAGTCCTGGCCGGCATTGTAGAAGCTCGCCTCGCGCAGCGTCTCGACCAGGCTGTCGAGATTGGCGTCGGCGGCGACGATGACGGGCGCCTTGCCGCCGAGCTCGAGATGGGTGCGCTTGATCATGTTGCCGGCTGCGGCGCGCAGCACGGCGCGGCCGGTGCCGACATCACCGGTCAGCGAGATCATGCGGACGAGGTCGTGCGAGATCAGCGTGTTGCCGATGTCGGGACCATTGCCGCAGACGACGTTGACGACGCCGGCGGGCAGCAGTTCGGCGAAGATTTCGGCCAGCGCCAGAAGGCTGAGCGGGGTGTGCTCGGACGGCTTGATGACCACGGTGTTGCCGGCGGCGATGGCCGGCGCGATCTTCCAGGCAGCCATCAGCAGCGGATAGTTCCACGGTGCGATCTGGGCAACGACGCCGATCGGATCGCGGCGCATGACGCTGGTGCGCTGGGCGTTGCGATAGTTGCCGGCGGCGGTGGCCGGCATGTTGCGCACGGCGGTGGCATAGAAACGGAAGACGTCGGCGACGTTGGCCAGTTCGCCTGCATGAACGTAGCGCAGCGGCTTGCCGGCATTGCGCGACTCGATCGGCGCCAGCAAATCTGCCCGTGCCTCGACGGCGTCGGCAATCGCAAAGAGGGCGCGGCTGCGCTCCTTCGGCGTGGTGCGCGACCAGCCCTTGTAGGCCTGGCCGGCGAAACGCACCGCTTCGTCGATCTGTGCCGGCGTGGCCGACCTCACCGAGGCCAGCGGCTTGCCGGTTGCCGGCTCGTAGGCCTGCTCGGCCTCGCCCTGACCTTCGACGAACTTGCCATTGATGAATAAACGCGTTTCAAACCCGCTCATAGTCGGCTCCATTTTCCGTCTTGTCTTTGGGTTGGTCTGCTGGGGGCGATCAGTCCGCGATGACGCGGATGCGCGCCGGATCGATCGACAACGACACTGCCTCACCGCTGGCGAAAACGTGATCGTTGCCGCTGAGCACCCTGACCGGCTGTCCCGCCAGCACCATCACGTAGCGGTTGCGCGCGCCGAGATAGACGCGGGTGCGCACTTCGCCTTCGATGTCGCCTGACTTGCCGATGGCGAGGTCCTCCTGGCGCAGCACCAGCCGCGCCGGGCCGCGCACCGCCTCGCTCTGCGACAGTTGCAGGCGCTGCCGGTCTGCAAGCACGGCCACCGGGCCGGTGTCGGTCGATTCGATGGTGACGGGGATGATGTTGGCCGAACCGAGGAAGTTCGAGGCGAACTCGGTCGCGGGGCGGCTGTAGATTTCGGCCGGGCTTCCCTGCTGCTCGACGCGGCCGCCATTCAGCAGCACGACGCGGTCGGACAGGCTGAGCGCCTCTTCCTGATCGTGGGTGACGAACAGCGTGGTCAGGCCAAGCCGCTTGTGGATCTCGATGAGCTCGACCTGCATGTCCTCGCGCAGGCGGGCGTCGAGATTGGACAGCGGCTCGTCAAGCAAAAGCACCTTGGGCTTGGAGACGATGGCGCGGGCCAGCGCCACGCGCTGCTGCTGGCCGCCCGAGAGCTGGCGCGGCTTGCGCTCGGCGAGGTGGCCGAGCTGCACGGTCTCGAGTGCGGCCTTGACGCGTTCGGCCTGCTCCTCGCGCGAGCCGATGCCGCGCATCCTGAGCGGAAAGCGGACGTTTTCCGAGACGCTGAGATGCGGCAGCAGTGCATAGGACTGGAACATCATGGCGATGTCGCGCTTTTCGGGCGGCAGCTCGGTCACGGTCTGGCCGTCGATGGCGACCGAACCTGAGGTGACGCTTTCGAGGCCGGCGACTGCGCGCAGCAGGGTGGTCTTGCCGCAGCCGGAGGCGCCGAGAAGGCTGACGAATTCGCCGGACGCGATGTCGAGCGTGATGCCATGCAGCACCTTCACATTGCCGAAGGATTTCTTGATGTCTTCAAGCCGTACGTTGGCCATGGTCAAGCACTCGCGAATTTCTTGATGCCGAGCAGCCGGTCGATGACCAGGATCAGCACGATGGTCAGGGCGATCATGATCGAGGACACTGCGGCCACGGAAGGATCGGGGCTGAATTCCAGCTGCCCGTAGATCTGCACCGGCAGGGTGGTCATGCCGGGCTTGCGCAGGAACAGCGACAGCACGGCCTCGTCAAAGGAGATGTTGAAGGCGAAAAAGGCGCCGGCCGCCAGGCCCGGTGCGCATTGCGGCACAACCACAAGCCACAGGCGCTGCATGCGGTTGGCGCCCATGGTCCGCGCCGCCTCCTCGAGGAAGGGATTGGATTCCGACAGCACGGCCAGCGTGGTGCGGATGACATAGGGCATGGCGATGACGGTGTGGCTGATCCACAGAACAGGCAGCGACACGGGGCCGACGACCGCGCTCCAGAACATCAACATGCCGATGGCGTAGATGATGGTGGGCAGCACCAGCGGCGACAGGAACAGCGAGGCCAGAACCTGCGAGCCGGGCAGCTGCTTGCGATGAATGGCAATGGCTGCAGCACCGCCGACGAACGTGGCCGTCACCGTCACCAGCAGGGCGACGATCAGGCTGACCAGTCCGGAGCTCAGATATTCCGGCGACGACAGCACCTTCTCGTACCACATCAGCGACAGGCCCTGCGGCGGGAAGCTGACGAACTGGTTGGCGGTCAGCGATGCGCCGACGACCACGATCAGCGGCGCAAGCAGCAAAAGGGCGGTCAGGGCGACGAAGACGATTGCCGCGATGCGGATCGAGGTGGGGACAGCCTTAACCATCGGAACGCCCCGTAAGCTTGATGTAGGGGATCAGCACCAGGATGACGCCGACGAAGAGGATGACGGCCTGGGCGGCGGCGAAGGGCCAGTCGAGCGTCTGGGTCACCGAATTGTAGATCGAGGAGGCGAGAACCTGGATTCGGGCGCCGCCGAGAAGGTTTGGCGTCACGAACGAGCTGGCCGAGAGCGTGAAGGCAAGCAGCGAGCCGGCGACGATGCCGGGCAGCGACAGCGGCAGCACGACCGAGCCGATGGTGCGCAGGAACGAACAGCCCATGGTGCGCGCGGCTTCCTCGAGGCGCGGGTCGATGCGGGTGATGACACCGAGGATCGACAGCGTCATGAAGGGCAGTAGCACCTGGACCATGCCGATGACGACGGCGGTCTCGGTCTGCATCAGATTGAAGCTGCGGCCGGCGAGGCCGAGATCGCGGAAAAGCTGCGGAATGAGGCCCGAGCGGTTGAGCAGCACCATCCAGCCGAAGGTGCGGACGACCACGCTGGTCATCAGCGGCAGGATCACCATGATCACCAGCCACAGGCGCAGCGACGGGCCGACGCGGGCCATGATGTAGGCGAGCGGAAAGCCGATGACGGCGCAGACGGCGGTGATGATCAGCGCCAGCTTCACGGTGCGCCAGAGCACGCTGAGATAGAAAGGATCGCCGAGGAAACGGGCGAAGTGTTCAAGTGTCGGGCCGCCAGGGCCCGACACCGAAAGCGCCAGCATCTGAAAGATAGGGAGGAAGAATGCCAGCGCGAGGAGGAGCAGGCCCGGGAGGACCAGTAAGAGGTTTTCAGTACGGTCGCTCACGGTGCCCGCTCTCCTGACGTCGAATGTTACTTGGCGATGGCCTTGTTCCAGGCCTCCACCCAGGCGGCGCGGTTGGCCTCGATCTTGGCCGGATCGAAGCGGATCAGGCCCTTCACGCCTTCTTCGCCGTAAGCGACGTCGGCTGCAACCTCAGGCGCAAGCTTGGCCTTCGAATTGGTGGGCGTGTAGCGCAGCGCTTCGGCAAAGCAGGTCTGGGCCTCGGCCGAGATCGACGTGTCGATGAACTGCAGCGCCAGGTCCTGGTTCGGGCGGTTGGCGACGAGGTTGGTCGTGATGTAGCTGGCCGGGGTACCTTCGGCGCCCTGGACGAACTTCGCCGGCAGTCCGGCAGTGCGCAGGGTGAAAGCGTAGTCCGAAGCATAAGGCGCAAGCCAGGCGTCGTTCTGGGCGAATTCCTGCTGGATCTCGGGCGACTTGGAGACGACGATGGCGCCGCCCTCGAGAAGCTTGCCGACGGCATCGAGACCCGGCTGGATGTTGTCGAGGTTGCCGCCCTCGACCTGATTGAGCATCAGGAAGCCGAGCATGCCGTAGCCGTTGGAGATGTCGGTGAGCACGAGATGTTCGCCGACGGCCGGATCGAGCAGGTCCTTCCAGCTCGACGGCGCCTTCGGTGCCTTGTCGCTGTTGTAGACCAGGCCGATGGCGGCGATCGAGTAGGCCGGGCCTTCGCCCTTGGCGAGGTTGGCCTTGGCGAAGTCATAGAGGTCGCCGGCGTTCTTCAGCTTGGTGGCGTCGATCGGGGCCAGCAGGCCTTCCGAAGCACCGACGATTTCCTGGCCGCCGGAGAAGTTGATGATGTCGAACTGGGGTGCCGCCTTCTGGGCGCGCAGCTGGGCGAAGGCATCGGAGGAGTAGGCGGTCACGATCTGGACCTTGGCGCCCGTCGCCTTCTCGAACGGCTCGATGATGCACTTCTTGTGGGCGGCCTCATAGGCGCCGCCGAAGGAATTGATGACGAGCGTCTTGTCCTGGGCACTGGCAGCACCTGCCGCCAGTGCAAGGATGGACGTGCTGAGCACAGCGATACTGAACCTGGATTTCATTGTAGTTCCCCTTCGGATTTAAGGTTGCAGTTAGAGGGTCGATCAGGCCAGGCGGCCGATTTCCACGACCTTGGCGCCTTCCGTACGGATCAGGCGGCACTGGGCGGCAATGCCCTCGAGATTCTCGGTCATCTTGCCGAAATAGGTGCAGGATATCCATCCGGTCGGGCCGAAGGTGCGGCCGCCGACGCCGTAGAACAGGCCGATCTCCCAGAACTCGGTCGGGTCGATCTTGAAGAAGTTCTTCGGCTGGTAGAACCACAGCAGCTCGCCGACTTCGGGCAGCACGGTCTGATTCTCGGGCGGAATGGTGGTCGGGTCGAAATTACGGGCTTCCTCGGGCAGGCCCATCATGATCTCGGGGCCGGAGAACATGGCGTGCGTTGCAGGCCACTGGATCGGCTTTTCCAGCGCGCCCCAGAGAGCCTTACAGGTCTCAGGAGCATTCTCCCAATAAAGCGTAATGATACCCGTCACGTCGGAATCGACGAATTTCAGGTATAGTTTGCGGTCGGTCATTGCGGCTCCTGTACGCTAAGAATGCCGTATTTCCGCGTTTTCGAGGTCCGATGTCCAATCGTCATTCGAAATTTGCCAGATAAAGAATTTTTATCGATGTAGGCTCGCCGGGGCATTTTTGTTCATTCGCTGCGGCTGGGGCGCAATAATATGCGCGGCGGCTTCAGTAGCTGACGTCAGGGCAACCGGAGCAGCCGCCAGTCGAGAGGCAAGCCGAAAGAACAGGATGAGCTGAGGAGGTGGCTTTCTGCGTTGGCGAGGCCGACAAGCTTGCTTTGCGCCAATGCGCCTTCATCGGTTTGCCACGCAAGCCACCTCTCCGCCATTTCATGGGGGCGAGGAAACGCCGATCGCCGACGCAGCACCCATAGCTGAGCAGTTGCTGCGATGTTGACGTGCGACCTCACAGAACTTGGGGTCCTCGCCCCCACGGAGTGGGGGAGAGGTGGCGCGGCGAAGCCGTGACGGTGGGAAACGAAGCCCGCTGTCGGTGGTCGCGACGGTGAGGAAAGGCTGGAGCGGATTTTACTCCGCAGCAGCCCTTGCCGCCTGACGCGCCACCGCATGGGCCCGCACGGCATCGCCAAACGCCTTGAAGATGCGCTGCGAGACATCGTCCGACTTGACCCAATATTCGGGGTGCCACTGCACGCCCACGGCAAAGGCCCTGGAATCGCGCACCGACACGGCTTCGACCGTGCCGTCGGGCGCGATGGCCTCGACCTGCAGCTTGGCACCGAGCCGCTCGACCGCCTGGCGGTGGACCGAGTTGACCAGGATGTCGCCGGGGCCGAATACACCGGCCAGGCAGCTGCCCGGCTTGATCGTCGCCGTCTGGCGGATGGCGAAACGTTCGTCCTGGTTGTCGCTGACGGGGGCGCGGTGATCGTCGATGCCGTCGCGCTCCTGGATCTCGGTGGCGAGCGAGCCGCCAAGGGCGACGTTGAGCTCCTGGATGCCGCGGCAGATGGCAAGCAGCGGCACGCCGCGCTCGATCGCCTTGCGGATCAGGGGCATGGTGGTGGAATCGCGGGCGAAATCGTAAGGACCATTGGCTTCCGTCGCCTCTTCGCCGTAAAGGCGCGGATCGACATTGGACTTGGAGCCGGTCAGCATCACGCCGTCGACCGACGACAACAACACGTCGAGGTCGAGGCGATCGCCGAAGGACGGCACCAGCACAGGCAGCACGCCGGCACCCGAAATTGCCGCCTCCAGATATTGCTGGGGCGCTGCATACCAGGTGTAGTTCTCGAACTGCTTGACGTCTGTCGACACGGCGACGAGCGGCTGGTGCATGATGGGACCTTCCAAACAACTGAGGTAACGAGGCAGGAATGCCTTGTCGCGGCGGCTGCCTTTCGGCCAAACCACCGCATCCTGGATGTCAGCTTATCTGCTCGCGGTCGGGTCGCTGTCCAATCGTCATTGGCAATGCGCCGCATAAGCGAGCGCTATCGAGGCCAGAGTTCCAGGATAAGTGCGCTCTAAGCCTGCGGCGCGCCGAGCTCGATCCAGACCGGCGCGTGGTCGCTGGCGTCGGCGAGGCCTCTGACGTCGCGGTCGATGCCGGCGGCTGAGAGGCGGCCGGCGAGATCGGGGCTCAGGAGCAGGTGATCGAGGCGCAGGCCGGCGTTGCGCTGCCACCTGTTTCGCCGATAGTCCCAGAAACTGTAGACGCCGTCGCCGGGAAATGCCCTGCGGATGCTGTCGGTCCAGCCTCGCTCGAGCAGTGCCTGGAACGCCGCGCGGCTCTGAGGCTGTACCAGCGCGTTGTCGTCATAGGACTGCGTCGCATAGACGTCGCGCACTTCGGGCGCGATGTTGTAGTCGCCGGCGAGCACGACAGGTATGCCGGCGGCGAGCAGGGCTGCGGCGTGTGCATTGAAGCGCTTGTGCCAGGCGAGCTTGTAGTCGAATTTCGGCCCCGGCTGCGGGTTGCCGTTGGGCGCGTAGAGGCAGCTAACGAGAATGCCGCCCACCGCAGCTTCGATGTAGCGGCTCTGGTCATCGTCGGGGTCGCCGGGCAGTTCCCATCGCGTCACCACAGGTTTTCCGTCCCTGGCCAATATCGCCACGCCGTTCCAGGCGCGCTCGCCGCGCCATACGGCGCCGTAACCGGCGTCTTCGAGCGCCTTGGCAGGGAACTCATCGTCGGCCGCCTTGAGTTCCTGCAGGCAGACGACGTCGGGTTTGGCCTGCTTCAACCACGCCAGCAGGTTTCCGAGCCTACGGTTGATGTTGTTGATGTTGAACGTGGCGATCTTCACGCCATTCGACCTAACGCTTCAGCTGCGCCGACCAAGACGCGACCTTGTCGGCCATCGATTTCAGATGGTCGGCGGCGGAGAAGCCCGAGATGCTCTTGCGCGGCTTGAGGTCGTGGTCGCCGTCTTCCAGCCAGAACAGCTCGATCTGGTCGGACAGGTCGTAGCCTGCAACCTCGTCGCGGGTGCCGAATTCGTCACGGGTGCCTTGCACGATCAGCGCCGGCGTCTTCAGTCCCGCCAGATGCTTCGTTCGCAATTGTTCGGGCTTGGCCGGCGGATGGAACGGATAGCCGAGGCAGAGCAGGCCGGCGATCCTGCCTGCTGCGAACAGCTCATCGGCGACCATGCTGGCGACGCGCCCGCCCATCGACTTGCCGCCGATGATGAGCGGGCCTTTGGCGCCGAGCTTTTCGATCGCAGCCTTGTATTCCGGGTTCAGCGTTTCCGCGCGCGGCGGCGGCTTGCGCCCGGCCTCAGTGCGTCGGGCAGCCATATAGGGAAACTCGAAGCGGGCGACGCGGAAGCCTTGTGCGGCCAGCGCCTTGGCAGTCGCTTCCATCGACGCCGAATCCATCGGCGCGCCGGCGCCATGCGCCAAAAGGATGGTGACGGCGGCGTCTTCGTCGCCGTTGAAGAGAAATTGCGTGTCCATGTCAGCCGGCTGAACGTTTCCTGAGGTGGAGGTCGGCATACTGGATGCCTTTTTCGGCGGTGCGCGCCCATTCCGACGTGCTGTCGAGCTGGAGATAGACAGACCACCAGTGCCGGGCCGCCGCGAGATCGCCAGCCTGGTATTCGAGATTGGCGAGGTTGTAGACGGCGTCGGCATATCCCGGGTCGAGCGTCACGGCTGCCTTGAGATGACGCCGGGCCGTTGCGACCTTGCCCTGTTCGGCGAAAAGCCCGCCGAGATTGAACCAGGCTTCGACGAAATTCGGGTCGAGCTTGATTGCCTGCATGTAGGCACCCGCTGCCTCTGTCGTCAGCCCGCCGGCGCGCAGGCAGTTTGCCCGGTTGAAGGCCGCGATGCCGTCGCCGGGGTCGGCTGCCAGATAGCGCCTGTAGAGTGCCGCCGCCTCGAGGTGGCGGCCTTCGTCCTCGGCTTCTTCGGCGAGGGAAAAAAGGGCCTCGATTTCAGTGTCGTTGGTCCGATCCAGCGGCAGCAGGCCCTGGCCGTCCAGTTCGGTCAGTTCGGTCCCCTGGCGCGCGTAGATCGCGTCCCCATCCTCCGTGTGCAGGTTCAGCGCCGTCAGCGAGGCGACCGGCCCGGAACGACGGACGGACCGTGCGATCCGTCCCCAGCTCGCCCCGCCAACCAGCAGCCCGGCATATTTCCTGGCGAGGATCAGGTCGCGGAAGGAGTAGGGCTCCATATGGTGCTCGAAGGCGTCGAACAGGCCGAGAAGCGCGAGCGCCTTGGGATCGAGCTTCGATTGCTCGCCGATCGATGCCTGCGAAAGGGCCGCGGCTTCGGGCGGATCGAGCAGGCCGAGCATGCGCAGGAAGCCGTTCTCGCTGAGCACAGTCATCTGGCCGCCTGACACGGCCTCATACTTGCCGGCGATACGGGCATCGCTTTCACGCCCAAGCAGGCCGCGCCCGAACACGACATGGGTCGTCCGCCGGGTCACGCCGTGCTGGAGGTCGCCGCCGAGGCGCCTGACCTCGCGCAGGGCGAGGCGCCGTGGAAACGCTTCCAGTGCGCCCACGAGACCGAAGGTCGTGCCCTGGAGAGACGATGCCGGATCTGTCACTTCTTGCCCTTGGCTGCCGATTTGCCGCCCGATGCCGCCACTTTTTCAGCCGGCTTGGCTGCTGCATCCACCTTGGGCTTGCTCTTGGCCGGCGGCTTGGATTGGCCCAGGCTCGCCTTCAGCGCGTCCATCAGGTTGATGACATTGCCGCGTTCGGGGGCGGCTGCGATGATCGGCTTGTGGCCCTTCAGCTTCTCCTTGATCATCTTCATCAGGGCGATCTCATAGCGATCCTCATAGTTCTTCGGATCGAAAGTCGTCAGCTTCTGCTGGATCAGCGCTTCCGCAAGCTGCAGCATCTCGGGGTCCGGATCGCCGGCCGGGATGTTGCCGAAATACTCGGCTGTGCCGCGCACTTCGCTCGGGTTCCTCAGCGTGCAGACGAACATGCCGTTCTCGCGCGAGCCGATGGTGACGACGCGTTCGCGGCTCGACAGCACCAGTCGGGCGATGGCGAGCTTGCCCGTCTTGTGCAGCGCCTCGCGCAGCACCGCGAAGGTTTCCTCAGCCATGGCCCCGTCGGGCGCCAGATAATAGGGGGCGTCCTGGTAGATCACGTCGACTGAGCCTTCCTCGACGAAGGCCTCGATGTTCATCGTGTGGTTGGACTCGATCCTGACGCTGTCGAGGTCGGCCTCGTCGATGATGATGTACTTCTTGTCTTCGTATTCGTAGCCCTTGACCAGATCGGTGCGTTCGACGAGCCCGAGTTCGGGGTCGACCGGCTTCATGTTGATCCGGTTATGGGTGTCCTTGTGCAATTGGTTGAAGGCGATGCGTTCGCTCGAGCTCGTTGCCGGGTACAGCCTTACCGGGCAGCTGACCAGACTGAGCTTGAGATATCCCTTCCAAGATGCCCTGGGCGCCATGCTTGTCTCCTACGCGACGACACAACTAAGCTTTACCTGTGAACGCTGCCGGCAATTCTCGGGCGTGATCGTCGATATCGGCCCAGGGATCGCCTGACGTAGCCAAAAGTCCGGGAAGCGAAGAATAGTTCAAATCCTGCGGAGCGTCGATGGACTCGAGATCACTCCAGACAAGTGGGGTCGAAGCCGGCATGTGGGTTCGCGCCCGCAGCGTGTAGGGGGCGGCGGCCGTTGCACTTCGCGCATTGCGATGGAAGTCGATGAAAATAAGCTGCTTGCGGTTGTCCTTGCCCATCACTGTTGTGAACGTCTTGGGCGCGGTGGCGGCGATACGGGAGGCGATGGCGCTGCTTGCCTGATGGATCTGCTTCCAGCCGAGTTTCTTCTTCACCGGCACCACGACATGGATGCCGCTGCCGCCCGAGGTCTTCACGAACGGCACGAGGCCGATGGCTTCCAGCTCGCCCTTGACATGGACCGCCGCCTCGACAACCTCGCGCCAGCCGATGCCTTCGCCGGGGTCGAGGTCGAAGACCACGCGATCGGGCTTGTCCAGCTGCTTTCGCAATGCGCCCCAGGCATGGAACTCGACGACACCGAACTGCGCCAGCGCCAGATAACCCTTGGCGTCCTCGACGGCGATGTAGGTCTTGGTTTCGCCGTCGGAATTGCTGGTCTCGAAGGAGGCGATGGTGGCCGGCATGCCGGTGAAGGCGTGACGCTGGAAGAAGCAGTCCTGCGGCCGGCTCGACGGGCAGCGGAACAGCGATACCGGCCGCCCCAGAATATGCGGCAACATGAAGTCGCCGACAGCCGCGTAATAGACGGCGATGTCGAGCTTGGTCGGCCCCGCCTTGCCGAGAATCCGGCGGGTCGGGTTGGTGATCGAGATGCCGGCAAGGTCGGCATCTGAGATCAGGCGCTTGCGCTCCACCTGGGTCTCCTTGGCGCTCAGTTCCACTTCCCGCAGTCCCTTGAATACCGCATGCCGCAAGGCGTTGTCCGATGTGCGGTTGACGTAATGGATGCGGGCTATCAGCACAGGCCGCACCGGGATCACCTCCTTGGGGGCTCCGTCGAGCCGTGCCGCGCCATCCCTGATCGCTTCGAGGCGCGGCAGCAGGGTGTCCAACGTCTCGGTGTCGAAACCGGTTCCGACCTTGCCGCGATATTCGAGTTCGCCGTCGATCCATTCGCCGAGCGCAAGGGCCGCCAGTCCCTCGGCTGCTTCAGATGTCGTGTAGCCGGCGATGACGAACTCGCCGCGCTGCAGCGCCTTGGTCTTGGTCCAGCTGTGGGTGCGGCCGGAGACATAGGGCGCGGAAAGCTGCTTGGAGACGATGCCTTCCAGCCCCATCTCGCTGACACTCTCGAAAAACTGCCCGCCGTCGCCGCCGACATGGTCGCTGTACTGGATGGCGCTGCGCGCATCGATCTGGCCGGCCAGCAGCTTTTCAAGCAGCGCCTTGCGCTGTCCGAGCGTCACCTTGCGCAGGTCCCAGCCATTGAGGAAGACGAGGTCGAAGGCATAGAAGACAAGCTGCCGGTCGTGGCCGCCGGCGAGTGCGTCCTGCAGCGCGGCGAAGCGGCTGATGCCCTTGTCGTCGAGCACGACGATCTCGCCGTCGATGATCGCCTCCGAGCAGGGCAGGCGGCGAAATGACATTGGCAGCGTGCCATAGCGCTTCGTCCAGTCGAGCCCGCTGCGCGTGATCAGCCTGGTAGCGCCGTCGGCGATGTGGGCCATCGTCCGATAGCCGTCGAGCTTGATCTCGTGCAGCCACTTCTTTGGATCGGCTGCCGGCCTTTCGGTCGCGGTGGCGAGCTGTGGCTCGATCCGCGCCGGCATGGCCGAGCGAACAGCGCCGGCAAGCGTTTCTGGCTTGATATTCTCGGGCTTCGTCGGCGGCTTTCTCTGGGGCACCAGCTCTTCGATCAGCCTGCCTGATTTCACGCTCTCGGGGCGCACCGCAAGGATGTCGGTCTCGGTGTCCTCGGCCTGGTCGTGCTCCTTGATCAGCAGCCAGTTGCGCTTGTCCTCGTCCGGCCTGGGTTTCAGCCGTGTCAGCATCCAGCCGCCCTTGAGCTTTTCGCCCCACAGCCGGAACTTGAAGGCGCCCTTGTCGAGAGCCGAGCGCGCATCGTCCATCGGCGCCCAGCTGCCGGCGTCCCAGACGATCATCGGCCCGCCGCCATATTCGCCCTCCGGGATCACGCCCTCGAAGTCGATATATTCGAGCGGGTGGTCCTCGGTCTCGACCGCCAGCCGCCGGTCGGCGGGGTTGAGTGAGGGGCCGCGGGGCACAGCCCAGCTCTTGAGCACGCCGTCGAGTTCGAGGCGCAGGTCGTAATGGTCGGCGGTGGCGTGGTGCTTGTGGACGACGAAGCGGTTGCCGTTGCTCGCCGGTATGCCGCCGCGCGGTTCGCGGGTTTTGGAAAAGTCGCGCTTGTCGCGGTAGCTGCGAAGCTTTTCGGCTGCCATGCGAGATTTAGGCCGGCCCGGGCTCGTCGGGAGCGGGATCGAGCTCCAGCTCGCGTGGCGAAGCACCGTCGAGAAGCTGCTGCAGCAGGGTGTCGCCGACGTCGTAATAGCGACCGGAAACGAGTACCCGCGAGATCGGCTGCCCGTCGCCCCTGAAGCGCCTGGAGGCAACAAAAACCTTCTGCCGCTCGCGAGCCTCCGCGACGGCCTTGCGCTTGGCGATCTGGTTGGCAACCGGTGTACGCATGCGCCTGCGGCTCCCAAGGGACGAGGCGAGTATCGTTCAAAGCCGGCTGGCGATCAACATGAAGCGATTTTTCACCTGACATCCCGTCGTCGCCGTGGTGTCAGGGGCGAGGTCGGGCGGCCTTCAGGGTTTGAAATCAGTCGCCCAGCACCTGCCGGTCGTCGCCGTCGCGGCGGCGCACGAGCTCTTCCTTGATGGTGCGCAGGGCCTTTGCCGCCTTGTTGCGGTCGGCATAGGCGACGAGGTTGGCGAGGATGTCGATCGCCGCCAGATAGGCATAGCGGGTCGAGGTCGGCCGGAAGATGTTCTTGCCTTCCGGCAGGTCGATGGTGATCACCACGTCGGCCGCGGCGGCGACCGGCGAATTGCTCTGGGTGATGACGACGGTGGGAATGGCGCGTTTGCGCAGCAGTTCCAGGCTCTGCACCAGGCCGGGATCTCGCCCGCTGAAGGACGAGCCGAACACGACCGTGCCCGGCTGGGCTGCGGCGGCCAGCATGATGTTGAGGTTGTGGTCGTTGGAGGCGTTGATGCGGCACCCCAGCCGGAACAGCCTGTTGTGCAGTTCGTTGACGATCATCGACGAGTTGCCGCTGGCGCCGAAGGCGTAGATGAATTCGGCCCCGCGGAGAAGCTGGGCCGCCTTGCCCAAGGCTTCGGGGTCGAGCTGGCGATGCAACTGAAACAGGGCGTTCTGGGCCTTGGCGACGATGTCTTCGGCGACCTCCGCCGGCGTGGCGGTCTGTGCCTCCGGCATCACATAGCGCAGCCCGACATAAGGCATCTTGGCCAGCTGGACCTTGAAGTCGGAAAAGCTCTGGCAGCCCAGCCTGCGGCAGAAGCGCGTCACCGTTGGCGGCGAGACCTCGGCGCGCGCGGCAAGGTCTCCGATCGAGGAGTTCACGGCGAAATCGACATCTTCCATCACCAGCCGCGCAAGCTTCTGCTCGAGGCCCGAGAGCTTGCCTTCCTCGTCCGACAGGGCGTGATAGAGGTCCATCAAAGCTCTCCAGTTCGAGTGCGCGGGCGCGGTTGTCGAACGACTCAATCGTGAAAAGGAATTTCTTTCAGACATGCCTCCATAACACAGGAAGCCTCTTCAGCAACGCCACCCGATATGCTCAGCCGGCGTCGAAGCGTCCGTGTAGATTGGCGCTACCCAGTTGAAATAAAACCACAAAAGCCATCAGTTCCACCTTGCCGGGAACTCGTTCCGTTTGTCAGTCGGCACCGTGTCGATCCGGCAGCATGTTTTTCAGTTACGTAAGTGAATTACATATTTGGGGAAAAATAGCCAGAATCTCGTTGACGAGAGCGAGATTGTCGCCCTAATATGAAAATTAATTACACCGCATGACGGTGCAGGGAGGAAAAACACTAAAATCGCACGCTCATGAGCGCAGTCGGCATGCTGCTCGCGACAACCGGTAAAGGTTCGAGCGGCGCGCAGCGTCCTGCGGCAGGTGGCGTGCGCCCAACAATCAGGAATGGCTGCTGCGGGCATGGACCTTCTCACGGAGGGGCAATGCCGTGCCGCCGTGTCGAAACCACTCGGATCGTCGGTTCAATGCGCATTTTCACGGCCTCGCTGGCAACGGAAACAAACACGTTCTCTCCCGTGCCGACGGACATCAACGCGTTCAAGGCTGCGTTCTATGCCGAACCGGGCGAGCATCCCGACACGCCGACCTTGTGTTCGTCGGTGGTGCCGATCCTGCGCCGCCGTGGCCGCGACGAGGGGTTCGAGGTGATCGAGGGAACGTCCTGCTGGGCCGAGCCAGCCGGCCTGATCCAGCGCCAGACTTATGAGATGCTGCGCGACCAGATCCTGGCCGAACTCGAGGCGGCCATGCCCGTCGATGCCGTCGTGCTCGGCCTGCATGGCGCCATGGTCGCCCAGGGGTACGATGACCCGGAAGGCGATTTCCTGCTGCGGGTTCGCGGCCTTGTCGGACCCGACGTGCTTGTCGCCGCCGAGTTCGACCCGCACAGCCACCTGACGGGGCTGCGCGTCGCCAATCTCGATCTGATGGCCACGTTTCTAGAATTCCCGCACACCGATTTCGAGCAGCGCGGCGAGCACGTCGTGGAACTTGCGCTGCAAGCGCTGCGCGGCGAGATCAAGCCCGCGATCTCGACCTTCGACTGCCGCATGATCACCATCTATCCGACCAGCCGCGAGCCGATGCGCTCCTTTGTCGACCGGCTGACTGACCTGGAGGGCAAGGACGGGGTGCTGTCGATTTCGGTCATCCATGGCTTCATGGCCGGCGATGTGCCCGACATGGGAACGCGCATCGTGGTGGTGACCGACAACGACAAGGCGAAGGGCGATGTCCTGGCGCGGACGCTCGGGCACGAGCTCTACGGCCTGCGCAAGCGGACATCCATGCCGATGCTCGATACGGAGGCCGGCCTCAATCGCGCGATCGAACTGCGCGACACCAATCCGGACCAGCCCGTCGTCATTGCCGATGTCTGGGACAATCCCGGCGGCGGCGTCGCCGGCGATGCGACCTATATCCTGCGCCAGATCCTGGCGCGCGGCCTTGATGATGTTGCCGTCGCCACGATCTGGGACCCGATTGCGGTCTCCTTCTGCCACGCGGCGGGCGAGGGGGCGGTGCTCGACCTGCGCATCGGCGGCAAGTCGAGCCCGGAGGGCGGCGAGCCGCTCGACCTGAAGGTGACGGTCATGAGCACTGCCGACGCCGGCTGGCAAAGTTTCCGCAACAGCCGGGTGACGCTCGGGAATGCCGCCGTGGTGCGCCCGCTCGGCACGTCGATCGACATCCTGTTGATCACCAGCCGCACCCAGACCTACGAACCCGACATCTTTTCCAACCAGGGCATCGATTTCGCCGCCAAGGCCTACCTCCTGGTCAAGTCGACCAATCATTTCCATGCGGGCTTCCAGCCGGTCGCGTCCGAGATCGTCTATGTCGCGGCCCCCACGTCCTATCCGACCGATCCGGCGACGACGCCTTATCGCAAGGCGAGCCTGCAGATGTGGCCGCGCGTCGCCGATCCGCTGGGGCTGGACAGCCCCGAGGCCCAATCGCGGCTGGCCAGCTGACGATTGCGGCAAAGATCACTTGAGGACGAGAACGAGATGACTGCGCCTTTCGAGCCTTCACATTCCCTGGTTTTCGAAACGATCTGGACGCCGGCCAGCGAGGGCAAGGCACCGATCTACACGATGCGTCTCACCAACAGGGGCGATGCGCCGCTCGCCGATTTCGTCCTTTGCTTCAGCGGGCCGGCACGGCTGGAAGCCAATGCGGCCATCGAAAACGGCCGTCTCGTTCGCCGTTTCTCCAATCACAGCGAAGTCGCACCTCCCAAGGACTTCGTACTGCAGCCGGGCGCCGTCTGGGAGTGCTCGGCCCGCCAGCTGTCTTATCCGCTGCGGCATTGGAGCGACGGCGCCACCAGCGCCTATGTCGTGAAATCGGACGGATCGATTGTCGTTGCCGGCACGAAACCTACGGTTTCGACCGTCGTCGAGAATGCACCCAGGCGCGGAACTGCGACCCTTGGCGATCCCGCCTCGTCGCCGGTTCCGCTCTCCATCCTCCCGTGGCCGGGCAGTGTCGAGGCCATCGTGCCGGGCCAGACGCCCGACGGGCTGGCGCTCGCGCCTGAAACCCAGGTCCAGCGCGGGGCCTGCCAGGCATTCGCCGACTTGACCCAGCGCCTGTTTCCAGGCGAGGCGCTGGTGCGCGAGGCCCATCAGGGCGGCCGCACGGTCCGTCTGGTCGAACGCAGCGGCGATGCCGAAGCCTATCGCATCGATTTCAGCGAAGGCGAGGTCGTCGTCACGGCGTCAGGCGTCACCGGTTATCTCTATGGGCTGATCACGCTCGGCCAGACGCTGCGTGGCGCCAGGCGCCACCGCCAGTCGTTTGTCTTCCCGGCGGCAGGCACCATCGAGGACGCTCCGCGCATGGGCTTCCGCGGCTGCCATCTCGACGTCGTGCGACAGTTCTACTCAAGCGGCGAGGTCGAGCAGTTCCTGGCCGTCATGGCCTGGAACAAGCTCAACCAGTTCCACTGGCACCTGACCGACGACGAGGCGTGGCGCATCGAGATCGTGGCCTATCCTGAGCTGTGCACGCGCGCAGCCTGGCGTGGCCATGGCCTGCCCGTGCCGCCGATGCTGGGTTCCGGCCCGCAGCCGACCGGCGGCTACTACACCCAGACAGAGGTGCGCGAGATCGTAGCCCTTGCCGGCAGCTATGGCATCGATGTGATCCCGGAGATCGACATCCCCGGCCACAGCTATGCGCTGCTCGAGGCGTTGCCCGAACTGCGCGATCCCGGCGAAACAGGCGAATACGCTTCGGTTCAGGGCGTGCCCAACAATTGCATCAACCCGGCGCAGCCGAAGGCCGTGGCCTTCATCAAGGAGGTGTTCCGCGAGCTGGCCGAGCTGTTCCCGTCCAAGGTGCTGCATATCGGCGCTGACGAGGTGCCGCTGGGCGCCTGGTCCGGTTCGCCGATGGCGCTCGACATGCTGCGCCAGCTTGCCGGCGACAATGCCGCGCGCTCGCATGCGGGCCTCACCAACACACTGACCAACCATGACGGCGCCGACGACATCGAGGGCGCTACCACCTCGATCCTTCAGGCGGCGTTCGTCCGCGAGATCCACGAGCTCATCAAGTCGCTCGGCTGCGTGACCGGCGGCTGGCAGGAGGCCGCCCATGGCGGCGCGCTCGACAAGGACGCTTCGTATCTTGTCGGCTGGCGCGACGTGCCGATCTGCGGTCGTCTGGCCGGCGAAGGCTACGACATCGTCGTCGCCCCGGGGCAGGCCTATTATCTCGACATGTCCCAGTCGACCGACTGGAACGAGCCCGGTGCTGGCTGGGCCGGAGCGCCGCTGCCGCGCGAGACCTACGAGTTCGACCCTGTCGGTGGCTGGACCGCCGAACAGCTCAAGCATTTCAAGGGCATCCAGGCCTGCATCTGGAGCGAGTCCATGACCGATCGCGCCGTGTTCGATCGCCTGGTCTTCCCGCGCCTGTCGGCCATCGCCGAGACGGCGTGGACGCCATGGGAGCGGAAGTCGTGGGACCGGTTCGCGGCCACGGCAGGCCTGATGCCCAACCTCTACGGACACTGGGAATAGCGCGAGCCGGCGCGCGGCCTGAAGCCGATGCGCGCTGGGATCGACAAGGGAGAAACAAGGTGCCTGATCTGCTCGTCAGTCTCCATTCGGCAAAGTTCGAGGACCTGCGTTCGCGTCGCCATGTGGCGGGCGTGGCGATCCGCCCGGCGCTGGCGCCGGAGATGGCGCTGGTCGTCGACTGGGTGCGCGAACACTTCAGCGACAACTGGGCCAGCGAAGTGACGGTGGCGTTTGCGCGGCGGCCCGTCGCCTGCCTCGTCGCAGTCGAGAACGGCAAGCTCCTGGGCTTTGCCTGCTACGACATCGTCGCGCGCGGTTTTTTCGGGCCGACCGGTGTTGGCCCGGAGGCTCGGGGCAGGGGTGTCGGCGTGGCGCTGCTCGCCGCCGCCCTCGAAGCGCTCAAGGCCGACGGTTACGCCTACGCCATCATCGGCGATGCCGGACCCGTCGATTTCTACGTCAATTCGGTCGGCGCCGTTCCGATCCCGGCACCCGACAAGGGTGTCTACGAAGGCATGCTCCGCCGTCCGAAGGCAGACCGCTGATTACCAAACCAACGACAATACGACTGAAAGGGGAACTGACGTGAAACTGCATACACTTACCGCCATCTCGGCGCTTCTGCTCGGCATTGCGCCGGCTGCTGCCGAAAACATCCTGACCGTCAATGTCGAGCCGGCGACGACCTGGGTGCGCAACTTCAACCCGTTCAACCAGGCCTCGGCGCGCCAGAGCACGCTCGACTTCATCTACGAGCCGCTGGTGGTGTTCAACCGCTTCGACAGCAACAAGCCGGTCTACCGCCTGGCCGAGAGCTTCAAGCTTGCCGACGACCTCAAGAGCATCGAGTTCAAGCTGCGCGCGGGCCTGAAGTGGTCGGACGGCAAGCCGTTTACCTCGGAAGACGTCAAGTTCACCTATGACCTGCTCAAGAAGTTCCCGGCGCTCGATTTCGTCAGCATCTGGTCGCAGATCGGCGGCGTCGAAGTCGTCGATGGCCAGAAGGTCCGCTTCACGCTGAACAACCCGAGCTCGCTCGCGGCCGAAACCCTGTCGCAGATTCCGATCGTGCCGCAGCATGTCTGGAAGGACATCGCCGACCCGGTCACCTACGCCAACGAGAAGCCCGTCGGCAGCGGCCCGATGACCGAGGTGCCGCGCTTCACCGGCCAGACCTACGACCAGTGCCGCAACCCGCACTACTGGGACGCCGAGACCCTCAAGGTCGACTGCATGCGCTTCCCGCAGCTGGCCGACAACAACCAGATCCTGACCGCGACCGTCAGCGGCACGCTGGACTGGGGTGTGTCCTTCATTCCCGACATCGAAAAGGTCTACGTCGCCAAGAACCCCGAGCACTTCCACTACTGGTATTCGCCGAGCTCGATGGTGGCCTTCATCTTCAACCAGGAGACGGCCAACGAGAACAACCGGAAGGCGTTCACCGACCTTAACTTCCGTCGCGCTGTGTCGATGGCGCTCGACCGCAAGGGCATGATCGATATTGCCGGCTACGGCTATCCGACGCTGAACGAGGATCCGGGCCTGATGGGCGAGCTCTACAAGAGCTGGTCCGACGAGACGGTCAAGGCCGACTTCGGCAAGTACGCCACCTATGATGAGGCCGCCGCCAAGGCGATGCTCGACGAGGCCGGCTACGCCGACAAGGACGGCGACGGCATGCGCGAGAATCCCGATGGCACCAAGCTCGCCTTCTCGATCATCGTGCCGGCAAGCTGGACCGACTGGATCGACACCGTCAACATCGCCGTCGACAACATGAAGGCGGTCGGCATCGACGCCAAGATCGAGACGCCGGAAGAGGCCGTCTGGACCCAGAGCCTGATCGAAGGCAAGTTCGATGGCGCCATCAACAGCCTGCCGGCATCGGCTTCGCCCTACTACCCCTACAAGCGCGCCTTCACGGCCGCCGACAAGGGCAAGACCCGCTTCACAGCCCAGCGCTGGTTCAATCCTGAAGTCGAGAACCTGGTGAAGGAGTTCACCCAGACCGCCGACCTCGAGAAGCAGAAGGAGGCCATGAACAAGGCGCAGCGTATCGTTGCCGAGAACATGCCTCTGGCGCCGGTGTTCAACAACCCGAACTGGTACCAGTACAACACCACGCGCTTCACCGGCTGGTCGACGAAGGACAATGCCTTCGCCAATCCGTCGATCACCAGGAACAATCCTGCACGTCTGCTGAACCTCCTGGCCCTGCGCCCGGTGAAGTAACGTCCTACTAGGGAGTTGGCGGGGCCGGAAACGGCCCTGCCAATCTGAGCCGATGCCATTCCTTCTCCGACGGACATTGTTCTACCTCGCCGCGTTCATCGCGGCGGCGACGATCAATTTCTTCCTGCCGCGCATGATGCCGGGCGATCCGGTGGCGCTGATGTTTTCGAGCGCGGCCACGGAGCTGCCGCCGGAAAGCCTTGCGGCGCTGAAGCTCACCTTCGGCTTCGTCGACGGGCCGATCTGGCAGCAATACCTGACCTACCTCGCCAGCATCTTCACCGGCGATCTCGGCATGTCGGTGAAGTATTTCCCGCTGCCGGTGACCGAGCTGCTCGGCCGGGCGCTGGTCTGGACCGTGGGGCTTGTCGGTACCGCCACCATCATCAGCTTCATCCTCGGCAGCTTCCTCGGCATGGTCGCGGCGTGGCGGCGCGGCACCCGGATCGACGTGGTCATATCGGTCTGCTCGATCTTCGCCACCTCGATCCCTGCCGTGGTGACCTCGCTGGTGGCGCTCTATTTCTTTGGCTTCACCTTCGGCTGGTTCCCGACCGGCTATGCGCATGATCCGGCGCTCGATCCGTCCTTTACCCTGCAGTTTGCCGGCAGCGTGCTTTATCACGCGCTTCTGCCGATGATTACGCTGTGCGTGGTCCTGACAGGCGGCTTCACCGTCACCATGCGCAACAACATGATCAACCTGCTCGGCCAGGACTATGTCGTCATGGCGCGCGCCAAGGGCTTGTCGGACCGGCGCGTGATGGTGTGGTACGCCGCACGCAACGCGCTGCTGCCGGCCGTCTCCAGCCTCGCGATTGCGCTGGGCACCGTGCTTGGCGGCTCGCTGGTGACCGAGGTCGTCTTCAATTATCCGGGTCTCGGCAACACGCTCTACCAGGCGATCCTCGCCCGCGACTATCCCGTGATCCAGGGCCAGCTGCTCGTCATGACGGCTGCCATGCTGGTCGCCAATTTCATCGTCGACGTGACCTATGTCCTGCTCGACCCACGCCTGAAGGGGAGTGGCTGACATGGCTCAACTGCTCATTGGCCTCAAGCGCAACCGCAAGGCGGCCGTCGGCCTGACGATCGTGACGATCATCGTCCTGATCGCCATCTTTGCGCCGCTGTTGACCGAATATGCGCCTGCCGCCCGCACCGGCCGGCCGCACCAGCCGCCGTCTGCCGACCACATACTCGGCACGACGCGACTCGGCCAGGACGTCTGGGCGCGGCTGATCTACGGCGCCCGCACCTCGCTTGCTGTCGGCTTCGCCGCCGGCCTGCTGATAACCGTCGTCGGCACCGCGCTCGGCATCATCGCCGGCTATCGCGGCGGCAAGACCGACGAGGTCATCAGCTTCCTCACCAACATGGTGCTGGTGGTGCCCAACCTGCCGCTGCTGCTGGTCATCGCAGCTTTCGTCGGCCAGGCCGGCCCCATGGTGATCGCCGTCATCCTCGGCATCACGTCCTGGGCCTGGGGCGCGCGCGTCACGCGCGCCGAGACGCTGTCGGTCAAGCAGCGCGACTTCGTCAAGGCCGCCGAGATGATGGGCGAACCGCAATGGCGCATCATGGCCTTCGAGATTTTCCCGAACGTGCTGTCCATTGTCGGCATCAACTTCATCGGCAGCGTGATCTTCGCCGTCATCACCGAGGCGACGCTCGAATTCCTCGGCCTCGGCGACCCCAACGTCATCTCGTGGGGCACCATGCTCTACAACGCGCAGAAGGCCTCGGCTCTGTCGGTCGGCGCCTGGTGGGATATCCTTGCGCCTTGCATCGCGCTCGCGCTTTTGGGCATCGGCCTGTCGCTGCTCAACTTCGCCGTCGACGAGATCGCCAATCCGCGCCTGCGCACCGGCAGCAGCCTCGGCCGCTGGGCAAGCCTGGTCAAGTCGGGGGAGGGCCGCCTGTGAATGAAGCTCTGCTCTCGGTGAAGAACCTCACCATCGACTATATCGGCGCTGAAAAGGACTTCCGCGCCGTCGACCAGGTGTCCTTCGACGTGGCCCCGGGCGAGGTGTTCGGTCTCGCCGGCGAATCCGGCTGCGGCAAGAGCACGGTTGCCTTCGCCGTCAGCCGCCTGCACGGGCCGCCGGCGCTGATCCGCAAGGGCAGCGAAATCCGGCTCGCCGGCCGCGATGTGCTCGGGCTCGACGACAAGGCGCTGCGCGACTTCCGCTGGCGCGAGGTGGCGATGGTGTTCCAGAGCGCCATGAACTCGCTTAACCCGGTGCTGCGCATCGAAGAGCAGTTCTACGACGTGCTCGCCACCCACAACCGCTGCACGCGCAAGCAGGCGCGCGAGCGGACCGCCGAGATGCTCAGGCTGGTCGACATCAAGCCCGAGCGCATGCGCGACTATCCGCACCAGTTCTCAGGCGGCATGCGCCAGCGCATCGTCATCGCCATCTGCATGGCGCTCAATCCGAAGCTCGTGATCATGGACGAGCCGACGACGGCGCTCGACGTGGTCGTCCAGCGCGAGATCCTGCAGCGCATCGACGAACTCCGGCGACAGATGGGGTTCTCGGTGCTGTTCATCACCCATGACCTCGGGCTGATGGTGCAGTTCTGCGACCGCATCGGCGTGATGCTGCAGGGCAAGCTCGTCGAACAGGGTCCGTCGGACGAGATCTTCCGTCGCCCGCAACATGACTACACCAAGAAGCTGTGGGCGTCGTTCCCATCGCTCAAGGGAGGGGTGCTGGGATGAGCGAACCGCTTCTGCGCTTCGATGCCGTCAGCAAGTCGTTCGGTCACGGCAGCTTTGCCGTCCATGCGGCGCGCTCGATCAACTTCTCGCTCAACAGCGGCCGGGCGTTGGCGATCGTCGGCGAATCCGGCAGCGGCAAGACCACCTGCGCGCGCATGGCGATGCTGGAATACATGCCCGGCGCCGGCCGGGTGCTGTTCAAGGGCGCGCCGACCGCGGGCCTGCGCGGCCGCGATCTCGCCGCCTACCGGCGCGCCGTGCAGATGATCTTCCAGGACCCGTTCGCCTCGCTGAACCCGGTCCACACCATCGCCTATCACCTCAAGCGCACGCTGAGCCTGCACCGCCCCGACATCGCTTCCCGTGACATCGACGCGGAGGTGAACAAGCAGCTCGAAGCGGTGAAGCTCGACCCTGCCATCGTCGCCGCGAAATATCCGCACGAGCTTTCGGGCGGCCAGCGCCAGCGTGTCAACATTGCGCGCGCGCTCTCGGCCCAGCCGCAGGTGCTGGTAGCGGACGAACCGACGTCGATGCTCGACGTCTCCGTCCGCCTCGGCGTGCTCAACCTGCTCAACGAGATGAAGACGAGCCGCAACCTCGGCATCCTCTACATCACCCACGATATCGCCACCGCGCGCTATGTCGCCGAGGACATCGCGGTCATGTACAGCGGCCAGATCGTCGAGTGGGGCGATTGCGGCTCGATCATCGACAACCCGCAGCATCCCTACACCAGGCTTCTGCTGTCGGCCGTTCCCGACCCGGAGCGTCGCTTCACGGACATGGCCTCGCGGCTCGATCCTGAAGAGGCCGACGCCGTCCGCCGTGCTGCTGCCATGGATGGGCGCGAGGTCCTGAGGGCCGGCGACAATCACTTTGCACTGGCGAGTGCGGGATAGGGTGGGATTTCGCCCGGGCGCCCGCCCGAAGCCGCGCTTTGGTCGTTGTCGCCGGGACATCCATGGCTGAGTCTGGCTGCCGGCGAATGTCTATTGAACTGCCGATGTCGCGGCAGCCGCACGAGCATTCGGCGCGGATCGGTTCGACAGCTTTCTCCGGCCGATCATCGGGTCGCGCCCGATGATCCGATCAAAACTTGCACGCTACGCCTATGCGAATATCGTCTTATGCGCCCGCGAAAGCGACACCGTCGGCGACATAGGGCAGAACCGCTCAACAGCATAACCAAGCCGAATTCTGGCAGCTCCGACCGCGTCGATATCCAGCGCATCTGGATTTCCGACCGGTAAGTCCTGCCGGGTTGAAAACCGTGCTTCTGTAGTCTGCATCGCTCCACGCAGCATCGGCATCGACGCCAAGCGTCACCTTGTTTGGGAACTGGTAGGCATCGCGGCGACCGCTGTATTCGATGCATTAGATTTTGCTTAAGCATCTAGGAATGCTGGCAAAAATGGCCCCAATAATAGTCAACCTCTAACAATTGACCGCATTTTTGGGCAGGCATAGGGTCCGGCGCGTCGGTGCTTGGGGTTTTGGGGCGAGCGCCGCAGTGAACTTGAAATCAGTGTGACCTGCGACCGACAGCCCTGCTGTTTTCGGCGGTGGCGGAGCTTTGCGCTTCGCCGGCTGACGGTCTGCGTCCGCGAGCCAGGGAAGACCACGTGAGCAGCATCCGCAGCCGCCGACCGAACGCCGGCCATGACGAACGTGTCGCGCCGGAGCCTCGGAGCCAGGCCGCCGGCAGGGCGGCAGGGCCTTCCTGTTACGGCCGCTACCGCTTCGCCTTGCTTGCCTGCACGGCGCTTGTCGCGCCGTTGGTGCTGTCGCCCGCAATCCAGTCCGCATCGGCGCAGACACGGGGCAATGATGGCGGAGCTGGCGGCAATGGTTCCGGCACCAGGGCCGGAGGTACCGGCCTCCCGGCGGTCTTGGCTGCTGGCGGCGGCGGCGGCGGCGGCGGCCAGTCCGGCAACGGCCAACCTTCCGGCAGCAGCGGCGGCAACGGCGGTACTTCGGGGTTTGGCGGCGGCGGTGGAGGTGCTGCCGACAGCGGCGGCGGCGGTGGCGCCGGCTACAACGGTGCGGGCGGCGGCGGTGGCGGAGGCGGCGGCGGCGCGGGGCTGGTCATCAACTCCGGCAACGTCACTGTCGGCCAGAATTCGTCTGGCGGCATTGGCGGCAAGGGTGGTTACGGTGGTGTCCAGATCGGTGGCACTTCGATTGCCGGTGGCGGCGGTGGCGGCGGTGGCGGCAGCGGTATTCTCGTCGGCGGCACCAGTGGCGCTGCGACCATAACCGTAGGCGCCGGCGTGTTTGTGCGCGGAGGAGCCGGCGGCGACGGGACCGAAGGCAATACCAATGGCGGGCCGGGTGGCGCCCTGCGAGCCAGCGACATGGGCGCCGGCGGCCATGGCGGCCACGGCATCTCCGTCACCGATCCGAATGGCGCAACGATTATCGTCAATGGCGATGTTGCTCCCGGTGGTGGCGGCTCCGGCGGCGGCTGGGGCTCCAACAAGGCCGCCAACGGCAGCGCGGGCGTCGGTATTCGCGGCCAGAATCTCGACATCACCATCGGTACTGCGGGGGCGATCCGGCGAGCCGACAACGGTCAGGACGCGATCTACATCACAGGCGGCACCAACAGGGTCAACAGCCTGGGCACCGCACCCAACCAGGGCACCGTACAGGGCGCGATCCACCTGGGCGCCGGCACGACCACGATTTCGGGCAACTATTCGGGCGGCACGCGCCCGACCTGGATACTGGTGGACGGCGGGGCCGAGATGAAGGTCGAAGGCAGCACGGCTGCCAACGATGCCAAGGCGATCCACGACCTGCAGAACTATGGCCTGGTCACGCTCGGTGCATCGAGGTGGCTGAGCCTCGGCGCCGGCACCAATTACGCAACGATCAATATCGGCTCTGGAGCGAAACTCGAAACCACCTATGCCGAATTCAACAACCGAGGCACGATCAACGTTGCCGATCAGGGCATCATCGACGCGGGAACCGGCTTTTTCAACTATGCCGGATCGGTTCTCAATCTCAACGGCACCGCGACGGTCAAGTCCAGCTGGGGGGCGGTGACCAATCTCGGGCAGTTCAACGTCAAGAATGGCGATGTGATTGGCGCCGGCATCTTCAACAACGATGGCGGCACGCTGTCGCTGTCGGGCGGCAGCCTGTCCGGCATCAGCGAGCTGGTCAATCGCACCGGCGCCACGGTCGACATCGCTGCCGGACGCAAGCTCTCCGTCGGCACCTTCACCGCATTGGGCGGCAGCGCCACCGGCGCCGGAACCATCGAGGCGTCGAGCGCTTTCAACCTGGATACCGGCTCCTTCGCAGCGAAACTCGGAGGCGCGGCAGCGCTTTACAAGACCGGCACCGGCACGGCGACGCTGAGCGGAACCAATGATTACAGCGGCGGCACCGTCATCAGCGCCGGCACCCTCGCCATATCGTCGGATGCTAGCCTCGGCAGCGGGGACCTGACTTTCGACGGCGGCACCCTGCAGGCGACATCGACGCTGACGACCAGCCGCAACGCAACGCTCGGTTCCGGAGGCGGCGGGCTCGCGGCGTCGGCGGGGGCGACGCTGACCTACAACGGCCTGCTCAGCGGAGCGGGTGCGCTCACAGTGTCCGGGGTCGGCAAGGTCGTCTTCAGCAGCGCAAACACGTATCTCGGCGGCACCAGGCTCATTGGCGGAACGCTCTCGATCCTCGACGACTCCAGCCTTGGCAATGCCGCCGGCGTGCTCACGCTGCAGGGCGGGACGCTCGAGACGCGCGGCACCACGACCGCCAACCGCAGCATCGTGCTTGCGGGCCCGGGCGGAGGACTGGCGGCTGCCTCGGGAACGACGCTGACCCAGGCAGGCCAGATCACCGGCACCGGCGCGCTCAACGTCAACGGCGCCGGCACGCTGAAGCTCACCAATGCAACCAACAGCTACAGCGGCGGCACCACACTCAGCTCCGGCACGCTGGAGATCGCCGGCGACAGCACGCTGGGCACCGGCGGGCTGACGTTCGCCGGCGGCACGCTCGCCTCGACCACCACCTCGACCATCAGCCGGGCCGTCAGCCTGTCGAGTTCGGGTACGATCACCACGGCTGCCGACACGACATTGTCGCTCTCGGGCGTGCTCAGTGGCGCAGGCGGCCTCACCGTCGGCGGCAGCGGCAAGCTGGCGCTGTCAGGTACAAACACCTATTCCGGCGGCACCACGCTTGCCGGTGGAACGCTGTCCGTCGTCGCCGACGAGAACCTGGGCACCGGTGCGCTTAACTTCAACGGCGGCACGCTCGACGTCGGGTCGAGTTTCAACATGACCCGTTCGGGTACGATCGGGGCAGGCGGCGGCACGATTGCGCTCGGCAGCAACAGCCTGACCTCCTGGATGGGCGGCTTCAGCGGCGCCGGCGCGCTGAACGTGACGGGCACTGGAACGCTCGTCCTGGCAGGAACCAACAGCTACACGGGCGGCACCACCATCACCGGCGCGACGCTGCAGGTCGGCAATGGCGGCGCCGGTGGGGCGCTGGCCGGCGCTGTCACCAACAACGGGAAGCTGGTCGTGGACCGTGCCGCATCGACTATGCTGAGCGGCGTCATCAGCGGCAGCGGCGGGTTCGAGCAGAAGGGCACCGGCTCCACGACGCTGGCCGCTGACAATACCTACACCGGTGGCACCAAAATCTCGGGCGGCACGCTGCAGATCGGCCAAGGCTCGACCACCGGCTGGATCGCAGGCGACGTCGAAAACAACGGCCGGCTTGCCTTCAATCGCTCCGACGAAACCACCTATGGCGGCGTCGTCAGCGGCAGTGGCTCTCTGGTCAAGAGCCAGAACAGCAAGATGACGCTGACCGGGGCCAACAGCTACACCGGCGGCACGACCATCACCGGCGGCACGCTCGTCGTCGGCGACGGGGCGACGTCGGGCACGCTTGGCAGCGGCGGGATCGAGAACTACGGCACCATCGCCTTCAACCGCTCCGATGTCGTCACCATCGACGACGTCATTTCGGGCGACGGCCAGTTCAGGCAGGAGGGCTCGGGCACGACCGTCCTGACCGGGACCAGCACCTATACGGGTACGACCAGCGTCACGAGCGGCAAGCTGGTGGTCAACGGGTCCATCGCCTCGTCCTCCGGCATCACCGTCGGGGCGAATGGCGCGATCGGCGGCGCTGGCACGATCGGCAGCACCTATGTCTACGGCACGCTCTCGGCCGGCAACAGCCCGGGCACGCTGACCGTCGATGGCAACCTCACGCTCGACGCCAGCTCGACCAGCGTGTTCGAGCTCGGCACATCGGGCGTGGCCGGCGGTCCGACCAACGACCTCGTCATCGTCAACGGCGACCTGACCCTCGGCGGCACGCTGGAAACGCCGGATGCCGTGACCGGCTATTACCGACTGTTCAACGTCTCGGGCACGGTCACCGGCTCGTTCGACACGCTGCCGACGGACGCCTTCATCAGCACGGCGGTCGCCAACCAGGTCAACCTGCTCATCCGCAACGGCGACCAGTTGCTGCAGTTCTGGGATGGCTCGGACCTGACCGGCAACGGCACCGTCGATGGCGGCAGCGGCACCTGGAATGCCTCGAACGGCAACTGGACCGGCGCTCCGGGTGAGGCCAACTTCAACGACGGCTGGCGCGGCGAGGTCGGCGTCTTCGCGGGCACGGCCGGCACGGTCACGGTCAGCGGTACGCTTGCCTTCCAGGGGCTGCAGTTCGCGACGAACGGCTATTCACTGACCGGTGGCATCCTGGCCCTGTCGGGCAATCCCTACGACAATGAGGATGCGAGCTTCATCAACACCGACAGCAGCGTGAAGGCTGTCATTTCGTCGGTAATCGCAGACGGCGACAAGACCAGTCTCGACAAGCTCGGCCTCGGCACGCTGGTGCTGGCAGCAGACAACACCTACACGGGCAAGACGACCATTTCGGCCGGCACCCTGCAGATCGGCAATGGCGGCACGTCGGGTTCGGTGGCCGGCGACATCATCAACAACAGCGTGCTGGCGTTCAACCGCTCCGACGACGCCCTGGTGTTCGACGGCTACATCGCGGGCACCGGCCGTCTTGAGCAGAACGGCACCGGCACGACCACGCTGACCGGCTACAACTATTACACCGGCGGCACCTACATCAACGCCGGCACCCTGCAGATCGGCAATGGTGGTTCGATCAAGGGCAACGTGTTCAACAACAGCGCGCTCGTCTTCAACGACACGGTCGCCAATGGCGAGTTCGAAGGCGACATCTCGGGTACCGGAACGGTTCTGGTCACCGGCAACAGCATCGTCGTGATGAGCGGCGATGTCAGCCACTCAGGCGGCACCACCATCGACAGCGGCAGCGTCCTGCAGATCGGCGACACCGAGACCAGCGGCACCTTGTCGGGGGACGTCAGCAACTCCGGGCAACTGGTGTTCGATCGCTCCGACGACTCCTCCTTCGGCGGCGATATCAGCGGTTCAGGCGATCTCAAGAAGTATGGTGCCGGCAAGCTTACGCTTTCGGGCGACAGCAGCGGTTTCGACGGCATCGTCTACATGAACGCCGGCACGCTGCGCGTCGAAAACAGCTCGGCCGCCGGCACCGGTTATCTGATGATGTTCGGCGGCGGCCTCGATTACGGCGCCGATGTCGACCTCGCCAACACCATGATCCTGCAGCAGGAAAACACCGTGCTGTCGGTCGCGTCGGGCACGGCGACGCATTCGGGCTACATTCTCGGCGGTGGCAGCGAACCGCGCGCCGTGGAAAAAACCGGCGACGGCACGCTCGTGGTCAAGGCCATGCAGCATGGCGGCGACACCGTGGTCAGTGAAGGCACGCTCAAGGCCGGCAATTCGGGCGCGCTTGATCTCGACAGCGCCGTAACCGTGAAGGCCGGCGCGACGCTCGATTTCGACGGCTTCGACCAGACCATCGGGTCGCTCGCCGGGGCAGGTTCGCTCACGCTCGGCGCAGGTTACCTGACCACGGGCGGCAATGACGGCTCCACGGAATTCTCGGGTGTCATCTCAGGCAGCGGCGGCCTCAGCAAGGCGGGAACCGGCGTCTTCACGCTCAGCGGCGCCAACACTTACACCGGTCCCACCTGGGTCGACGCCGGCAGGCTCAAGGCCGGCGCGACCAACAGTTTCTCCTCGCGCAGTTCCATCGACGTCGCCTCCGGCGCCACGCTCGATCTCGACGGCTACGACCAGATCATCGGATCGCTCACCGGCGCGGGCGGGGTGGCGCTGGGCGCGGGCACCCTGACCACTGGCGGAGACGACAGCTGGACCAATTTTTCCGGCATCATCAACGGCACGGGCGGGCTGATCAAGAAAGGCACGGGCACCTTCACCCTGTCGGGCGCGAACGCCTATACGGGCGCCACCAAGGTCGATGCCGGCACGCTGAGGGCCGGGGCAGCGAACACGATCGACTCGGCCAGCGCCGTCAGCGTCGGCTCAGGGGCCACCTTCGACCTGAATGGCCACAACCAGGCCATTGCCTCGCTGGCCGGGGCCGGCAACGTCAAGCTCGGCAGCGGCACGCTGACGGCAGGCAACGGCAACGACACCGAGTTCTCGGGCGTCATGTCGGGCACCGGCGGTTTCACCAAGCAGGGAACGGGCAAGCAGACAATGTCCGGCGACAACACCTACACGGGTGACACCTCGGTCAATGCAGGCGAGCTCCAGGTCAACGGCAAGCTTGGTGGCACCGCCGTCACTGTCGACAGCGGGGCGACACTGTCCGGTTCGGGCACCATCGCCGGCAGCGTCACGGTCTCCGATGGCGGCCATATCGCGCCCGGCGCCGGCAAGGGCACACTGTCAGTCGGTTCGCTCCTGCTGCGGAGCGGCGCCAATCTCGACTTCGAGCTGGGCGAAGACAGCGACCGCATCGACGTCGACGGCAACCTGACGCTCGATGGCACGCTCAACGTCAGCGGCGGCAATGATTTCGGCGCCGGCATCTACCGACTGATCAACTATGGCGGCACGCTTGTCGACAACGGGTTGGTGATTGGCACGGTGCCCGGGGCCTTCCAGGCCAGCGACCTCAGCATCCAGACGCAGGTGGCCAGCCAGGTCAACCTGATCAACACCGGCGGCACGGCCCTGTCGTTCTGGGACGGCGGCGCCAATGCCAATCTCAACAACGGCATCATCGACGGCGGCGACGGCACATGGAGTGCCGGCGGCGGCAACTGGACGCGCCAGGACGGCGCCTACAACGCGGCGATGGCGCCAAGGCCCGGCTATGCCATCTTCCAGGGCACTGCCGGCACGGTGACCGTCGAAGACGATGAGGGCGACATCGCCGTCACCGGCATGCAGTTTGTCACCAGCGGCTACACCATCAAGGGCGACGCAATCGGTCTTGCCGATGCGGCGACGACCATCCGCGTCGGCGACGGCACCGTTGCCAGCGCCGGCACCACCGCCACCATCGAGTCCGAGCTCACCGGATCGGGCGGTCTGGTCAAGGACGATTATGGCACCCTGGTCCTGAGTGGTGCGAACACCTATGCCGGCGGCACGGTCATCAAGGGCGGCACGCTGTCGATTTCGTCCGACGCAAATCTCGGTGCTGCCTCCGGCGGCCTGGTCTTTCTCGGCGGCATCCTTACCAACACGGCCGAGATGACGACCGCGCGCGGCATCGAGCTGCGCTTGGCGGGCGGCACCTTCGACACGGAGGACGATCTTACGGCCTCGGGTGTCATTTCGGGCCAGGGCAAGCTCACCAAAACCGGTGATGGCAAGCTGATCCTGACTGGCGCCAACACCTACGAAGGCGGCACCAGGATCAGCGCCGGCACGCTGGAGCTGGGTGGCGGCGGCACAAGCGGCTCGATATCGGGCGCCATTGAAAACAATGCCGTGCTTGCCCTCAACCGGTCGAACCTCATGACCCTTGCCGGCGCGATCTCCGGCAGCGGGTCGGTCAGGCAGGTCGGCTCCGGCAAGACCGTGCTGACGGGAACCAACACCTACACCGGCGGCACCACCATCTCTGCAGGCACGCTGTCGGGCTCGGCGACGAGCTTCGGCACCGGCACGATCCTCAACGATGCGGCCCTCATCGTCGACCAGGGCACGAATGCCAGCATGGCGAATGTCATCAACGGCACCGGCACCTTCACCAAGTCGGGCACGGGAACACTGACCCTGACCGGGATCAGCCTGCTTTCCGGCGCCACCACGGTCAGTGCCGGCAAGCTCGCCGTCGATGGCTCGCTGGCGGCGTCGAGCGTCACGGTAGAAGGGGGCGCGGCGCTTGGCGGCAACGGTACGGTCGGCAAGATCACGGCGCTTTCGGGGGCGACGGTCGCGGCCGGCAGCAATCTCGGCAAGCTCACCGTCAAGGGCGACGCCAGCTTCGCCTCGGGCTCGACCTTCCAGGTCGACGTCGACACCACCAGGTCGGGAAGGCTCGAGGTCGAGGGCAAGGCCACGATGTCGGGCGGCGCCGTGCGGGTGCTCGCGGGCAGCGGCACTTACGCACCGTCGACGCAGTATACGATCCTGACCGCGGCATCCGGCGTCTTTGGCCAGTTTGCCTCGGTCACCACCAACCTGGCGTTCCTGACGCCGACACTGACCTACACCGCCAACTCCGTCGGCCTGTCGCTCGACCGCAACGACATCAAGTTCTCTGACATCGCGCTGACCCGCAATCAGTTCGCCACCGGCAAGGCAACCGAGGCGCTCGACAACAAGCATGCGATCTACAAGGCGATGGTCAACCTCGACGAGGACGGTGCCCGCAGGGCGCTCGATTCACTGTCGGGCGAAATCCATGGCTCGGTGAGCGGAATGCTGGCCGAGGACAGCCGCTTCCTCGCCAATGCCGCCAATGACCGTATCCGCGCGGCCTTCGGCGACGTCGTGCCGGCGGCGCTGCCGGTCATGGCATACGGGCCCGGCGGTCTGGAGCTCGCCGATGCGGCGACCGAGCGCATGGCGTTCTGGTCGCAGGCCTATGGCGCCTGGAGCAACATAAGCAGCGACGGCAATGCGTCGGGCTTCGACAGCACCACCGGCGGCCTCATTGCGGGGGCCGATGCGGCGTTCGGCGACAACATCCGCCTCGGCGTCTTCGGCGGCTACAGCCACAGCTCGTTCGATACCGATGCCCTGAAGTCCAATGGCAGCAGCGACGGCTATCATGCCGGCGTCTTCGCCGGTGGGCAGTGGGGCGCGTTCGGCCTGCGCGGCGGTGCCGCCTACAGCTGGAACAGCATCGACACCAGCCGCAAGGTCGCCTTCGGCGGCTTCTCGGACAACCTGACTGCCGAATATGACGCGGCCACCACCCAGGTCTTCGCCGAAGCCGGCTATCGCCTGGAGCGCGGCGACGCCATCGTCGAGCCGTTTGCGAACCTTGCCTATATCAATGTGAGGACTGACGGCTTCACCGAGAAGGGCGGTCCGGCGGCGCTGACCGCATCCGCTTCGACCACCGAGACGACTTTTGCGACGCTCGGCGTCAGGGCCAGCAGGGATGTCGTGCTGGGCGATGCCAAAGCCACGCTGCGCGGCATGGTCGGCTGGCGGCATGCCTTCGGCGAGATCACGCCCTTGACGTCGGTCGCCTTTGCCGGCGGCAACGCATTCACCATCGCCGGCGCCCCGGTTGCAAGGGATGCAGTCGTGGTCGAGGCCGGCGTCGACTTCGACCTGTCGCCGGCAGCGACGCTCGGACTTTCCTACACAGGCCAGCTCGGCGGCGGCGCCGTCGACCAGAGCTTCAAGGCCGATCTCGCAGTGCGTTTCTGACGTGGGGCAAGCACGACAACAACGCACAGCACGAGGCCGCGCTCCAAGCCCCCGGAGCGCGGCCTTATGAACAAGGCTGCAACGCTGCAGCCGCTATCGGGAGCGGTCGACCGGGGTGTTGCGGCCGCCCAGCCAGCTGAACCGGTCCGGCCGAAACGCATCGAGGTCGGGTACCTGCTCGCGCCCGACCAACCCTGCAACCAGCCGGCCGGTGATTGCTGCGAGCGTCAGGCCAACATGACCGTGGCCGAATGCATATGTGACACGCCTGGCCCGGGGCGAATGACCTATGACAGGCAATGAATCGGGCAGGGACGGGCGGAAACCCATCCAGCGCGAACCGGCATGTCCGGCGCCCGGCAGCAGGGTTTCGACGGTGCGGGCGATGGCGTCGGCGCGGGCACGGTTCGGCTTCACCTTGAGGCCACCGAGTTCGACCGTGCCTGCGGCGCGCAGGCCGTCGGCCATCGGCGTCATGTAGAAGCCATGGGCCGTGTAGCAGACCGGTCGGCCGAGCAGTTCGCCTGCGTCCGGGAACAGCACATGATAGCCGCGCTCGGTTTCCAGCAGAATCCGGTCGCCTATCTGGCGCGCGAGCTGCGCCGACCAGGCGCCGGCGGCGACAACGACGTGATCCGCCTTGATCGTCTGTTCGGCGACACGGATTTCGACACCGTCAGCCAGCGGTTTCAGCGCTGCCTCACCGCTGACGAAGTGCCCGCCACGGCCGACGATGTCCAGTGCGAGTGCCTGAGCCAGCGCTCTCGGGTTCGAGAATGTGTAGGCGTCGTTGTAGAGGGTGCCGCTGTGGTAATGCGGCGCGAGGTTGGGCTCGAGCTCCCGGATGGTGCTGGCGTCGACCCGTTCGAGCCTGACGCCATGCCGCTCACGCAGCCGGTTGAAGGTCTCTGCGCCAAGCTTTTCCTTCTCGCTCTTGTAGAGGTAGAGAACCCCCTTGCGCTGTTCCAGATGCCCGGCACCAGCCTGCCGGACGAGCGGGCGCCATGCCGCGTCGGCCTGTCCAAGCAATCCGGCAAGGATTGCTGAAATGCGCTCGACCTCGGCTTTGGAACTGACGGCCAGGAACGCGCGCAGCCATGGTGCCAATTGCGGCAGGTAGCGCCAGACGATTGCCAGCGGGCCAAGCGGATCGGCGAGCATGCCCGGCACCTGGCGGGCAATGCCCGGGGTCGCGACAGGAATGATGCTCTGCGGGGCAACGGTGCAGGCATTGCCGAAGGAACAGGCCTGCTCCCATGCATTGCCCGGCAGCGGCGGCTCGCGGTCGACAAGCGTCACCTTGTGTCCGGCCATTTGTAGCCACATCGCCGAGCACAGCCCGACGAGGCCGGCGCCAATGACGACAACGTCGCGCCGTTCGGCCTCGGGGAGGGGGGCGACCTCGAGATCCACGTCGAGCTCGCTCATCTCAGACGCTCCCGAACAGCGAACGCGGTCGGTCGGCCAGCGTCGAGGCGATGATGCGCAGCGCCGTCGCCAGTTCCTCGCGCGAGGTGGCGCAGCCGATGTTGACGCGGACCGCGTGCTCGACAGCCTCGCGGTCGCTGGCAAAGGCAGTCGACGGCATCACGGCGACACCATGGGCACGGACATTCGTGGCAAAATCCTCGGCGCGCCAGGGCGGCGGAAGGCGCAGCCAGATGAACATGCAGCGTGCATCGGCATTGAAGGAATGGCCTGCCAGGATCGACATGACCAGGGCATGGCGCGCCCTGAGTTCGGCCAGCTGGGCCTTGAGGATGGAATTGGCCGTGCCGTTCTCGAGCCACCTCGTGGCGATCAGCAGCGGCAGCGGTGCCGGCATCCAGGCGGTGGTGCGGACCGCCTCTGCCATCATCACCGCCTTGCCCGGCGGGCAGGTAAGGTAGCCGACGCGCAGGCCCGGCGCGAGCGCCTTGGAAAGCCCTGATATGTGGTAGGTGCGTTCCGGTGCCCGCGTGATGATGGCGGCCTGGCGGTTGCCGAGCATCGGGCCATAGACGTCGTCTTCTATGATGGCGAGATCGTAGCGGGCCGCGATATCCACCAGCTCCCGCCGCCGCTTGTCACTCATGGTGACGACGGTCGGATTGTGCATCGACGGCACGGTGAAGACAGCCTTCACCCGTTCCTGCCTGCAGACGCTGTCGAGTTGCTCGGCCGACATGCCTTCGTCGTCGGCATCGACGCCGACGATCCGGAACCGGTACATCTGCGCCAGCGCCTTCAGGCCGTAATAGGTGAGGCGGTCGGAGACGACGACATCCCCGGGCTCTATCAATGCGCTGATGACGGCCAGCAGTGCATGTTGTGCGCCCGAGGTGACGACAATGTCCTCGGCGGCCGGGTCGAAGCCGTTGAGGCCTATCCAGCGTCGCCCGGCCGCACGGGCCCAGGCCGGGCCTTCCGGCGGCTGATACTCCTGCAGCTCGCGGAAGCGCTTGTCGGACGATAGTTTCGGCAGTTCTTCGGCCAGGCGCTGCTGGAAGTCGTCGACGGCAGGCCTGTTGACCGTGAGGTCGATGATCCCCGAGGGATTGGATGCCCGGTCGACACGCGGCATCGCACTCTCGGCATTGACGATGGTGCCGCGCCGCGTGCTGCCGGTGACAAGGCTCCAGTTCTGCAGCTCGCGATAAGCGCGTGTGACTGTCGAGACGTTGAGTGCCCGCTCGCGCGCCAGGTCGCGTTGCGGCGGCAGCTGGCTGCCGGGTTGCAATTCGCCGGAGCGGATCTTGGCCTCGAGCTCGGTTGCCAGTTCGAGATAGGTCGGCACACGGACGGTCTTCCTGTCCGTCTCCGCGTTTGTCTCGCTCTGGCTTTCGTTGTCATCCATACAAATAACCGTCACCACACATTGCCAGCGTTCTTGGCCAGCGTTCTCGGAAAGAGTGGGGGCAAGCCCGGCCGAGCCATATTTATCCACGTATCATCATTTCTGGCGATGATCGAGTGTCATTCGATGATTTTTGAGACAATGCATTTGTGTGGCTTGACAACAAATTATTGACCAAGACAATATGAGAGCGTGCCGGGACAAAAAGAGGCTGAAGCCTTCCGGCGCACGGAGGATCACGACATGAACGAGCGCTTCATCGCTTTCGAAGGCGTGCGCAAATCTTATGACGGCGCGAGCTATGTCGTGCGCGGGCTGGATCTCGATGTGGCCCAGGGCGAGTTCCTGACGCTTCTCGGGCCGTCGGGGTCGGGCAAGACGACCACGCTGATGATGCTCGCCGGATTCGAGATGCCGACCGAAGGCAGCATCACGCTCGGTGGCAAGCGCATAGACAGTGTTCCGCCGCATCGCCGCAATATCGGTGTGGTGTTCCAGAACTATGCGCTGTTTCCGCACATGACGGTCGGCGAGAACGTTGCCTTTCCGCTGAAGATGCGTCGCCTGGGCAAGGCCGAGGTGACCCAGCGCGTGCGACGCGCGCTCGACATGGTGCGCATGGGCAATTTCGAGGCGAGACGGCCGGCCCAGCTGTCCGGCGGCCAGCAACAGCGCATAGCGCTCGCCAGGGCGCTCGTCTTCGAGCCCGAGCTGGTGCTGATGGATGAACCGCTGGGCGCGCTCGACAAGCAGCTGCGCGAGCATATGCAGCTCGAGATCAAGCACCTGCATGCCCGGCTTGGCATCAATGTCGTCTACGTCACGCACGATCAGGGCGAAGCCTTGACCATGTCCGACCGGGTGGGCGTCTTCAACGACGGCACGCTGCAGCAGGTGGCGCCGCCCGCAGCGCTCTACGAGGCTCCCGCCAACCCGTTCGTCGCCACCTTCATCGGCGAGAACAACGCCATTGCGGGCGACGTGGTGGACCTTGGCGCCGGTGCCTGCCGCATCAGGACTTCGGATGGAGCCACAATTTCGGCGCTTGCCGGGGAGGGGCTGCGGCAGGGGGCGAAGACGACATTGGTGCTCAGGCCAGAGCGTATCGTGCTGGCGCCCGCGGCCGACGTTGCCAACCGCTTCACCGCCAGGGTCGAGGAGCTGATCTATCACGGTGACCATATCCGTCTCCGGGTCGCCACCTGCGGCTGCACCGACATCCGTATCAAGGTGCCGGCTCATACAGGCGTGACCCCCGCACCGGGCGGCGAGATCGCCATCGGCTGGCGGCAGGAAGATTGCCGGGCGCTGGCGCTGTCTTGAGGACAAAGGCCGCCGCTCGTCCAACGCAGACCAACAACAACAGGGGAACCGACATGACACGCATTGCCTTGCTGCTTCAGACTTCTGCCTTTTCCCTCGCTCTGATGATGCCGGCTCTGGCCGAGGAAACGCTGACCGTCACCTCCTGGGGCGGCGCCTACACCAAGAGCCAGGAGCAGGCGTTCATGGCGCCCTATTCCAAGGAGACCGGCGTCAAGATCCTCCAGGATGAGTGGGACGGGTCGACCGCCAAGCTGAAGGGCATGGTCGAGACCGGTCAGGTGACCTGGGACGTCGTCGATGTGGAACCTGGACATGCGCTGCAGGGCTGCGACGAAGGCTGGCTCGAGGAGATCGACTACTCGAAACTCGGCGGCAAGGAGGCGTTCATCGACGGCGCAGCGATGGATTGTGCTGCCGCCACCATCGTCTTCGGCACCATCTTTGCCTACGATGCCGACAAGTTCCCGAACGGCGGCCCCAAGACAATGGCCGACCTGTTCGACACGCAGAAGTTCCCTGGGCCGCGCGCGCTGCGCAAGTCGCCCAAGACAACGCTTGAATTCGCGCTGATCGCCGACGGCGTGGCGCCTGCCGACGTCTACAAGGTGCTTGGAACGCCAGAAGGCGTCGACCGTGCCTTCAAGAAGCTCGACACCATCAAGAAGGACGTGAAGGTCTGGTGGTCGGCCGGCGCGCAGCCGCCGCAACTCCTGGCCGACGGTGAAGTGCTGATGACCACCGCCTGGAACGGCCGCATCTATGACGCGGTCAAGAACAGCGGCAAGAACTTCAAGATCGTCTGGGACGGCCAGGGCATGGACTTCAACCTCTGGGCCGAGCCCAAGGGCTCGAAGAACAAGGCGGCCGCCGACAAGTTCATCGCCTATACGATGAACCCCGACGTGATGGCGCGGCAGTCGCAATACATCTCCTATGGTCCGACGCTGAAGGCGGCGATCGCCAAGGTTCCGGCCGCAATCCTGCCCGACCTGCCGACCGCGCCCGAAAACACCAAGACGGCCTTCGTCGTGAATGCCGAGTTCTGGGCCGACCATGACGAGGAATTGACCGAGCGCTTCAACAAGTGGCTCGCGCAGTAGTCCCCTTGGCGGGCGGGTCGCCTCTCCGGACTCGCCCGCATTTTTCTCCGGGACCAGCTCGGAAGGCAGCCGGACAATGACGATAGCGATGACGGATCACACCGCCAGGACGAATGTCGACGGGGCAGCGCTGGCGCGTCGCCTGCGTGGCCTCAGGCGCAAGGGGCAGGTGAAGGCGCTGCTCCTTGTCGCCCCGCTCATGCTGTTCCTCTTGGCGATCTTCGTCCTGCCGATCGGCATGCTGTTGACCAGGAGCGTCGACAACAGCGACGTCTCGCGCACCTTGCCGGCGACGGTTTCGGCATTGGCGGGCTGGGACGGGCAAAGCGTGCCCGGCGAAGCCGTGTTCGCGGCCTTCGCCGCCGATCTCAAGGCGGCGTCGCGTGAGGATGTCGCCGAGATCGCCAAGCGGCTCAACTATTACGAAACGGGCATGCGCTCCAGGCTGCTGAAGACGGCACGCACGATCCGCAATGCCGAAGCGCCTTTCCAGCAGGCCTTTGTCGACATCGACGAGATGTGGGGCACGCAGCGCGCCTGGCAGGTTCTGCAGCAGGCGATGCCCCGCTACACCGATTTCTACCTGCTCGGCGCGCTCGACCTGACCCGCGACGCAAGCGGCAATGTGGCAAGCGTGTCGCCGGATAACGCCGTCCACCTCGATGTCCTGGTCCGCACTTTCGTCGTCAGCGCATCAGTGACCTTGATCTGCCTGGTGCTTGGCTACCCCCTTGCCGCGTTGATCGCGCGCTCGAAAGGGGTCGTTGCCAACACGCTGCTGGTGCTCGTGCTGCTGCCGTTCTGGACGTCGTTGCTGGTGCGCACCAGCGCCTGGGTGGTGCTGCTCCAGAGCCGCGGCGTGGTCAACTCGGCGCTGGCGTGGATCGGCATCATCGATCCCGCCCAGCCGCTCGAGCTTATCTACAACCGCATCGGCGTGCTGGTGGCGATGACCCACATCCTGCTGCCCTTCATGGTGCTGCCGATCTACAGCGTCATGCGCGGCATCCCGCCTGTCTATCTGCGCGCTGCCTCGTCGCTGGGCGCGCCGCCGTTCATGGCGTTCTGGCGGGTCTATCTGCCGATGAGCCTGCCGGGCGTCAGCGCCGGCGCGTTGCTCGTCTTCATCCTGGCGCTCGGCTACTACATCACACCAGCCCTTGTCGGCGGCCCGCGCGACCAGATGGTCAGCTACTTCATCGCCTATTATTCGAACCAGGTGACCAACTGGGGCATGGCGGCGGCACTGAGCGGCATCCTGCTGGTCGCCGTGCTGATCCTCTATGCCGTCTACAACCGCCTGGTCGGTATCGACCGCCTGAGGATTGGATGATGATCAACGCGCGGTCCCCGATCCACCTCTTTCCCGTCCTGCTCTGGCTCGCCGGCGGCCTGGTCATCCTGTTCCTGGTCGCGCCGATCGTGGCCATCGTGCCGCTGTCGTTCAATGCCGAGCCGTTCTTCACCTATCCGATGCCGGGCCTGTCGCTGCGCTGGTACCAGGAGTTCTTCGGCTCCGAGGTCTGGCAACTGGCGCTGAAGAACAGCATCATCGTCGCCGTCCTGGCCACCATCCTGTCGACTGTTCTGGGCACGCTCGCCGCCATCGGCCTGACGCGACCCGACTGCCCTGCAAGGGCAACCCTGACGGCGATCCTGATCTCGCCGATGATCGTGCCTGTCATCGTCTCGGCGGTCGGCATCTACTACGCGTTCGCAGCCGTCGGCCTGCTCAACTCGCTGACGGGGCTGGTGCTTGCCCACACCGCCATCGGCGCGCCCTTCGTCGTCATCACGGTGACGGCGACGCTGGCGAGCTTCGACCACAACCTGATGCGGGCGGCAGCGAGCCTGGGCGCCACCCCGGTCGAGGCGGTGATGCGCGTCATGCTGCCGATCATCGCGCCAGGCGTCGTGTCAGGCGCGCTGTTCGCCTTCGTCACCTCATTCGACGAGGTGGTTATCGCCCTGTTCATTTCCGGCTCCGAACAGCGCACCCTGCCGCGGCAGATGTGGAGCGGCGTGCGCGAAACGCTGTCGCCGACGATTGCGGCTGTCGCCACGCTCCTGATCCTGTTCTCGACCGTGTTTCTGATGACCGTGCAATGGCTGCAGCGGCGCGCCGAGCGGCAGAAAGTCACGGCCTAGACCGGATGAGTTCGTCCAGGCCTCGGCACCGCACGGTTTTGCCTCGGCTTCGGATATTGTTCGTTCGGCGGAGAGATGGTGCGAACAACGATGGAGATGAGCAGTCCATGCGTCTATAAATGCCCAAGCTCTTTGTCAGAGAGGCGGGTGCATGTCGGCCATTTCACGGCTCTATCCTCTTTCAGGCTCGATTTTCGAGCGGCTCCGCAAAGTGCGGGGCACGCTGGCAGGGCTTCCGTCCGAGCTTGTTGCCGAAGCTGAAACGCTCGAACAGGCGCCTGCTTACATGGACCCAGCCGATTGGGATCGCGTCCGGGGCGCGGAGCAGTCGACGACGCTCGACAATGAAAGGCTGCGGATCGCGGGCGGGTTGCGACAACATGGTGCGACCACGCGCTATCGACTCGGCGATGCATTGGCGACCCCTCGCGGGGTGTTCAGCCTGTTGCGTAGCCTGCAGCGCCATGGTCCCGCACCTCTGCAAGCCGTGCTGACCGAGCCCATGCTGCATGTGGACAAGGCATTTTTCGCGATGACTTCGGTGGCGCTTGCCTATTTTGGCCACCTGGCAAACGATTCCTTGCCAGCCTCCCTGCTTGCCCGGCCAGACGAGATCCTTTGCCTGCCCTACAACCCGTTCTGGCATCACGCCCGCGGCTATTGCGAGATGCTCGGCCTGTCGCCGGCACCCGCTCCATTGGTCTATGCCCGTGAGATGTGGCTGACCGACGACCGTGGAATGAACACGCACCGCCGCGCCCGTACGCGGGACCTGCATGGAAGGCTGCATGCAGAGTTGGCGCCATCAGGGCACGCCGGCGTGTTCTTGCGGCGGGGCGGAACCGGCGCCAGCCGCAGCCTGCAAAATGAAGACGAGGTGGCCGAGGCTCTGGCTGCCCGCGGCTATGTTGTCTGCGATGTCACCTCGCCATTGCCGGAGCTGCTGGCAGCGCTGGCGCAGGTGCCTGTCGTCGTGACCGTCGAAGGCAGCCAGTGGGTGCATGGCCACTTTGGCGCCGCACTTGGAGCGCTGATCGTGGTGATCAATCCTGCCGACCGCTTCAATGCCCTGATCGCCGATATGGTGCCGGCGCTTGGCCAGCGCATGGCGACCATCGTCGCCGACAAGGCGGAAGATGGATATCATGTCGATGTCCAACGCCTTCTGGCGCTGATAGACCGAGCGCAGGACGACATGGCCCGAACGGGGGAAAGCCTGCAGCGCGGGTGATCGAGGCATCCCTGCGCAGTTCCTGATGTGCCAGGCCGGCATCATCTCGTGCAAACGAGATCGGCCCGTCAGACTGCTCTGCGGGCTTCACATAAAATCATCTATGGAAGTGGTAGCGGGAGAGGGACTTGAACCCCCGACCCCAGGATTATGATTCCCGTGCTCTAACCAACTGAGCTACCCCGCCAGGGCCGGCAAAATGTTCGACTTTCTGTCCCGATTTCGGGGCGGGCGTCGAAGCGTTCGCCAAGGTCGGGCGGATATAAGGTTGGCAGGGCGAACCTGTCAACACCTTCATTTGCGAAATTCGCAAGTTGCTGTTTCAGCCCGTCCTGAGCCGTTAGGACACAGGCTGCGGGGTTGAGTTCGTACCCCTTGGCCATTATGTCTGCCGCAGATTTTTCCCGGGAAAGAGCCTGATGAAACCGCGTATTGCTGTCCTTGGATGCGGATATTGGGGCGGTAACCACATCCGCACCCTGAAGTCGCTCGGTGCTCTCCATGCCGTCTCCGACGTCGATCCGGCCCGCGCCGCACGTTTTGCCGGCGAACATGGCTGTATCGCGCTCACCCCGGACGAACTGATGACACGCGACGATGTCGATGCCATCGTCATGGCCTTGCCGCCGCAGTTCCATGCCGATTTCGCCGTGCGTGCCGTCCAGGCGGGCAAGGACGTGCTGGTCGAAAAGCCGATCGCGCTGACGGTGGCCGATGCCGAGCGCGCGGTGCAGGCGGCGCGCGACAATGGCCGCGTGTTCATGACCGGCCATGTGCTGCGTTTTCATCCGGCCTTCGAAGGCCTCAAGGCGCTGGTCGACAGCGGCGAGCTGGGCGAGGTCGGCTACATTCATTCGCACCGCCTCGGCCTTGGAAAGTTCCACGCCGAAAACGATGCGCTGTGGGATCTCGCGCCGCACGACCTGTCGATGATCCTGGCGATCACCGGCACCGATCCGGTCGAGGTCAGGGGCGAGGGGGCTGCACTGCTCAATCACCTCAGCGACTTTGCGCATCTGCACATGCGCTTTCCCAACGGCCTGCGCGGCCATCTCTTCGCCTCGCGCCTCAATCCCTATCGCGAGCGCCGGCTGTCGGTGGTCGGCACCAAGGCGATGGCCGTGTTCGACGATGTCGAGCCGCAGGAGCGTAAGCTCGCCGTCTACCGCCACGCTGTCTGGCAGGAGGATGGCGGGTCGTGGACGTCGACCATGAAGGATCCGACCTACATTGCCATCGAGAACGCGATGCCGCTGACGCGCGAGCTCGAGCATTTCATCCACTGCATCGAGACGCGCGAAGAGCCGCGCACGGGCGGTGACGAGGCGATCGGGGTGCTGAGGATCCTGACGGCGGGCACGGTGACGCACGACTGAGTGAGTAGGGAATAGCGAATAGGGGGATGCGTCGTGCTCCCCGGCTTTTTCGCTATTACCCTCGCTTGGTCAACACCCACCAGCCGGCAAGCGCAATTGCTGCCAGCCACACCACCACGATGAAGGCGAGGCCGGCCATGCTGCGTGGCTTGGCGGTAATGTTTGCCGCCTCGGCGCGGAAGCCCGCCATCTGCTCGGCCGGGATCATGCGGATCACCAGCCAGATGCCCAGGGGCACGATCAGCAGGTCGTCGAGATAGCCGAGCACCGGCACGAAATCGGGAATGAGATCGATTGGGCTGAGCGCATAGGCGGCGACGCAGGCAGCCGCCACGCGGGCAGGCCACGGCGTCAGCGGGCTGCGCGCGGCAAGATAGAGCGCCACGACATCGCGCTTCAGAAGCCGCGCCCAGCGCTTGGCTGCTTCCAGCATGGTGTCCAGGCTTATTCGGCTGCGATCGGGCCCGGCATGGCGGCCAGCCTGGTCAGCATGGCCTCAGCATCGGCGCGCCGCTCGGAGCGCTCGATGAAGCCGCCGCCGAAGACACGCGCTTCGTTGCCGTCGTCGGAATAGAGCACGCAGGCCTGGCCGGGGGCGATGCCCGACTCACCGTCCGACAGCTCGACCCAGGTGGCACCGTTCTGGTGATGCAGGACCGCAGCGCGCGGCGGGCGCGACGAGCGCACTTTGGCAAACATTTCGAGGCCGCCTGCGGGCACATCGGCAAGGGTGCCATCGCCCAGCCAGTTCATGTTGCGCAGGAAGATCTTGTGCGTCTCCAGCGCCTCGCGCGGGCCGACGATGACGCGCGCCCGCTCGGCGTCGATGTGGACGACGTAGAGCGGCTCGCCCGAGGCGATGCCGATACCGCGGCGCTGGCCGATGGTGTAGCGCAGGATGCCCTCGTGGCGGCCGAGCACGCGGCCGTCGATGTGGACGATGTCGCCGGGGTTGGCGGCCGACGGACGCAGCTTGGCGATGATGTCGGTGTACTTGCCCTGCGGCACGAAGCAGATGTCCTGGCTGTCCTGCTTGGCGGCGACCGTCAGGCCCATGCGCTCTGCGGCGGCGCGCACGTCGGGCTTGGACATGCCGCCGAGGGGGAAGCGCAGATAGTCGATCTGCTCCTGCGTGGTGGCGAAGAGGAAATAGCTCTGGTCGCGGTCGGCATCGACAGGGCGATAAAGGGCGCGGTGGGCGCCGTTCTGGCCCGAGCGGATGTAGTGGCCGGTGGCCAGCGCATCGGCACCGAGCTCGCGGGCGGTGGCCAAAAGGTCGGCGAACTTGACGGTCTGGTTGCACGACACACAGGGGATGGGCGTTTCGCCGGCGACATAGCTCTCGGCGAACGGGTCGATCACGGCCTTGCGGAAGCGCTCTTCATAATCGAGCACATAATGCGGAATGCCGAGCGTCTCGGAGACGCGGCGGGCATCGGCGATGTCCTGGCCGGCGCAGCACGAGCCGGCGCGATGGGTGGCGGCGCCATGGTCATAGAGCTGCAGCGTCACGCCGACGACGTCGTAGCCTTCCTGTTTGAGCAGGCCCGCGACCACTGAAGAATCGACACCACCCGACATGGCTACAACCACGCGGGTGTCTTCGGGGCGTCCGGGCAGGTCCAGGCTGTTCATCGGGATTGCGTTCCGCTGTCTTTGGTCGGCTGCATGCCAATGGCTGCAATATAGGTCAACCCCGGCCGCAGTGCCACCCGCGCCGTGTGCGCGCTTTTTGCGCTGCAAATACAAAGCTCTGGGCAGGTGGTTAAATTGCGGATCAAGAGTCTAACGATCCATTCACGTTCGTTACTTACCCCTTAGGGAACGCTTAGGCAATTTTTAAAGCTGTGGCGTTAGTGTGGCGGATGATTGGGTCTTTGAGTTTTTAGTAGAGAGTACGATGACCGATCTGGTTAGACCGCGTGTCAAATATGTTATCGGGCCGGACGGCAGCCCGCTTACGATTGCCGATCTGCCCCCGAGCAACACGCGCCGGTGGGTTATCCGCCGCAAGGCGGAGGTGGTTGCCGCCGTCAGGGGTGGGCTGCTCAGCCTCGAAGAGGCGTGCCAGCGCTACAAGCTGACGACCGAGGAGTTTCTCTCCTGGCAGGCATCCATTGACGAATACGGTCTTGCTGGCCTGCGCACCACGCGCATCCAGCAGTATCGTCACTGACACCGGCCGTTAGGGCCAATCAAAGAAAAGGGTGCGGGAAACCGCACCCTTTTTGCTTTTCGGCGGGGTTTTCCGAGCCCTGGCTTTGAGGGCGGAGAGCTCGGTTATCAGTGAGCCGTCCGGTCTTCCGGTCGCGGCGCGCGCTTGATCATGGCGGAGGCGGTGGCCGTCAGCACCACCGACGCCGCAAAGAACCACAGTCCGGGCTTGGTGAAGGCAGTTGCCAGGCCGGAGGTCTTGGCGGCGAAGATCACGAGCGCGACCAGGATCACGTCCAGCATCGACCAGTTCGACAAAGCGCGAAACCAGCCGGGAATGCCTGCGCCCGATCGGCCATAGGCTGCGTTGTGCAGCAGGCCGAGCTTCATGGCGGGGAACGCCACGGAAAACAGCGCCACGACAGCCGCCAGCAGCCAGTCGCCGCCGCTCCACAGTGCTGCGATCATGCCGATCAGCGAAGGTTCGTCGGAGAAGAAATACAGCCGGTCGACATGGATCAGCGGCAGGACGATGCCGAGCGAGAAGCAGATGGAGGCTGCAAACAGGATCAGTGGCAGAAGCGATCGCATCGCCAAGCTATAACGGACGGGTGAACAGCAGAGAAGCCGGGCAGCCGCCTGCTGTCCGGCTTCTTCATCATCGCGCTTGAGGGCGTTGCTCTCAGGCCGTCAGCACCACCTTGCCGATGGGCTTGCCGGCAAGGAAGTCGTGGGCAGCGGCAGCCTCCGCCAGCGGGAAGCTTTTGGCGACATGCACCTTGAGCTTGCCCGCGTCGATCAGCTTCGCCAGATCTTCCAGGCCGGCGCGGTCGGGGCGCACGGAAATGCGCTCGATCCTGATGTCGCGCTCGGCAGCCTCGGCCGCCACCTTGTCGCTTGTGCCGAGCAGGACGACGAGCGTGCCGCCCGTCTTCAGCGTCTTCAGCGACTTTTCGGGATGGTCGCCGCCAAGCGCTTCGAAGACGAGATCGACCTTGCCTGCCTTCTGGACAAAGTCGTCCCTGGTGTAGTCGATCACCTCGTCGGCGCCGAGCGAGCGGACGAAGTCGACCTTGCCGGGGCTGGCCGTGGCAATGACGTAAGCGCCGCGCGCCTTGGCGATCTGCACGGCGAGATGGCCGACGCCGCCGGCCGCGGCCTGGACCAGCACGCGGTCGCCGGCCTTGATGCGGCCGAACGTCACCAGTCCCTGCCACGCGGTGAGGCCGGCCAGAGGCAATGCGCCGGCGTCGAGATGGTCGAGGCTCGCCGGCTTGCGGGCGACTTCCGACGCGGGTGCCGCCACCAGTTCCGCATAGGCGGCCGCCCCGGCGGGGAAGCGCGGCATGCCGAAGACCTCGTCGCCAGGCGCAAGGTCGGTGACGCCGGCGCCAATGGCTTCAACCGTGCCGGAAACGTCCCAGCCGAGCACGAAGGGCGGTTCGCCGAGCAGCGGGTAGTAGCCGCCGCGTACGGCGGCATCGACCGGGTTGACGCCCGCCGCCCTGGTGCGGATCAGCACCTCGCCGGGCTTCGGCTGCGGGGCGGGCAGGTCGGCAAGCGTCAGCACTTCGGGGCCGCCGACGGTGTTCTGGGTAATGGCTCGCATCGTGATGTTCTCCTTGGGACGATGTGCCACTATCATTTGGATAGTATAGGTATCTTGTCCAGTATGTACCTTTTTGATATATAGGTACCTCATGGATAGTGAATGCGCCCCCGATACCCCCTTCGGCTATGACGCCTTCAAGCGCTCATGCATGTCGCACACCGTGCTCGAGATGCTGGCGAGCAAGTGGGTCTATCTTGTCGTGGGGGCTTTGAAGACGGGCAGGCGTCGCTATGGCGACCTGTCGCGCAAGGTGGAAGGCATCACGCCGAAGATGCTGACACAGACCCTGCGGGTTCTGGAGCGCGATGGCCTGGTGCGGCGCGAGATATTTCCCGTCATTCCGCCGCGCGTCGAATATGAGCTCACCGAACTCGGCCAGAACGTCGCCGAGTTGCTCAATCAGATCAGGGTCTGGTCGGAGAGGCATGCGCCCGAGATTCGCGAAGCGCGCGCACGTTCGCAGGCCGGCGAAGGGCAGTTCGCCGAACTCTGAGGCCTTGCCGGCTGGGGCCGGCGTGCCGGTTCCTTGAAATCGGGCTTTTCAGCCGATCATTGCGCTGCGGCCGCCGGTTTCGGCCTCGCGGTTGGTGCGATCGCGCGATTCCAGCATTTCCGCCTTGGACAGCTCCGCTTCAGCTTCAGCGAGTAAGGCTTCTGCTGCGGCGCGCTGTTGCGCCAGATCGTGTTGGGAGTTTTTCAGATTGTCGCGCCGCTGGCGCGCGGCCTTGGCGAATGTCGGATAAGCGAAATGATTGAGATCGGTGATCCCAGCCTTCTTCTCCTCAGCGACGATCTGCAATTCCAGTTCGTTCGCCATTCGATCGAATTCGGCGATCATCGAATCAAGCTGCATCAGTTGCCGGCGCTTTTCGTTCACCTGGAACTGCTTGAGCCTGACCAGGTTCTCCCGTGACTTCATGACCCGATACTCCCGAACACCGAAAAACGCACTCTTACTGTCACTCTGGCCCCGAAGGACCTGCCGCAACCGAACGGACCCTGATCCCCAATGATGGAAAACAAACTTTTAAAGTTTTTCACCGTTGGTAACCATTCGTTTACGGGCATCGTTAATCATACCTACCGAGACTTAAGACCCGGTAAAGATTCCAGTTTTCGCTGTGAACCTGCGGGTCCGTTTCCAGAGTCGCTTAGGCAACCTAGTTAATGCAGCGCGTTAAGATGTTGACCTTGTGATTCATGTTTGGATTCAAGTGGGTGTATGCGCCGGTTAAAATTTCTGATATGGTCTTCCATACGAAATTAGGTTTTGTTAACCATTCGGTGGCAGCCTGCGATTCAGGTAAGCACTGGGCCGGGATGGATAGGACCGCGAAGGCATCCGGCAGCAGAAAAGGGGATTTTGAATGCGCGTTCTGCTGATAGAAGACGACAGTGCAACCGCACAGAGCATCGAACTGATGCTCAAGTCTGAGAGCTTCAACGTCTACACGACCGACCTCGGCGAAGAAGGCGTCGATCTCGGCAAGCTCTATGACTACGACATCATCCTTCTCGACCTGAACCTGCCCGACATGTCGGGTTACGAGGTTCTGCGCACTTTGCGCCTGTCCAAGGTCAAGACGCCGATCCTGATCCTCTCCGGCATGGCCGGCATCGAGGACAAGGTGCGCGGCCTGGGCTTCGGCGCCGACGACTACATGACCAAGCCGTTCCACAAGGACGAATTGGTGGCGCGCATTCACGCCATCGTGCGCCGTTCGAAGGGCCACGCCCAGTCGGTCATCATGACCGGCGACCTGATCGTCAATCTCGACGCCAAGACGGTCGAGGTCGGTGGCCAGCGCGTGCACCTGACCGGCAAGGAATACCAGATGCTGGAGCTGCTCTCGCTGCGCAAGGGCACCACGCTTACCAAGGAAATGTTCCTCAACCACCTCTATGGCGGCATGGACGAGCCGGAACTGAAGATCATCGACGTCTTCATCTGCAAGCTGCGCAAGAAGCTCGACGCTGCATCCGGCGGCCAGAACTTCATCGAAACGGTCTGGGGCCGCGGTTATGTGCTGCGCGAGCCGGAAGAGCTGCGCGAAATCGCCTGATATCTGCTTTACCTTCAGTCAAAGCCCGGCCTCTGTGCCGGGCTTTCTTTTTTGTGCCGAATGGAGCGCCCTGCGCCCGTTGGATGTACTAACCTATTGAATCGACGTGCTTGTCTCCCGGAAACCGGTTCCGGTTTTCGGCCGCGCTCAGGCGGCCACGTCGAAGGCGCGGAAGCGGTCGAGCAGCTGCGGCCGGGTGAACGGCTTCAAGAGATAGCCCTGGGCGCCGGCGCGCTTGGCGCGCATGATGGCGCCGATGTCCACCTCGGTCAGGCAGATGGCGATCTGCGGCTTGACCGGGCTCGGCATCGCCCGCACGCGGCGGATGAAGTCGACGGTGGTGATGTCTTCGAGCGCACCGTCGACGACGATGATGTCCGGCATATCGTAAGCGCAGACGTCCAGGCCCTCGGCGCCCGTGGCAGCCTCGACCACCAGCATGTCGGGGCCGTTCAGGATGCGTTTGGCGACTTTGCGGATGACGCTGGAATCGTCGACGAACAGGCAGCGCTTCATATCCCGGACCTCTCTGCGGGAGCCGGACACAAGGGCGTTCGGCGTTGTCTGCGGACCGTAGTGCGGTCCGGTAAAGAAGCCGAAAAGCCGGATGGTAAAATTCTTGGAAACATTCGGGCCGCCAGTTGCCGGCGAAGACTGTGCCCAAACGAAAACAGTCCCGCCGGATGCCGGCGGGACTGTCAGAAACGTCTGGAATATTCGACGTCCGGCCGGATTTATTCGGCCGTGAACAGGATCTCTTCCGGCGTGGCGTGAACCGAGATGGTCATGCCGGCCTCACGGGCCAGAAGCAGGGTGTAGTAAGGCTGCACCGAATGGGCGTCGATCGGCTCTTCGGGCTTCTGGCCGGAGTGCAGCTCGAGGAACTTCGGCGGCACGCGCAGCATCGGACCCGAGGCTGACAGGGTGAACTTCGGCGCGGTCTCGAGGTTTTCGAGCGTGGCGTTCAGCTTGCCGCCCCTGGGGATCGCGGCATTGGCGACCAGGAGCAGGTTGAGCAGCAGCTTGACCTTGTTCTTGGGCAGCAGCGCGCGGCCGCCGGTCCAGGTCAGTTCCGGCTTTTCGTTCTTGAGGAAGGCGGTGGCGACCGCTTCGGCGTCGCCGGTGTCGATCAGCATGCCGGCGGAGCCTGCCGCGCCAAAGGCGATGCGGGCGAATTGCAGCCGCGCCGAGGCGTTGCGGGCGCTGGTGCGGATCAGGCGCATCGCGTCTTCGTCGGCGCCGCCCTCATCGAGCAGTTCGAGGCCGTTGTTGATGGCGCCGACCGGCGAAATGATGTCGTGGCAGACCCTGCTGCACAGCAGCGCCGCGAGATCGGGGGCGGAAAGCGACAACAATTCGGCCATGTGGGCATCCCTTAGAGCGGTGGCTTCAAGCTCAATTCCGAGACCAGGACCCCGGAGCGTATCGGCCCGAAAGCCGCGACCGGTTTTCGGAAATCACGATGCGCCGACTCAACAGGCTAGGACGCCTTTTGTGTGTCCTCATGGACGCACGGCGCCCTTGCGCGAATCAGGGCTGGCCAACTGTACCCTTGGTTACACAGGGCTGGTTAACGCGGCAAGAAACAGGGGGCGCAAGATGGTTAAAATGCCCGCACTTTGGCGCATAACAGGCCTTTTTACGGCCTCATGTCGCCTTCGATATGCCATCTTCTTAAGGCAGTTTAATGGTTGAAAAAGGATTACGGCATAGTTTGCCGAGTTGGACAGGCGAGCCACCAAAAAGAGTGGCAGCGGGTCCGGGGCGTCGGAGAAAGTGTGCTCCCTGACGGAGATTTGGAAGCATGATTTCCCGATTCTATAGCCGGGCGTTTACCCGGCTTTTTGCCGCGATGTTCGTCCTGGCCGGCGTTCTGGCATTTTCGACATCCGCGTCTCGCGCACAGGAATACACTGCGCAGGAGATCCTCGATTCCGGTCATCGCTTCTTCGGTTCGACCTCGGGCGGACTGGCCAGCGTCGTCGAGAAGATTTTCGCGTCCTATGGCCTGCCCAACGGCTATGTGCTGGGCGAAGAGGGCTCCGGCGCCTTCGTCGGCGGCCTGACCTATGGCGAAGGCTCGCTCTACACCAAGAATGCCGGCGACCATAAGGTGTTCTGGCAGGGTCCGTCGCTGGGCTGGGACTTTGGCGGCCAGGGCTCGCGCATCATGATGCTGGTCTACAATCTCGACGACGTGAACAATCTCTATGACCGTTATGCCGGTGTCGCCGGTTCGGCCTATGTGATCGCCGGCGTCGGCTTCAACGTGCTCAAGCGCGGCAACATCCTGCTGGTGCCGGTGCGCACCGGTGTCGGCGCGCGTCTCGGCATCAATGTCGGCTACCTGAAGTTGACCCAGCAGCCGACCTGGAATCCCTTCTGAGCCTGTCCGGGCGGCGTCCGCGCCGCCCGGCAATGCCTCGCCTGTCGGAGCGCATACACGCAAAAGCTGTGCACGATCTTGTGAGAAAACCGCGCGAAGGCCTGCCAAGTGCGGTGGAGCATTTGCAGCGGTGCTGGATTCCTGCCATGGGATCATGGCAAACTCGCACCTGTCCGTAACGGGTAAAGTGCCTTGGTCCAGTCGATCCTGTTTTTCGTTCTTGGCTTCCTGACCGCAGGGTTCCTCGTGCTGCTGATCGCACCGGCGGTGTGGCGGCGCACGGTCTCGGTGACGCGCCAGCGCGTCGAGGCGAAGCTGCCCATGACGCTCGAGGAAATCCGCGCCGACAAGGACAGCCTCCGGGCCGAACATGCGATGGCGCTGCGCAAGGTCGAGGTTCAGCTCAAGGCCTCGCAAGAAAAGGCGCTTTCCCAGGCGGTGGAACTCAGCCGCCTGCACGAGGCGCAGAAGCTGCTTTCCGACGGACATGCCGACAAGGACCGCACGGTCAACGAGTTGGAAGCCAGGCACGGCAGCCTGCATGACGAGGTCGGAAAGCGCGACGAACAGATCAAGGCGCTCGCGGGCCAGCTTGCCGAGGCCGAAAGCCTGCTGGACAAGCGCGCCGTGGAATTCGAGGAGCTTGGCCGCCTCTATGACGAGGCCAGCCTGTCCTCCTCCAATCGCCAGATCGAGCTGGTCAGCCGCGAAAGCGAACTCGGCAAGCTGACGGACGACATGTCGAGCTTGCGCCAGCAGCGCAAGGTCTTCGACAAGCGCGTGGCGGAGATCGAGGCCGACAACAAGGCGGTGCGCGATGCGCTGAAGGCAGAAACCAAGCGCGCCTCCGACCTGGACAAGAAGATCGAGAAGATGGTGTCGACGCTGAGCGACCGGGACGAAAAGATCGAACGGCGCGAAAGAGAACTCGCCCGCCTGCGCGAGCAGGCCAAGGCCGCGCAGCAACAGCCGGCAGCGGTGCCGACGGCCAATGGCAGCGGCCAGACGGCCGAGCGCGAGCGCTTCGAGGGGCGCATCGCCACCCTGATCCGCGAGAACAAGCGGCTGAAGGGCGAACTTTCGCGCTCGGGCGATGCCGTGCCGAGTGCCGGCCAGGACGCCGTCCTGCGTGAACAGATGCATGAGCTGGCGGCCGAGGTCGTGGCGCTGACTGCGCGCCTCGAAGGGCCGGAATCGCCGATTTCAAAGGCCCTGGACAAGGTCGTGGAAGCGCCTGTGCCGGCCGCAAGCGACCGCGGCACCGTGGTCAGCCTCGCCGACCGCGTCCGGGCGCTGCAAAAGGCACCGGCGGCCGAATAGGCAAATCCAGGCAGTTGCGTCGTCCAGGCCGCCCTGCGTCCGAGGGGATGTACCGGCGCGCGGCGGCTCAGTCGGTCGCGTCGGTAAAATGGTGCAGGGCGATTGCCGAGGCGGCGGCGACGTTCAGGCTGTCGAAGCCGGGCGCCATCCTGATCCGCGCCGTGGTCAGCCGCGCCATCAGCGCCTGCGGCAGCCCTTCGCCTTCGGTGCCGAGATAAAGCGCCTGCCGTGCCGGGCGGGCGATGTCCCTGATGTCGGCCTGTCCCGCCGGAGACAGCGCCAGCTGGCCGAAGCCGTGGCGCGACAGCGCGTCCGCGATCTCGCCCGCCGAACCGCCGACGGCAAAGGGGACCTTGAGCACGGCCCCCACCGACACACGGATTGCCTTGCGGTAGAGCGGGTCGCAGCAGGTTTCGTCGAGCAGCACGGCATCTGCGCCGAAGGCAGCCGCGTTGCGGAAGATCGAGCCGATATTGTCGTGGTTCGAAATGCCGACAGGCACCGCCACGAGCGCGCGCTCGGGCAGGGCGGCCAGCAGGCCGTCGACAGTGGCGGGCTCTCCCTTGCGACCGATGGCAAGGATGCCGCGATGCATGTGGAAGCCGGCGATGGCATCCATCACTGCGCCCGACACGACATGGACAGGCAGGTGATCTGGAGCGAGCGCCAGCGTCGCCGCCAGCCCGTCCAAGCGGTTTTCCAGGACGAGCGCCGACTCCGCCTCGAAGCGGCGTGCTGAAAACAGCACGTTGAGGACAACCTTGCCTTCGGCCACGAAGCGGCCCTCGCGCCCGACGAGATCACGCTCGCGTATGTCCAGATAAGGCGCGACGCGCGGGTCGGCCGGGTCGTCTATGCGGATAATGTTCATCCATGCTCCATAGCGGAGGGCAGGCCGCCATGGGAGCCCTGAGAAGCCTGGTCGTGTGTCAGGCGTCCTCGAAAATACCTTCAAGCGTGCCGAGCAGCTTACGCACTGCTTCGGACTTGCAGGTGTAGTAGATCATTTGCCGGTCGCGACGGGTCTCGACCAGCTCTTCGTTTCGCAGGCGTGCAAGGTGTTGCGAAAGCGCCGATTGGCTCAGAGAGACCTTCTCGGCGATAGCTCCCACCGACATCTCCGTGTCGAGAAGGTGGCTCATTATCAACAGCCGTTTTTCGTTGCCCATAAGCGTCAGCAAAGAGGCAGCGGCTTCCGCATTGGCCGTCAGTTTCTTCGGTTTCATGGGTACCCCGTGTATCCGCAATGCTCTCCGGCGCCATGGGGGCAATAACGCCAGATCACGATACCAATTCGCCAGTGAATCGTTTGACGAATTAGCAATTCAAGGAGAAATCAGCTTTCCTTCAAAAAATCAAGACCTTGCTGCGCGCCCCTGTTTGGCCATTTCGACGAGGCTCCGGCGAAGATCGGCAGATTCGCCAAGTATCTGAGGAAAAAGCACGCGTCCGGCCTCATCCCCCAACGTAAGATCCATGCCTTCTGGGTCGAAGCCGCTGAGCGACCAGCCGGTGCCCTGCAGGCGGCCGAAATGCGCGGCATAGATGTCGATCGCCTCGCGGTGGTCCGAATTCATGTGGTCGAGCGCAGATTGCTCGGCACCCGCGATTGCTTCCACCGCCGGCCCCTGCAGCAGCAGATCATCGCGCGTCAGGAGATACGCCTTGCCGAAGCCGCCGTTGAGGTTGGCGCGTTCCAGTTCGAGGCGGAAGATGGCGAAGTCGCCGAGCCCGACATAAAGCTTGGCCTTCGGGTTGCGGTTGAGGTAGCGCCGCTCGGCGCGGGCCTGTTCCGGCGTGCCGCGCTCGAGGCGGCGGGCACGGCAGAACAGGGTGATGCGCGGATAGGCGAGGGGATCGCCCTTGCCGATCTCGCCGACAAGCAGCGAGCAGCGGGGATCGGCCGTGATGCCCTTGGTGTGGGCCGAAAGTCCCGAGATCAGGATCAGCGGCGTGCCGTCGACGTCGGTGGCG